>NZ_JAVDSL010000001.1:947818-1263758 GCF_031455295.1 Leifsonia sp. 1010
CTCCTCGACCCGGTCGGTCTCCTGCTCATCGTCGATCACGAATTCACGCGTCCACTCCTGCTCGGCGACGTGCTCTTCGAGCACCCGCGAGCCGGGGTCACTCTCGATGATTTCGACGACATCGATCGCCTGCGTGTCGAGCGACGCGGTGTCGCCGGACGCCCCGTCGTCGCGTGACTCTGCGCTATCGCCCGGATTCTCGATCAGCTCGGCCTCCACGTACTCGGCCTCGCTCCTCACGTCACTCATGCGTCACCTCCGAACGACGCCTCGTACTCCTCGAGCCAGCGTCGTTGCTCGTCCGTCACGGGATGCGGCTCACTGTAGACGTGCTGGAACATCGACGCGACAGACGGCGGTGTCAGCTCGAGCGTGCGTCGGCGAATGTCGGCGGCGAGGTCGGCCGCCTCTTCGTCCGCACTGTCGAAGAAGCCCTGCCCGACGCCCTGCTCTTCGAGGAAGACGCGGAAGCGGCGGATCGGATCGCGCTCGGCCCAGGAGGCCAGCTCCTCGTCGGTGCGGTACTTGCTCGGGTCGTCGCTGGAGGTGTGAGCGCCCATCCGGTAGGTGAGGGCCTCGATCATGCTGGGGCCTTCGCCGTTCCTGGCGTCGTCGAGGTGCTTGGCGGTCACGGCGTAGGCCGCGAGCACGTCGTTCCCGTCGATCTGGACGCCCGGGATGCCGAACCCGCTCGACCGGAGGTACAGCGGGGTACGCGACTGCGTGCTGACCGGCACGGAGATCGCCCAGTGGTTGTTCTGCAGGAAGAACACCTGCGGGGTCTGGTAGCTGGCCGCGAAGACGTACGCCTCGTTGACATCGCCCTGGCTGGTCGCGCCATCGCCGAAGTACACGATGGATGCCTCGTCCTTCGACGGGTCGCCCGTACCGACCTTGCCGTCGAGCTTCATGCCCATCGCGTAGCCGGTGGCGTGCAGGGTCTGCGAGCCGATGACGAGCGTGTAGAGGTGGAAGTTGCCGACGGCCGGGTCGGTCGGGTCCCATCCGCCGTGCGTCGTGCCGCGGAGGAGGCCGATGATCCCGATCGGATCGATGCCCCGGACCATCCCGACGGCGTGTTCACGGTAGGAGGGGAAGAGGTGGTCCTGCGGCTTGGCGGCATGCGCCGAGCCGACCTGGGCACCTTCCTGCCCCTCGCTCGGGACCCAGAGCCCGAGCTGTCCCTGCCGCTGCAGGTTCGCCGCCTCATGGTCCAAAGCGCGCACGCGAACCATGTCGCGGTAGAAGCGGCGGTAGTCGTTCTCGTCGAGCCGCTCCAGGTAAGGGAGGTATTCGGCCGACGTCTCGCTCGGCTGGAACCGGCCGTCAGCGGTCAGCAGCTGGACGGTGTTCGCCGGGCGCGGGATCTCGTTCGTCGCAACCACCTGTCTAACCTAACCGCTTGCCCGGGTGCCCATTTGGTAGGTTCCGCACAAGATCACCCGTGACCTGCAGGAGTTTCTCCACAGATTCCTCCTCGCCGACGCTGATGCGGATGCCCTCCGGCGGGAAAGCCCGCACGGTCAGCCCGGCGTCGAAGAAGGCGTCGTTGGCCTCCGCGGTCTGCTCACCGGTTGCGAGCCAGACGAAGTTGCCCTGTGCCTCCGGAACCGCCCAGCCCTGCTCGAGCAGAGCGTCGCGGAGCCGGTCGCGGCGCATCGCGACTCGAGCGACGCGCTCCATCAGCTCGTCCTCCGCCTCGATGGACGCGAGGGCCGCGACGCGGGACGCGTCGGTGACCGAGAGCGGGATGGCCGCCGAGCGGGCAGCATCCAGCACCGCCTGCGGGCCGACCGCGTAGCCGATACGCAGCGCCGCGAGCCCGTACGCCTTCGAGAACGTGCGGAGCACGACGAGGTTGGGGTAGCGGGAGAGCAGCGGGATGCCGTCGACAGCCGCATCGTCGGTGACGAACTCGTAGTACGCCTCGTCGAGCAGCACGAGCAGGTCGGACGGCACCCGTGCCATGAACGCCTCGAAGTCGGAGGCGGTCACGATGGTGCCGGTGGGGTTGTTGGGCGTGCAGACGATGACCACGCGCGTGCGTTCGGTGATCGCGCCGGCCATCGCCTCCAGGTCGTGGCTGCCGTCCGGACGGTTCGGCACCTGCACACTGGTCGCGCCCGCGACGGTCACCAGACCGGGGTAGGCCTCGAACGACCGCCAGGAGTACACGACCTCGTCGCCGACACCGGCCGCGGCCGAGATCAACTGCGAGAGCAGCGCAACGGAGCCGCTGCCGAGGTGGACCTCGCCGACGCTCACGCCGTGCCGCTCTGCCAGGCGCTCGCGCAGATCGGCCCCGCCCGCATTCGGGTAGCGGTTGAGCTCGCGCAGGGTGGCCGCCACGGCTTCGACGACCGAGGGCAGCGGCGGGAAGGGATTCTCGTTGCTCGACAGCTTGAAGCCGTCCGCCGGCGCGGGTCGACCCTGCCTGTAGGCGGGCACCGCGACGATCTCGGGCCGTAGTCTCACGCCGAGCGTGTCATCCGAACTCACAGACCCAACTTAGCCGCGCCCGCATACCGCGGGAGGAATTCCCTAGATCTGTGGATGACGCCGCCGGGCTGTGAGGCGAATCGACGAGTTGAGGAAAGCGAGGCCCAAGAAGGCGGTCTCCACGAACACGATCGCCCAGCCCGCGTCACGGAGGCGGGGGTCGAAGAGCGGGGTGGAAGCGCCGAGGAGGTACATCGCCGCCAGCCACCAGCCGATCAGCGGGCGTGCCGACAGCCTCCACCATGCCCTGGGCGCGGCGACGGGCTCTCCGAAGCCGCGGAACGAGCGCGCCGTCGCAATGACAGTGACAACCACGAGGGTCTGGGTGACCACCGAGTTCACCATGGCCGGAAGCACCAGACCGAGGCCGAGGCTGACGAGACGAATCGCCGCGTTCTGCACGACGAGCACCGCGAGTTTGTGCCACGGGTTCATCACGCGGAGCGGCCACCACTGCAGTGGCGGGTACACCTTCTTCGCCGGGACGGCCCGCAACGGCTCCGGTTCGATCAGCCCATCCGCTCTCGCCACGCGCCGACTCTAGCGCCACCCCTGTACCCCGACCCCGCTCACTGGAAGGATGAAGCCATGCGATTCCTGCTCAGACTGATCGTCAACGCCCTCGCCCTCTGGCTCACGACGCTGATCGTCAGCGGTGTGACCGTGCACCCGTACGCTCCGGACACCACCGCCACGGTGCTGACCTACCTGCTCATCGCGCTGATCTTCGGCGTGGTGAACGCGATCGTCGGCACGGTCATCCGGGTGGTCGCGTTCCCGCTGTACATCCTCACGCTCGGGCTGATCTCGCTGCTCGTCAACGCGTTCCTGCTGTTCATCGTGTCGTGGATCAGCGACGCGATGGGCTTCGGACTGCACATCGACGGCTTCTGGTGGGGCGTCCTCGGCGCGCTCGTACTGGGCATCATCGCCTGGCTGCTCGGGCTGCTCATCCGGCCTGTCCGCCGAGACTGACGTCCGCGGGCGCAGCGCGCGTGCGGGAGAATGGTCGGGTACCCGCCGCCTGATCCCGCGAGGAGCACCATGTCCGCCCTGCCTCCCCAGCCGCTCAGCCCCCTCGACGGCCGCTACCGGTCCGCCGTGATCGGCCTCGGCGACCACCTGTCGGAGGCCGGTCTGAACCGTGCACGCGTCCAGGTCGAGGTCGAGTGGTTGATCTACCTGACCGAGCACCGGATGTTCGGCTCCTCCCCGCTGACCGGTGAGCAGAAGGCCATGCTCCGGGCGCTCGCCGACGAGTTCGGGCAGGCGGAGATCGACCGGCTCGCCGAGCTGGAGGCGACGACCAAGCACGACGTGAAGGCGGTCGAGTACCTGGTGCGCGAGCGGCTGCACGCGCTCGGACTCGACCACATCGCCGAGCTCACGCACTTCGCGGCGACCAGCGAGGACATCAACAACCTCTCGTACGCCCTGACGGTGAGCGCCGCGGTGCGCGAGTCGTGGCTGCCGAAGTTCCGGGCGGTCATCGCGGAGCTCCGCGCGCAGGCGAGGCAGTACCGCGACGACGCGATGCTCGCCCGTACGCACGGGCAGCCGGCGACCCCGACGACGATGGGCAAAGAGCTCGCCGTCTTCGTTCACCGCCTCGAGCGCGTGCGCGAGCAGGTCGAGGGCGGCGTGCACCTGGGCAAGTTCAGCGGAGCGACCGGCACCTTCGCCGCGCACCTCGTGGCCGACCCGGACGCCGACTGGCCGCGCATCTCGCGCGAGTTCGTCGAGAGCCTCGGCCTCGACTGGAACCCGCTGACCACGCAGATCGAGTCGCACGACTGGCAGGCAGAGCTGTACTCGCGCATCTCGCACGCCAACCGCATCCTGCACAACCTGTGCACGGACATCTGGACGTACATCTCGCTCGGCTACTTCCGGCAGGTCCCCGAGCCGGGCGCCACCGGCTCATCGACGATGCCGCACAAGGTGAACCCGATCCGCTTCGAGAACGCCGAGGCCAACCTCGAGCTCTCCAGCGCGGTGCTCGACTCGCTCGCCGCGACGCTGGTCACCAGCCGCCTGCAGCGCGACCTGACCGACTCGACCACGCAGCGGAACATCGGCGTCGGGCTCGGTCACTCGCTGCTCGCTCTCGACAACATCGAGCGCGGACTCGGCCAGATCGCCATCGACCGCCAGGCTCTCGCCGACGACCTCGACGCCAACTGGGAGGTGCTCGCCGAGGCGATCCAGACGGTCATCCGGGCCGAGGTCACCGCCGGCCGTTCGACGATCACCGACCCGTACGCGCTGCTGAAGGAGCTGACGCGCGGCAAGCGGGTCGACCACGCGGCGCTGACCGAGTTCGTGAACGGGCTGGAGATCGGCCAGGCCGCGAAGAACCGGCTGCTGGCGCTCACTCCGGCCGGCTACATCGGTCTCGCATCGGAGCTGGTCGACTACCTGTAGGGCGCGGCGACCCCGCCAGCACGTGCGGGGAGCGGTCAGTGGCCGCGGGGCCGGTCTTCGCCCTCGGCGCGGGCCTGCGCCTTGGCGCGCGCCTCCGCATCCTGTTCGTGGATGTCCTCCACCTCGGCCTCGGTCGGCTTGAAGGCGAGCGCGAACAGGGCGAGCAGGACGACGCTGATGATGAAGGTGACGCCGAAGCCGACCCCGGCGAGCACGAACTCCCGCGTCGCGATCAGCACGATCAGGCCGACGAAGACGGCGAGCGCGGCGGAGATGCCGAGCAGTTCGACGGGCAGGAAGCGGTCGCGGCGCGTCGGCTGCAGGCTCTGGTTCACTCGGGGATCCTTCTTGCTGCGCCGGCTCACGATCCACTCTCCGCTCCGCGCGACGGGGTCCGCTCGTGCGCCGCGCTCCGCAACGTCGCCGCGCCGATGCCCTGGAAGACGCCGACGATGACGGCCCAGGCCCCGAACAGGCCGATCGCGAGCACCGCGTCGGCGGGCACGAACAGCAGGACGAGGGCCAGCACGGCGGTCAGGGCGCCGGTGATGAGCCAGTCGCGGGCGGCGGCGTCACGGCCGCGTTCGCGGACACCGTTGTAGAGCTCGAGGATGCCGGTGAGCGCCGCCCACACCGTCACCAGGTAAAGGAAGAGGCCGAGCCCGGAGTGCGACAGCACCAGGGCGAGCACGCCGGCGATCACGCCGATCGCTCCCTGCACTGCGAAGAGCACGCGGGTGATGCGGCGGCCGGCGAGCAGTGCGCTCAGCACGCCGGTGGCGAGCCCGTCGACGATCGCGAAGACCCCGAACACGATGAGGCCGAACATCGCCGTGTGCGCATCCCGGGTGAACGTGATGACCGCTGCGGCGGCCAACGCGACGACGGCACGGACGGCGGGGACGACCCAGTACCGGCTGTGCGCGTGGATGTCGGAATGCTGGGCAGGGACGGCGGTAGCCACGTAGGCCCTCTTTCATACGGGATTCGCCAACCATTCTAGTCGGCGGGTTCCTGCGCGTTCGCCCACCGACGGCCGCTCGCTCGCTACGATCGCGGCATGCGGATCGGTTTCGCGGTACTGCGCGCGGTGTTCTTCCTTCTCACCCTTGCGGCGATCATCGCCCAGTTCACCACCAGCGTCCGGTCCATCGGCGATCGGGGCGGGAACGTCGCCGGGCTGGTTGCGAACTTCTTCAGCTTCTTCACCATCGACTCGAACGTGCTGGGCGTCGTTGTGCTCGGAATCGGCGCGGTTCTGCTGATCGTGCGGAGGGGCGACGACCCGGGATGGTTCACCGGGCTGCGCGCCGCATCCGTCACCTATCTGGTGACCACCGGGGTGGTCTACAACCTGCTGCTGCGCAACATCTCGCTCGCGCAGGGGACGACGGTCGGCTGGTCGAACGAGGTGCTGCACGTCATCGCGCCCGCGTATCTCCTGATCGACTGGCTGTTCGCACCGGGTCGCACACCGCTGCGCCTGCGCTCCGTGTGGGGGATCGCCGTCTTCCCGATCTTCTGGGCGGTGTACACGCTGATCCGCGCTCCGTTCGCCGCCGACCCGGTGACGGGGAAGTCGCCGTGGTATCCGTACCCGTTCCTGAACCCGCAGACGAGCCCGAACGGCTACCTTTCCGTCGCGTTCTACGTGGTGCTGATCGCCGTCGTGATCCTCGCCGCGGGCTACGGGGTCGTGTGGATCTCGCGGCGCTGGCGGGGCGGTCGGCCCCTGCCCGACGCGGCGGCTGCGGCAGCCGGAGTCAGCTGAGCTGCGGTTCCGGCTCTTCCGCGCGGGACCAGAAGACGACAGCGGCGAGCGCCCCGACCGCGAGGAGGAACGCGCCCGTCGGCGTCACCGTGTCGGGCATCCCGTGCTGGACGAGGACGGCCGAGACGATGCCGGCTAGTGCCCCGCATCCCGCCACAACGGCGAGCGCGACCGAGATGGCGCGGGCAGCGCCGTCCAGGATGAGCCCACGGACGACCAGAGCGACAGCACCGATGAGCCACAGCGCAGAAACCGGGAACGCGAGCAGCAGCCCCAGCGGATCACGCAGCAGCACGCCCGGCGTCGCATAGATCAGGGATGCGGCCAGCACGAGCACCAGGCCCAGACCGGCGAACCCGGCGAGACGAGCCCGCTCGGTCCGCAGCCTGAGGAGCGGCGCCAGGAGAGAGGGCCAGCTGAACGCCAGGGCGAACGCCACGAACGCGAGCGCCACACTGCCTGCGCCTTGCAGCACCGGGAGGAGGATGCCGATCATGCGTCCATTGAACGCCTTCGGACGGGTTCGCGCGTCCTCCCCGAGGATGATCCCCGCCGAGGCGGGGATCGGCCATCATGGGCCCATGCTCATCCGACACCGCGGCATCGAACCGTCGATCCACGCGACCGCCTATGTCGCACCGTCCGCCGTCCTCGTCGGCGACGTCCGGGTCGGCGCCGGCGCTCGCATCCTCCACGGGGCCGTGCTCAGTGCGGAGGACGGCGAGGTGACCGTCGGCGAGGACACCGTCGTCATGGAGCACGCCGTCATCCGCGGGAGGTCGGGGCACCCCGCCCGGGTCGGCGCCGCGGTCATGGTCGGGCCGCACGCTCACGTGAACGGCAGCACCGTGGGCGATGAGGCCTTCATCGCGACCGGCGCCTCGCTCTTCCCCGGCTGCCGCGTCGGAACGGGCGCGGAGGTGCGCATCAACGGGGTCGTCCAGGTGAACACCACGCTGGAGCCCGGTGCCGTGGTCCCGATCGGATGGATCGCGGTCGGGTCGCCCGCATCCATCCTGCCGCCGGAACGGCATGACGAGATCTGGGCCATTCAGCGGGAACTGGACTTCGCCGGGACCGTCTACGGCACCGGCCCGGACGTGTCGATGCGCGAGCTCATGAGGCGGCAGTCGGAGTTCTATGGCTCTCATGCCGACGACGTGGTGATCGACGGCAGCTGACGGGACGCGCCCGAAAGCGCTCAGCCATTACCTTGCTGGAGGATGCGGACCGCGTTGCCGAAGGGATCGCGGACGCCCATGTCGGTGCCGTAGAAGTGCTCGGTCGGCTCCTGGGTGAAGTCGGTGACACCTCGCTCGCGCAGGGTCGCGTACAGGGCGCGCACGTCATCCGCGACGAAGACGAGCCCCCCACCGAGGGCGCCTTTGGTGATCAGCTCGCGGATCTGGTCCCCTGTCGCCTGGTCGTGCACGGGCGGCCCCGGCTCCTCGAGGGAGATCTCGGTCTCGCCTCCGGGGACGCGCACGGTGAGCCAGCGGTAGGTGCCCTGCTGGACGTCGTTCCCTTTCTCCAACCCGAGCTTGCCGACGTAGAAGTCCAGCGCCTCGTCCTTGTCCAGGACGAAGATGGACGCGACATTCAGCGCGGTGATCATCTTCTTCTCCGGCCCCTTCGCCTGCTCGATCCGATCGTTGTTCTGATCCTAGGAAGCGGCGGCCGCCTCGGCCTTATCCGAACGTGCTCACTTACGCGATTTGAGCGGGCGCGCCGACAGGCCGGAGTACGGCGCGCTGAACGCAATGCGGCGTGGTCGCGGGCTGGTGCTGTTTCCGGTACGCGCCCGGTGTCTCCCCGACAATCGCCACGAACGTTCTGCTGAAAGTCCCCGGGCTGCTGAAACCGACGTCGAGACAGATCTCGCTTACCGGCCGTTCGGTCTCACGCAACAGGAACATCGACCGTTCGACTCTCCGCCGCTGCAGGTACCGGTGGGGCGACTCGCCGAACACGGCACGGAAGGAGCGGCTGAAATGCGTCGGCGAGATGTGGGCGACCGCCGCGACGGCACGCACATCGAGCGGCTCGGCGTACGACCGGTCCATGGCGTCCCGGGCTCTCAGCAGGCGCCGATTGCGCTCCTCGACTTCGCGGCTCACGTCTCCAGGTTAGGAGCTCGGACCGGTGGCGTGAGGATCAGATCGGGGCCATGTCCGTGAAACGGGAGTACATGCCCTGGAACGCCACCGTGACCGTGCGGGTGGGGCCGTTACGGTGCTTGGCGACGATCAGGTCGGCCTCGCCGGCGCGCGGGTTGTCCTTCTCGTAGGCGGACTCGCGGTGAAGCAGGATGACGACGTCGGCGTCCTGCTCGATCGAGCCGGACTCACGGAGGTCGCTCAGTGCGGGGAGTTTGTCCGCGCGCTGCTCGGGACCACGGTTCAGCTGCGACAGTGCGATGACTGGAACCTGGAGCTCCTTGGCGAGGAGCTTGAGGGCACGCGAGAACTCGCTGACCTCCTGCTGGCGGCTCTCGACGCGCTTACCGCTGGTCATGAGCTGCAGGTAGTCGATGATCACCATCTTGAGTCCGACGCGCTGCTTGAGCCGGCGGCATTTCGCGCGGATCTCGACGAGGGTCATGTTGGGGCTGTCGTCGATGTAGAGGGGAGCATCGTTGATGCGGCCGCGGGTGGATGCGATCGTCGTCCAGTCGCGGTTGTCGACGGTACCCTTGCGCATGTTCTGGAGCGGAACAGTCGCCTCCGCGGAGAGGAGGCGCATCGCGATCTCGCTGCGCCCCATCTCCAGGGAGAAGAAGATGGTGGGCATGTCGTGCTTGATCGCCGCCGCGCGGGCGAAGTCGAGCGCCAGCGTCGACTTACCGAGCGCGGGTCGGGCGGCCACGATGACCATCTGACCCGGGTGGAGCCCGTTGGTCAGCTCGTCCAGCTCGGCGAAGCCGGTGGGCACGCCGGTCATCGAGCCGTCCTTGTGCTTCGCCGCCTCGATCTCGTCGATCGCGACGGTGACGGCCTCGGTCAGCGGGACGTAGTCCTCGGTCTCCTGAGTGCCCGTGACGGAGTAGATCTCGGCCTGGGCGTTGTTGACGAGGTCCAGAACCTCGCCCTCGGCCTTGTAGCCCATCTGCGTGATGCGGGTGCCGGCCTCGACGAGCCGGCGGAGCAGCGCCTTCTCGCCGACAATGTTGGCGTAGTAGCCCGCGTTGGCTGCTGTCGGGACGAGGCTGGTCAGCGTGTGGAGGTACTCGGCGCCGCCGGCGCGGGAGAGCTCGCCGATCTTTGTCAGCTCGTCTGTGACGGTGATGACGTCGGTCGGCTCGCCGTGCGAGTACAGCGACAGGATCGCGTCGTAGATGATCTCGTGCTTGGGGATGTAGAAGTCGGTGCCGCGGATCACCTCGACCACGTCGGCGACGGCGTCCTTGCTGAGGAGCATTCCACCGAGGGCGCTCTGCTCGGCAAGGAGGTCGTGCGGGGGAGTGCGCTCCGGTGAGCGGGCGTCGCCCGGGTCACGACCGTCGGCGAGACCGATATGGGCGATCGACACGTTCACTCCTCTGCTGGTCCGTTGCCTCGGGGCACGACGAAGACGCCGCGGGGTCGTTCGACGCTTTCGCGTGGACGAGTTCCCCCGGGTCGATTGTCGGGACGACCTCCGACATCGCCGCTCCTCGCGGCCGCCGTCCGTCGACGTCGATCAACCCTACGAACCCCTGTCTGCGCTGACAACTCAGCCTGTGGATAAAACTGGGGAGAATGTGGGCGAAACGCCGTAGAGCGTGTGTAGAAGGTGTGTGGAAACCTGTGGACAAGAAAGAATCTTCGGCGCTGAAACCGGCGCTGAACAGCGGTTTTACTTTCCCCAGGCTGTGTGTAAAAACTTCCTTGAACCCTGTGTTCAAGCTTGCCCGGGAAGCGTCACGCCCTGTGCACAGAACGGGGGAAAACACCCTTAACGAGAGGTAGCGGCGGGCCTTCGCCCGCCGCTACACTTCTGCCTCGTCGCGCCTACTTGGCAGCGACCACCTGCAGGCTGATGACGGCCGAGAGGTCGTCGTGCAGACGCACGGTCGCCTCGTGGTCGCCGACGACCTTGATGGGGTTCGGGAGCTCGATCTTCCGCTTGTCGAGCTCGCCGATGCCGGCCGCCTTGACGGCGTCCGCGACATCGCCGGTCTTGACCGAACCGAACAGACGGCCCTCGCGGCCCGCCTTGACGGTCAGCTTGACGCGGGTCGCCTCGAGCTTGGCCTTGAGGTCCTGAGCCTGCTCGACGGTGTGCAGCTCGCGAGCGGCGCGGGCCGCCTTGATCTGCTCGACCTGCTTCTCGCCACCACGCGACCACGCGATCGCGAAGCCCTGCGGGACGAGGTAGTTACGGGCGTAGCCGTTCTTGACGTCGACGACGTCACCGGCCGAGCCGAGGCCGGTGACCTCGTGCGTGAGAATAACCTTCGACATGTCGTTGCTCCTTAGCGGCCAGAGCCGGCGTAGGGGAGGAGCGCCATCTCGCGCGCGTTCTTGACCGCGCGGGCGATGAGACGCTGCTCCTGGACGGAGACACCGGTGATGCGACGGGCGCGGATCTTTCCACGCTCCGAGATGAACTTACGCAGGGTGGCGACGTCCTTGTAATCGATGACGCCCACGCGAACGGACTTCGCGGGAGCGGCGTTCTTGCCGTCCTTGCCCTTGCGGATCGGCTTGCGGCGGTCGCCGCTCGACTTTCCAGCCATGGTTTCCTTTGCTTTCCGCCCGACCCGGCCTCCGGCCGGCGGGCTGATGATGTATGCCCCTCTGCGGAGGAGCGAGTCTCGTTAGAAGGGGGTCTCGTCGTTGTAGGAGCCCGGAGTGTTCCAGACATCCGCACCGGCGGAGGGATCCGCCGGAGCCGATGCGGCCCACGGCTCCTCGACAGCAGGCGAACCGCCGCCGAAGCCACCCGGGCCTCGTCCGCCTCCGGACGACTGCGTGCGGGTGATCTGAGCGGTGGCGTAGCGCAGCGACGGGCCGATCTCGTCGATCTCGAGCTCGATGCTGGTGCGCTTCTCGCCTTCCTTCGTCTCGTAGGAGCGCTGCTTGAGGCGGCCCTGCGCGATGACGCGCGACCCCTTGGTCAGCGAACCGGCGACGTGCTCCGCGAACTCGCGCCAGACGCTGGCGCGGAGGAACAGAGCCTCACCGTCCTTCCACTCGTTCGCCTGACGGTCGAACGTGCGGGGAGTGGACGCGATGGTGAAGTTGGCGACAGCCAGCCCGTTCTGCGTGTAACGCAGCTCGGGATCGGCGGTGAGGTTTCCCACCACGGTGATGACGGTCTCGCCGGCCATGGGACTAGGCGCCGGCCTTCTCGGAGGTGGCAGCCTTGCGGGCGGCCTTCTCGTCGGCACGCTTCTGAGCGGCGGCGACCTGAGCGATCGCTTCCTCGGCGCGGAGGACCTTGGTGCGCATGACGGCCTCGCTGAGCTTCAGCTGGCGGTCGAGCTCCTTGGTCGTGTCGCCCTCAGCGGTGAGCTGGACGACGGCGTAGATGCCCTCGGACTTCTTGTTGATCTCGTAAGCCAGGCGACGACGTCCCCAGATGTCGACGTTGTCGATCGTTCCACCGTCGTTCCGGACGACGTTGAGGAACTTGTCAAGGCTCGGAGCCACGGTGCGCTCATCGATCTCGGGATCGAGGATGACCATCAACTCGTACTGATGCATGACTAACCCACCTCCTCTGGTCTCAGCGGCTGCAGACGTTCTGCAGCAGGAGGGTGTCATAGACGTGCCCAGGGCAGGACTCTGCCCGGGCAACTTCCCTAGCGTAACGGATGCGGATGCTGGGCGCCAGCCGGCGGTGATCTCGGTCATGCATCCACCCTCGCCGGAGTGACGCATCCACAAGCCCGGAAATCCGAATCTGTGGACAGTCGGGTGATGCCCCGACCTGTGGACGACATCGGCGCCGAGCGGCCGTCCTCACGAGCCGATCGGACGGGTCAGCGGTTCTCCCACCACGTGAGGAGACGCCGCGTGGCCTCCTCTTCGCCCAGCGGCCCCTCGTCGAGGCGGAGCTCGAGCAGGAATCGCATCGCCTGCCCCACCTCCTTGCCGGGACGGATGCCGAGGATGCTCATCACCTGCTCTCCGTTCAGATCCGGGCGCACCGCATCCATCTCCTCCTGCTCGCGGAGCTCGCGGATGCGGGTCTCGAGATCGTCGTAGGCGAAGCCCAGGCGGTCGGCCTTACGCCGGTTGCGGGTCGTCACGTCGGCCCTCGTGAGCATGTGCAGGCGCTCGAGCTCCGGGCCGGCGTCACGGACATAGCGGCGTACCGCCGAGTCGGTCCAGTGAGCATCGGCGTAGCCGAAGAACCGCAGGTGCAGCTCGATCAGCCGGGCGACGGAGTCGATGGTCGACTTGTCGAACCGCAGAGCGGTGAGCCGCTTCTTCGCCAGCTTCGCGCCCACCACGTCATGGTGATAGAAGCTGACCGCCCCGCCGGGCTCGAAGCGGCGGGTCGCCGGCTTGCCGATGTCGTGGAGGATCGCGGCCAAGCGCAGCACGAGATCCGGCGCCTCGCCGGGATGCCGCTCCTTCTCGTATCCGATCGCCTGGTCGAGCACCGTGAGGCTGTGCTGGTAGACGTCCTTGTGGTGGTGGTGCTCGTCGGCCTCGAGCCGGAGCGCGGGGATCTCGGGGATCACCTCGTCTGCCAGACCGGTCTCCACGAGCAGTTCGAGACCCCGTCGCGGCTCGTCCGCCATCAGCAGCTTGCTCAGCTCGTCGCGGACGCGCTCGGCGCTGACGATCTCGATCCGCTCGGCCATCGACGACATGGCCTCCCGAGTGGCCTCGTCGACCGTGAAGCCCAGCTGGGCGGTGAAGCGGGCGGCTCGCATCATCCGCAGCGGGTCGTCGCCGAACGAGATCTGGGGGCTGCTCGGCGTGGTGATCACGCCGGCGATGAGATCCTCGACGCCGCCCGACGGATCCACCAGGCGAACCTCGGGCAGCCGGAGCGCGAGCGCGTTGACGGTGAAGTCGCGGCGCAGCAGGTCACCCTCGAGGGTGTCGCCGAACTCGACCTCCGGCTTGCGCGTGGTGCCGTCGTAACTGTCGCTCCGGTAGGTAGTGATCTCGACGGTGTCGTCGCCGAGGCGCGCGCCGATCGTGCCGTACTTGCGCCCGACGTCCCAGATCGCGTCGGCGATCGGCCCGACCGCCCGAACGATGTCGTCGGGCCGGGCGTCTGTGGTGAAGTCGAGATCGTGCACCGGCCGGCCGATCAGGGCGTCGCGCACCGGGCCGCCGACGAGTGCGAGCTCGTGCCCCGCGGCCTCGAAGGCGTCGGCGAGGCGGGCGACCGACGGCGTGCGTGCGAGGTCGCCGAGGCGTTCGAGGGATTCGGCGACGCTCTGCATGGTGCCCCAGTTTAACGGCCCTCCTCGCCGGCCTCTCAGCAGGCGGCCTCTACAATCGACCACATGGAGGCCGAGTCGGGATCGCGCGTCGACGCATGACGGCAACCTCCCCCACCCTCCGGAGGGGTGCGTCGCTTCACGCCCTGCTGCGCATGACGGCGGCAGCCGTGGCCGTCGGTGCACTCGCCGTTCTCGCGGGCGTCGCGCATTCCTCGAGTGCCGCGGAAGCGGCCACGCCGGCTCCAAAAGCCGCGGCCGGGACGGAGCTGACCGCATCCATCACCGCTGATGACGCAGGAGTCCTGACGCCCGGCAAAGACCTGGGCGTTTCGGTCACGGTCTCCAACCCGACCGACACCGCTTTCCAGTCGGGCACCGTCTCGCTCTGGGTCGATCCGGTGGCGCAGAACGACCGGAAGACGCTGGCGTCCTGGCTGGCGTCCACCGAGCCCGTCTCGGGTGCGGTCGACCTCGGCAAGGCGCAGCTGAATACGCTCGAGCCGGGGTCGAGCACGGTGGTACGCGTGAGCGCGCCCGCGGCCTCGCTCCCGTTCGCCGGTCGCACGTCGTCGGCCGTGTTCGGGATCGGCGCCTCGGTTCATGCCGGGTCCTCGGACGCCACCGCGCGCGGCTCCGCCGTCTGGTATCCGGGGGGATCCGCAAAACAGGCCAGCGTCAACGTCGCTCTGCCGATCGTCACACCGTCGGGCACGAACGGGATCATCGCGGCAGACGACCTCGCGACCTACACGGCGCCCAACGGCATCCTGACCCGCGAACTCGACGGCCTCGCCGGGCACACCACCGTCACGGTCGGCATCGATCCGATGATCATCGCCTCGATCCGTGCCCTCGGCAACGCAGCCCCGGCGAGTGCGCTCGACTGGCTGGAGCGGCTGGCCGACCTGCCGAACGAAACCTTCTCACTGGGTTACGGGGATGCGGACCTCGCCGGGCAGATTCAGGCCGGCCTCCCGACGCCGCTGCAGCCGACCTCTCTCTCGTACGCGATCGACCCCAAGAACTTCACTCCCGCACCCACTCCCGTGGGGGAGCCTGCGACGGCGACGCCCACCCCGACACCGAAGACCTCGACGTCGACGCCCACCCCGACACCGACGACCAGCCCGGGCCCCGTCCTGCCGACGATGGATGAGTTGCTGGCCTGGGACTACACCCTCACCGGCATCGCCTGGCCGGGCGACAAGACGGTCCGTCGTGCCGACCTCGCGCCGCTCGCGGCAGCCGGGCTGAAGACCACCATCGTCTCGGGCAGCAACACCAACGCCACCGACCTGAGCACGACCCCCAACGCCACCCTGAGCTCGGGCGACACCCGCATCCTGGCCTCCGATCAGCCGCTGAGCGACGCACTGCGCCAGGCGATCTCCGCCCCCAGCGACGTCGCGTGGAACTCGGCCATGTCGAAGGTGAACGCGCAGCTCGAACTCATCGCGCAGGAGTCCGGCGACGCGCGCCGACTCCTCGTGGCGCTCGACCGCTCCTGGCCGTCGAGCGGAACACAGTTCGAGCGAACGCTCAACGCACTCTTCTCCTCCCCGTGGTCCGCCCCGGCCTCCTTCCCGGCCATCGCCGGCGCGCCGCAGACAACCGGCTTCGACCTCGTCGACACTCCGGAGAGCGCCGACCGCATCACCGGCGTCCGCGCGCTCATCCAGGACGAGGTCGCGCTGGGCCAGTTCGCCACGGTGCTCGACGACCCGACGACACTGACCGGCCGTACCCGTTCGGATCTGCTCGCACTGCTCGCCGTCTCGTGGCTGAACCCGCGAACGGACTGGAACGCCGCCGTCGCGAAGGAGCGGGCGACGACGGACAAGACGCTGCACTCCATCCGCATCCTGCCGACGGAGAACGTCAACCTCGTGAGCGCCCAGGGGTCCATTCCCTTCACGGTGAGCAACGGCCTCACAGACGAAGCCGTGACGATCGTGCTGACCGCCGCGCCGTCGAACGGCCGGCTCGAGGTCGACCAGTCGACCACGAAGCGCATCGTCAAGGACTCGCGAGCCACCGTCCTCATCCCCGTCAAGGCGAAGGTGGGCAACGGCCAGGTCGTGCTGTCGCTGCATCTGTACAGCCCGACCGGCGTGCCCATCGGCGACCCCACCTCGGTGACGGTGGATGTGCATGCCGACTGGGAGGGCATCGGCGCGCTGATCTTCGGCATCCTGCTGGTGCTGCTGTTCGGCTTCGGGATCGTCCGGAACATCCTGCGACGACGGTCGAAGCGCGCGGAGGATGCCGCAGAGGCGGCCGAAGACGGGCAAGCCGAGGCGCAGGGCGACGGGGGCGCCGAGGACGTAACCCCGTCAGAGGGTTCCACTGCGGCATCGCCCCCGGAGGAGCGGCCCGGTGGCTAGCGTCGGCCGCGCCAGCGCGCTCCTCGCCTCCGGCACCCTGGTGTCGCGCCTTCTCGGGTTCGCGAAGGCGTGGCTGCTGGTGCAGGCGATCGGCGCCATCAGTTTCGCCGCGAACGCCTACGGCACGGCGACGATCGTCCCCAACAGCGTGTACGCGATCATCGCGCAGGGCATCCTCAACGCCGTCCTCGTCCCGCAGATCGTCCGCGCCTCCGTCAACGCGGACGGCGGCCGCGCGTACATCAACAAGCTCGTCACTCTCGGGATGGTCGTCTTCGCCGCGGTAGCGGTGGTCGCCACGTTCCTCGCACCGGTCCTGGTGTCCCTCTTCGGCATCCCCGCGGCCCAGAAGGACCTCGCCACCGCATTCGCCTACTGGTCGCTGCCGCAGATCTTCTTCCTCGGCCTCTACACACTGCTCGGCGAGGTGCTGAACGCGCGCAAGTCCTTCGGGCCGTTCACCTGGGCGCCGGTCGTCAACAACGTGATCGCCATCGTGCTGCTCGCGGCCTTCATCCTCGCCTTCGGCACCGCCGCCTCGGGCAAGCACGACAGCGGCTGGTCGTTCTGGATGATCGCCCTGCTCGCCGGCGGTGCCACCCTGGGCGTGGCGGTGCAGGCGCTCATCCTGTTCGTCTTCTGGCGGCGGGTCGGGCTCCGCTTCCGTTTCGACTTCGGCTGGCGCGGGGTGAACCTCGGGACGGCGGGCAAGGCCGCGGGCTGGACGTTCGCCATGCTCATCGCCACCCAGATCGCGGGTCTGGTCGAGACGAACGTCTCCAACTCGGCGGGAGAGGCCAACGCCGGTCCCTTCGTCATGCAGAACGCGTGGCTGATCTTCATGCTCCCGCACGGCATCATCGCCGTCTCCATCGTGACCGCCTTCTACACGCGCATGGCCGAGCACGCTCACCGGGGCGCAACCGCCGACTTCCGTCAGGACTTCTCGTCGGCGGCACGGTCGATCATGTTCCTCATCGTCTTCTCGTCCGCGGCCCTCATCGTCACGGCGTACCCGATCGCTCGCGTGTTCACCGGCGACTATCAGGCGATGGGGCTGGTCCTCATCGCGTACCTGGTCGGTCTGGTGCCCTTCTCGCTCGTCTTCATGGCTCAGCGCGCCTTCTACTCGCTGGGAGACACGCGCACCCCGTTCTTCTTCACGCTGGCCCAGGTCGCCGTCATCCTCGCCGGCGTGCTGCTGTGCTTCCTGGTTCCCGCCCCGAACCGGGCCGCTGCCGTCGCCCTCGTGGTCTCGATCGCCAGCTTCGTGCAGGCGGTCCTGGCCTTCGCGCTGCTGCGCCGCCGGACCGGGGGAGTGGATGGGGCGCGCATCCTGAGCTCGCTCTGGCGCTTCCTCGTCGCCGCCCTTGCCGCCATGGCCGCCGGCGCGGGCTTCCTGATCATCCTCGGCGGTGTAGAGAAGGGGGCGTTCCCCGTGAGCGGCCCGATCGCTGCGGTGGTCGCCACGGCGATCGTCGGCGTGGTCATGCTCGTCGTCTACGTCGGGTTCCTCGGGATGCTGCGGTCGCCCGACCTGGAGGCCGGTCTCGCGCCCCTTCTGGGCCGCGCCGGAAGGCGTTCACGCACGCCCAGGTGACACGGAATAGCATCCGCCTAGGATGTGTTCTACAGGTCGACGCCTCCAGACGAAGGTGTCGCGATCAGGTCAAGGAGTTCCGCCGTGCGGCAGATCATCATCATCGGTTCCGGCCCTGCCGGTTACACCGCGGCCATTTATGCGGCCCGCGCCAATCTGAAGCCGCTGCTGATCGCCTCCTCGGTCGAGGCCGGGGGTGAGCTGATGAACACCACGGAGGTCGAGAACTTCCCGGGGTTCCCGGAGGCCGTCATGGGCCCGGACCTCATGTTCAAGATGCAGGCGCAGGCCGAGAAGTTCGGCACCGAGATCGTCCTCGACGACGTCGTCTCCGTCGACCTGACCGGTGAGGTCAAGCGCGTCACGCTCGGATCGGGCGCCGTGCACGAGGCTCTCGCCGTGATCTTCGCGACGGGGTCCGCGTACCGGAAGCTGGGCCTGGAGGACGAGGAGCGCCTCTCCGGCCACGGCGTCTCCTGGTGCGCCACCTGCGACGGGTTCTTCTTCCGCCAGCGCACCATCGCGGTCGTCGGCGGCGGCGACTCGGCGATGGAGGAGGCCACCTTCCTCACACGCTTCGCCGACAAGGTGTACGTCATCCACCGCCGCGACTCGCTGCGCGCCTCCAAGATCATGCAGGATCGCGCGTTCGCCAACGACAAGATCGAGTTCATCTGGAACTCCGAGGTCGTGGCGATCGGTGGCGACGAGCAGGTCCAGAACATCACCCTCCGCAACCTGGTCACGGGCGAGGAGAGCGAGCTTCAGCTGCACGGTCTGTTCATCGCGATCGGCAACGACCCGCGCGTCCACCTGGTGCACGGTCAGCTAGACCTGACCCCCGAGGGGACGATCGCGGTCGACGGCCGGAGCTCGAAGACGAACCTGCCCGGCGTGTTCGCCGCGGGTGACGTGATCGACCCGACCTACCGCCAGGCGGTCACCGCCGCCGCGTCCGGTACGGTCGCCGCGCTGGACGCGGAGCACTACCTGACGACGCTTCCCCAGAACTTGCTCGACAGCGCAGCGGATGGCGCGTCGGGTGACCTCGAACTCACGACCACCGCATAAGGAGATACAAGAAAATGTCAGCAGCACGTTCGGTTACGGACGCCAGCTTCGAGCAGGACGTCCTCAACAGCGAGAAGACCATTCTGGTGGACTTCTGGGCTGAGTGGTGCGGTCCGTGTCGCGCCGTCGGCCCGATCCTCGACCAGATCGCCTCCGAGCACGCCGACAAGATCGAGATCGTCAAGCTCAACGTCGACGAGAACCCGCAGACCGCTGCGAAGTACCAGATCACCTCCATCCCCGCGATGAAGGTCTACCAGGGTGGCGAGGTCGTCAAGACCGTCATCGGCGCCAAGCCGAAGCCCGCCCTCGAGGCCGACCTGGCCGCCTACCTCGCGTAGCGCGACCCGTCCTCTTCAGACCCGTCCGGCGCTCACCCGCCGGGCGGGTCTTTTTCGTACCCGGCGACGCACGATTTTCTCCGCAGTGCGTCGCCCCCATAGCATGGCTCAACGGCAGAGAAACGGAACTCACACGTGATCGAACAGGGCACTCCGCAGCAGCGGGGCAACAATCTGGACCCGTGGTATCACCACTACGCACAGCGTACGAGCGGCCTCGCCGCCAGTGAGGTCCGAGCCCTGTTCGCCGTCGCCAGCCGCCCCGAGGTGGTCTCGCTGGCCGGCGGCATGCCGTTCGTCTCAGCCCTCCCGCAAGACCTGGTGGTCGGCGCGATGGATCGCGTCATGCGCGAGCGGGGAGCGGTCGCCCTGCAGTACGGCTCCGGTCAGGGCGTTCCCGCGCTGCGCGAGCAGATCCTCGAGGTCATGGCGCTCGAGGGCATCAGCGGCAGCGCCGACGACGTCGTCGTGACCACCGGCTCGCAGCATGCTCTGGAGCTGTTCAGCAAGCTCTTCATCGACCCGGGCGACGTCGTGCTCGCCGAGGGCCCGAGCTATGTGACCGCGATGGTCATCTTCAAGTCGTACCAGGCCGAGGTCGACCATGTTCCGATGGACGCGCACGGCCTCATCCCCGAGGCGCTGCGCGAGCACATCGCCCGGCTGAAGGCGGCCGGACGACGCGTGAAGTTCCTGTACACCGTGCCGACCTTCCATAACCCCGCCGGCGTCACCCTCACGTGGGAACGTCGCCTGGAGATCCTCGCGATCGCGCGAGAGAACGACATCCTGGTGCTGGAGGACAACCCGTACGGTCTGCTCTACTTCGACGAGAAGCCGCCCGCGGCGATGCGCTCGGTCGAGAAGGACGGCGTCGTCTACCTGGGGACGTTCTCCAAGACACTGGCTCCCGGATTCCGGGTGGGATGGGCGCTCGCGCCGCACGCCATCCGCGAGAAGCTCATCCTCGCCAACGAGGCGGCCGTACTGAGCCCCAGCTCGTTCAGTCAGCTCGTGATCTCGGAGTACCTGCAGGACGCGGATTGGAAGGCGCAGATCGACACCTTCCGCGGCGTCTACCGGGAGCGCAAGGAGGCGATGATCTCCGCACTGAACGAACACCTGCCCGAGCTGAGCTGGACCGACCCGAACGGCGGGTTCTACGTCTGGCTCACCCTGCCGCCGCACCTCGACTCGAAGGCCATGCTCCCTCGCGCCGTGACCGAGCTGGTGGCCTACACACCGGGCACGGCTTTCTACGCCGATGGATCGGGCGCCCAGAACATCCGCCTGTCCTTCTGCTACCCGACACCGGAGAACATCCGGGTCGGCGTGCGCCGGCTCGCGAACGTGATCGGCGGAGAGCAGGACCTGCTCGACACCTTCGCCGGCACGGGACCTCTCGAAGCCTCTCAGCGCCGAAGCCGAACGAGCGCCAACCCACCGACCGATCTGCGCTAGAGAAAGACCTGATCATGGCTGAAAAAGCTGCACTGAATGTTGTGGTCCTCGCCGGTGGGATCTCGCACGAACGCGACGTGTCCTTGCGCACAGGACGCCGCGTGGCGGACGGATTGAACGCGCTCGGCCACACGGTGACCTTCCGCGACCCGGACGCCTCACTGCTCGCCTTCCTGGAGGAGTCCGCGCCCGACGTCGTGTGGCCGGCGCTGCACGGCGCGAGTGGGGAGGACGGGGCGCTGCGCGGCCTGCTGGAGATCACCGGCGTGCCCTTTGTGGGGTCGCGGGCCGACGCCTCCCGTCTCGCCTGGTCGAAGCCGACCGCGAAGACGATCGTCGCCCGTGCCGGAGTCGCCACACCGGAGTCGGTCACCCTTCCGCAGGAGACCTTCCGCGAGCTCGGGGCGGGGAGCGTACTGACCACCGTGCTCTCGGGACTGGACCTCCCGGTCGTCGTGAAGCCCGCCCAGGGCGGGTCCGCGCAGGGCGTCACCATTGTGACGTCGGCCGAGGAGTTGCCGCGCGCCATGGTCGACGCCTACACGTATTCGGATGTCGCCCTGATTGAACGCAAAGTCGAGGGCGTGGAGGTCTCGGTCGCCGTGGTGGACACCGGCGATGGCCCGGAGGCCCTTCCCGCGGTGGAGATCGAACCCGTCGATGGTGTGTACACCTTCGACGCGCGGTACAACGCGGGGGAGACCCGGTTCTACGTGCCCGCACGGCTGGACGAGAAGGTGCTGGAGGCCGTGGCCGAAGCGGCGCGCACCGCCCACAATGCGCTGGGCCTGCGGCATCTCTCGCGGATCGACCTGATTGTCGACAGCGCTGGAACGCCTTGGTTCCTCGAGGCGAACGTCTTGCCGGGACTGACGGAGACGTCCATCATGCCGCAGGCGATCAGCGCCTCCGGGCGTGAGCCGGCCGAGGTGTACGCGGCGTTGGCTGCCGCGGCGATCGCCGACGCCTGATCCCGCGCCGCGCCGTTTCCGGACCGAGTCCTCGGGCCTGTCAGCTGTAGCTGGGCTGCCCGATCTCGTCGAGGATCCGGTTGAGGTCTTGGATGGTGGCAAAGTCCACGACGATCTGGCCCTTGCGCGCACCCAGGGAGATCTTCACCCGAGTGTTCAGCCGATCTCCCAGCTGACCAGCAATTTCATCCAGATGACCCCGGTGGCGACCTGCCGTCGCCTTGGTGCGCGGAGGCTTCGGGGTCTTGCTGGCGGCCGCCTCGGCAGCCCGCACGGAGAGGTCCTCGTTGACGATCTTGTCGGCAAGGCGGATCATCGCCTCCTGGTCGTCACCGAGTGACAGGATCGCGCGGGCGTGCCCAGCGCTGAGCACGCCGGCGGCGACACGCGCCTGCACCGATGCCGGCAGTTTGAGAAGACGGATGGTGTTGGTGATCTGCGGGCGCGAGCGACCAATCCTGGTCGCCAGCTCCTCCTGGGTGATGCCGAAGTCGGCCAGGAGCTGCTGGTAGGCGGACGCCTCTTCCAGGGGGTTCAGCTGGCTGCGGTGGAGGTTCTCCAGCAGCGCATCCCGGAGCATGTCCTCGTCCGCAGTGTCCTTGATCACTGCGGGGATGGTGTCGAGCCCGAGCTCCTTGGTGGCACGCAGGCGACGCTCACCCATGATCAGTTCGTAGCGGCCCGGCTCGTCGGGGAGCGGGCGCACGACCACCGGCTGAAGCACCCCGACCTCGCGGATGCTGGCGATCAACTCGTCGAGGGCGTCTCGGTCGAACTCGGTGCGCGGCTGGACACGGTTCGGGACGATGTCGGCGGGGGAGATGCTCGCGAGGCGGGCTCCAGGAACGGCGACGAGGTCATCCTCGCGCTCAGCGACCGCGACCGAGGAGCGCGCTGCTGCGCCTCCGGCGTTGTTGTCCGGGAAGAACACGTCGACGGGACGAGCGGACTGGTCGCTGGTCGGGATGAGGGCGCCGATTCCTCGGCCCAATCCGGTGCGCTTCGCTGCCATTAGCGGGGTACTCCTCTTCGTGCGATCTCGGCGGCCGCCTCCATGTAGGAGAGGGAACCGCTGGAGTTGGTGTCGTAGCTGATCACGCTCTGGCCGTAGCTCGGAGCTTCGGAGATGCGGACGGAGCGCGGGATGATCGTGTCGAGCACCTCGTTGGGGAAGTGCTCGCGAACGTCCGCGGCCACCTGGTGAGCGAGGTTGGTGCGGGAGTCGTACATCGTCAGCAGGATCGTGGACACCTGCAGCTTGGGATTCAGGTGACGCTCGATCAGCTGGATGTTCTTCAGCAGCTGGCTGAGGCCTTCGAGCGCGTAATACTCGCACTGGATGGGGATGAGAACCTCGCTCGCGGCCACGAACGCGTTGATGGTGAGCAGACCGAGTGACGGCGGGCAGTCGATGAGCACGTAGTCGATGTCGTACTCGTCGAGGAAGCGGTTGAGGGCGCGTGACAGCCGCTGCTCGCGCGCCACCATGGAGACGAGCTCGATCTCGGCGCCGGCAAGATCGATGGTTGCCGGGACGACGAAGAGGCCATCGAACTCCGGGCTCTTCTGAATCACCTCTTCAAGCTCCCGGTCGTTGACGACCACGTCGTACACGCTCGGCGTACCTTCGCGGTGTTCGACGCTGAGGGCCGTCGATGCGTTGCCCTGCGGGTCGAGGTCGATCACCAGCACCCGTGCGCCCGACTTGGCGAGCGCCGCGCTCAGGTTGACCACTGTCGTAGTCTTCCCGACCCCACCCTTCTGGTTGGAGATGGTAAAAATGCGCGTCTGCGACGGAAGGGGCAGCGTCGTGGATGCGATCACCTGCCGGCGGCGGGCCAGGTCCTGAATCTCCTCCGCCAGGGGAGTGCCTACATCAAAGCTGTCGTCTGTCGTTTCGGCATCCGTCACGCTGTCGATCTCACCTACTCCGCCGTGCTCGTCCTGATCGTGCTCGTCTTGATGGGGTTGTTTCACGTGAAACTCGCGTCGCTCCATGATGCGTGGCACCGGCTTCCGGCTGGTCGTCGGCACACCAGCAGCGCACCCGTGAACCACTCTAACTCGGATGTCTGACGCTTTCGGCGCGGCGCGCAACCTGTGGAGAAGTGTCGTTCCGTTCGCGCGCATCGGTGGGGACGAAGTGGTGTCGTTTCACGTGAAACGTCGGTTTCTGCCTCGCGTACCTCCGGTCGGACGTGTGCCTGTAACCGTCGGTGCCTCAGCCGAACATCTCCAGCCAAGCGAGCCTCTGCGCCGCCCAACCCACGTTTCACGTGAAACGCACGTAGGTGACCAGTGCCAGTCGCGTAGCGCGTCGAACCCCAGGATCCTGCACGGAGCGAGGATAGGCGACTGCTTGGGTCACGCGAGTTCCCCTGTGGCAGCGGGTACCACGGTAGCCAGGTTGGCCACCGGGCGTCGCAGCGGTAGCCTACCGGGGAAGTCGGCGGGACCCGGTTCAGCCCATCCGGGTGGACACGCAGTGCTTTCGCCCGTTAACGTCGAGTGGTTCACGCGGGACTAGTAGCGGATCCCGCCAATCGCACTCCTTGCCTACCGGGGGTCGACGCGGTACTGGCCAGATCGTGCCCAAGGGGTGGTGGGTAGCGCTCGTCGAGTCTGACCCGCCCGCCACGACGCCCGAGGTCCGACCGGTCTTCCACTCGCACCGGACAAGCCCATTGCCCGCCTGAGTCGCGCCCGTCTAGCTTCTGCGAGCAGTGGCCCCGACTTGCTAAGCGGATTGATCGACCGCGTCCCAGGGCGCGCGTCTCAGGGGAATCCCGCCGCAATTCTTTCTGGCCGCATCGCATTCCGAATGCCTGCTGTTGAGACGCCAGGGGATGCCTGCGTACATGCCGCGGCCTCCGTCGCCTTACCCGGGCCCGTTCCTGCGCTCCCCCTGCCGAAAGATGAAGGGGGTGCACAGAAGGTCGATCGGGGGAGGAGCAAAGGGGAGTCGAGCGCGCACCCCATAGTGGAGAGCAGAGCGGCGCGAATCAGACGGTCTGCCGGACTCCAAGCGCTCGCACCTTTGGTGACGCTCCGCTTCACGCACGTCAAGCGGCGCAACCGCGCTGTTTCACGTGAAACAACATCGCGCCCACAAAGGGCGCGACAGCCGCGCGCCGTCCCGCTGTGGCGAGCGTCGGCTCGCGCAGTTCGCTGCGGTCAGGGTCGGCTCGCGCAATTCTGCTGCGGCAAGCGTCCGCTCGCGCAATTTCGCTGCGATGAGCCGCGCAGTTCCGTTGCGAGGAGCGCCGGCTCGTGCAGTCCCACTGCGGTCAGGGTCGGCCCGCGCAATCCCACTGCGGTCAGGGTCGGCCCGCGCAATCCCACTGCGGTCAGGGTCGGCCCGCGCAATCCCACTGCGGTCAGGGTCGGCCCGCGCAGCCCCGCTGCGGCAAGCACCGACCCGCGCAGCCCCGCCACGGCAAGCACCCGCCCGCGCAGCCCAGCCACGGCATGCACCCGCCCGCGCAGCCCCGCCACGGCAAGCACCGGCCCCCGCAATCCAGCCACGGCATGCCCCCGCCCGCGCAGCCCCGCCACGGCAAGCACCGGCCCCCGCAGCCCAGCCACGGCAAGCGTCGGCCCGCGCAGCCCCGCCACGGTGAGGGTCGGCGCGCGCAGCCCCGCCACGGTGAGGGTCGGCGCGCGGTGAGCACCGAATCCGAACGGTCCACGTGGCGCCTACCGACCGCCAGACTGAAGAGCACGGCAACGGCGCCTGCGGGCGACTATTGTGCAAGCGCAGATGATCTACTAGTCCGGAGGCTGCGATTCAGGGGAGTCACTTCAATGGAAGGACTCGGCTCATCGGCGCCCGGTCGGGGAGGGCAAAGCTGGGCCTCGCGCCGCCGCGGCGGCGAGCCTCTCTCTGCGTCCAGCTGGGATCCAGAGAAACAGCCAGCGACCCGAATCCTCGGTTCCTGATCTCTCATGGGAAAGTCTGCGGCGAAGGCGCCTTTGGGTACGTCGGCTGCGCCGAGTCCGCATGGCGCTAAGCGACCGAGCGGCCCGTCGTCCAGCCCAATGAACGTGAGCGTGGCCGCCCAACCTGCTGACCTAGCAGTGGCGTTTCACGTGAAACGTTACCCGGACTCGACCGAGGGCCCGCTATCGCCGCGGGGATCGAGCGGCCCAGTGGCGCCGAGCAATGGAGCACGCTCGGTCGTCGCCGCAGGCTCAGCGCCGGCCAACCGTAGCCTCTTGCCCGTGCAACAGGCCGCCGCGACCGTTCAGAACCAATAGAGGCTGAGCTACTACAAGTGCGTCGCGGCGTCTCAACCACCAGGGCACGCGTGATGCGCGCGCCGGGAGCTGACTCGCTTCCCGAGTCCCGCATCGGTCGGCGCGCCCACCCGAAGCGACAGCAGTCCCGGTCGTCGACGTTTGGCGTCGCTAGAATTCGCGCCACTCGATCACGCCACGCGCCCGAAGAGAAGCAATCAATCTGGCGACCAGCGAACCGCGAACTAGAGAAGCCAACGACGTTCGAGCATGCTCTGTCACTGTTGCCACCGCAAAACGTGCTTCGCGGACGCGAAACCGAGTCCGGAGCCGCGTGGAACATAGCCTTAGAACCGCTCTGACGCAACGGAAGCACGTGATCCGCGTGTCAGAGAGCGATCGTAAGCGCGCCCGCTATGCCGCCGAGCGGTCCCAATCAGCGCACGCGAGCGCGGATAACGCGCGTGACCTCCGTCAGGACACCCTCACCGAGGGTCAGGACCTCGATATCGGTCACCCTGTACTTCCGAGTCTCCTTGGTTGCGGCTTCGACTTCGGCCGACGCGGCAGCGCCCTTCATCAGGACGAGTTCGCCACCATCGCGGAGCAGGGGAGCGGTCAGCGGAAGAAGCTTGCGGAACGCGCTGACGGCACGGGCCGTCACCTGGTCGAGAGGATCATCGAACCGGGCGTCTTCGGCGCGCGCCCGGAGGACCACCACATTGTCGAGACCGAGCTCAGCAACCTGCTCATTCAGCCACGCAACACGTCGCTCCATCGGCTCGATCAAGACGAACGACACGTCGGGTCGGGCAATGGCGAGCACCAGTCCCGGAAGCCCGGCGCCGCTTCCGACATCCCCGACTCGTCCTGGTCGAAGCAGCGGAGCGACGATCGCGCAGTTCAGGATGTGGCGTGACCACAGGCGGGGGAGTTCCAAAGGTCCGATGAGACCGCGTTCCTCACCCTGCTGCGCCAGGTTCCGCGTGAACTCGCGGGCGAGGTCCATACGGTCGCCGAAGAGGACGGCCGCCGCCTCGGGTTCGTGCTCGACGTCGGTCACAGTTTCACGTGAAACTAAGCGGCGGTGATGACCGTGTAACGGTCGCGGCCTTCGCCTCGCGACGTCGACACGTAGCCGCGCTCCGACACGACGTCATGCACGAGCTTCCGCTCGTAAGACGACATGGGCGGAAGCGCCGCCTCGGCCGCTCCCTCGTCGAGGCGCTCGATCGCGCGGTCGACGAGTCGAGCCAGCTCGGCCTGGCGTGCGTCGCGCGAGCCGGCGATGTCCAGGATGAGGCGAGAGTAACCGCCGGTCTGGTTCTGCACCGCCAGTCGCGTAAGCTCCTGCAGCGCGGCGACAGTGTCTGCATTGGCCAGGAGCGAGAGGTTCGACGACTCGTCGTCGGTGTTGACCGAGATGTACGCACGGCCGTTGCGGGTGTCGATGTCGATGTCGCCGTCGATGTCAGCGATGTCGAGCAGCTCCTCGATGTAGTCGGCCGCGATGTCACCCTCGCGGTCAAGATCGGCAGCAGTCGGCTCGGACGTCTCGGTCGAGACGGGAGCGTCGTCCGCCACCACCTCGGTGAGGTCGGCGGGATCGGGGGAGGAGGTCTGCACGTCGGTCATCGGTTGAAGATCCTAACTACTTTCCGGCCTGCTTCTTCGCGCGAGCCTTGCTCACCGGCTGAACGCGCTGAACCTGCTTCTTGGGCTGCTCCTCGACGGTCAGCACCGTCGCGCCATCCGGCTGGACCAGCTTGCCCTTCTTCGCGAGGCGCGCCTCCCGAGCCTTGGCCGCGTCCGACCCGGGGGTCGGCATGTTACGGATGACGAGGAACTGCTGACCCATGGTCCACAGGTTCGAGGTCAGCCAGTAGAACATGACGCCGAGCGGGAACGCGAAACCGGAGAAGAGGAAGACGAAGGGCAGCAGGTAGAGCAGGATGCGCTGCTGCTTGAACTGCGGGCTCGCCTTGGTCTCCGGCGACATGTTCTTCGAGACGATCTGCAGCTGCGTGAGGAACTGAGACCCGGTCATCAGAATAACCATAACGGCCGCGATGATCATGACGGCGACCTGCGGGGGGTGCGCGTTCATCGCACCCTGGAAGCTCTGGTGCAGCGGTGCGACGCCGAAGAGCGTCGCATTTCCGAACTGCTGCGCAAGCTCCTCGTTCAGCGGGCCGACACCGGCGTGACCGCTCTGCGCGCCGTTGAGCACCTGGAAGAGCGAGAAGAAGACAGGCATCTGCAGAAGCAGAGGCAGGCACGAACTCAGCGGGTTGGTGCCGGTCTTCTTGTAGAGCTCCATCGTCTCGCGCGACATCGCCTCGCGAGAGAACTGATCCTTCTTGCCCTTGTACTTGTCCTGGATCTTCTTCAGCTGCGGCGCGATCTCCAGCATTCGCCGCTGGTTCTTGATCTGGCGCACGAAGATCGGGATCAGCGCCGCACGCACGACCACGGTCAGGCCGACGATGGCCAGGACCCAGGTCAGACCCGCGGCCGGGTCGAGACCCATCTGCGTGAACAGCCAATGGAAGGCGACGAGGATCAGCTCGACGACCCATTTAATGGGCCAGAGGATGAGTCCGATGATGTCAGGCATGACTTCTTGCTAGGCCTTTCCCTGGCTGGTGGCGACGACGAATCCGAACGGGGTCACCCGATACCGCGGCCTCTTCGCCGGGGGGACGTCGTCGACCCCGCCGGCCGCCCACGGATGGCACCGGGCGATGCGCCGGATGCCGAGGAACGAACCCACGATCACGCCGTGCTGCTGGATGGCCTGCAATGCATAGGCCGAGCACGACGGGTAGTACCGGCAGACATCGCCGTAGAGCGGTGAGATCACGGCACGATACGCACGCAGCACCAGCACCGCGGCATTGCGCGGCGCGAGGAGCACTGCTGCGAGCGCGGTGTTCATGAACGGACGCTGCCCTTACTGAGATGACTGCGGCTGGTGAAACGGGACGATGCCCGTGAGAGCTCTTCGTGCAGGCTAGCCCACGGTGCTTGAACAGAGGCTGGCAATGCGCGCACGACCACGTCCAGCCCGGCACTATCGCCCAGACCCGGAGAGTAGAGCGGAAGCAGATCGTAGGCGGCGGCCTTGAGCCGGCGCCGGACCCGGTTCCGCATGACCGCGTTACCGACCGTCTTGCTCACGATAAAGCCGAATCGCACCACACTGGAGTCGGGATTCGGGCGGATGTACGTGACGGTGGACGCTCCAGTGAAGCGAGCACCGCGTCGTACGGTCGCCCGGTAGTCCGCCCCCCGCGTGATGCGATTGGCTTTCGCGAGCACCGGAAGCGGTTACGCCGAAAGCTTCTCGCGGCCCTTGCGGCGGCGAGCGGAGAGGATGGCGCGACCCGCGCGGGTGCGCATGCGCAGACGGAAACCGTGGGTCTTCGCACGCTTGCGGTTGTTCGGCTGGAAGGTTCTCTTGCTCATATCTATCTCCGTGGTGGTCTCTTCACAGGCCTGTGCTGAGAGAAAGAGCCAGCACGGGGAGGCCAGGAAAGTTACAGGGCAGCCGCAACGGCCGCAAGTCAACTGATTAAAACTACGGCCTGGGGTGGGACGAGGTCAAACCGATCGAGTCAAATCCACTGATTATGCACGGTATTAGCAGGGAAGCGATGGCCGACGCGCCGACGTATGCCGCCGATCGGATTTGATCGCTCTTCTGTGGACAAGTTACCGTGAGGTCGAAAGTTATCCCCAGGCCATGCCAATTCTGGCCGGAGATCGCTACGGTATTGCTCACACAGCGGTGGATAACTCTGTGAATACCCACCGGCGGCATCCGAAGCCGCCAACCCGACGAGAGTCACCGGGGGTCGACTCGTCCCCTCGTCGGGCTGACGGCATCCGCAACACAGACGAAGACGGGGAACGATGGCAGGCGGCGAAGAGTCCATAGCTGCGGCATGGCAGGACGTGCTCGGGAAACTCGAGACGGACGACCGGATCACCCCGCAGCTGTACGGGTTCCTCAGCCTGGTCGAGCCCAAGGGCATCATGGCCGGCACCTTCTATCTGGAGGTGCCCAACGAGTTCACCCGCGGAATGATCGAGCAGCGCAGCCGGGTCCCGCTCCTCCACGCGATCGGCTCGCTCGACGATGAGCTGCAGGTCAACACCTTTGCAATCGTGGTGAACCCGGAGATCCAGCAGGACACCATGGCCGGTTCGGCGCCCGAGACCGACTCCGCGCCTTCTTATGTCGAGCAAGCTGCACCGGTCATCTCGACCCCCACTGAGATCACCGCACCGCCGCGCGGCGGCGACACCCGGCTCAATGCCAAGTACAGCTTCGACAACTTCGTTATCGGCCAGTCCAACCGCTTCGCTCACGCGGCCGCGGTGGCGGTCGCCGAGGCGCCGGCCAAGGCGTACAACCCGCTCTTCATCTACGGCGATTCCGGACTCGGCAAGACGCACCTTCTCCACGCGATCGGTCACTACGCGATGAGCCTCTACCCGGGGATCCGGGTTCGCTACGTCTCGTCGGAGGAGTTCACGAACGACTTCATCAACTCGATCGCGAACAACCGCGGCTCGTCGTTCCAGGCGCGCTACCGCAACATCGACATCCTGCTGATCGACGACATCCAGTTCCTCCAGAGGGCGGTCGAGACGCAGGAGGCGTTCTTCCACACCTTCAACACGCTCCACGACCACAACAAGCAGGTGGTCATCACCTCCGACCTCCCGCCGAAGCACCTCACCGGCTTCGAGGACCGTATGCGGTCGCGCTTCGAGTGGGGTCTGATCACCGACGTCCAGGTGCCCGACCTCGAGACCCGCATCGCGATCCTCCGCAAGAAGGCGCAGAGCGAGAAGATCCAGGTACCGGACGACATCCTGGAGTTCATGGCGTCGAAGGTGTCGAGCAACATCCGGGAGCTCGAGGGCACGCTCATCCGTGTGACCGCCTTCGCGAGCCTGAACCGCACGCCCGTCGACATGCCGCTGGTGCAGACCGTGCTGAAGGACCTCATCACGCTGGACGACGACAACGTCATCGCGCCGACGGACATCATCACCAACACGGCCGAGTACTTCAAGCTCAGCGTCGATGACCTCTACGGCTCCAGCCGTTCGCAGGCGGTCGCCACGGCCCGACAGATCGCCATGTATCTGTGCCGCGAGCTCACGAACCTCTCTCTGCCCAAGATCGGCCAGTTGTTCGGCGGCCGCGACCACACCACCGTCATGTACGCCAACAAGAAGATCAGTGAGCTCATGAAGGAGCGTCGCTCGATCTACAACCAGGTCACCGAGCTCACGAGCCGGATCAAGCAGAATCACCGCTACGGCAAGTAGCGACGCGCCCCTCTAGCGCAGAACTTATCCACATATCCATCCCCAGAGTGGGGACAAAGCGTTATTAACACTTGTGGATAACTTGTGGAGAGCTTCCGGAGAACCACACGTTTAATGGGGACTGCGATCCGGATGCTGTGAAAAGGCGTCGCTCGGTCGCATCCCTGCGGATCGTTGTGAACACCCGGAATCCTCAGGTCATCAACAAGTCACCGACGTGTAGTTCCCAGTCGTCGCGCGGCTTCAACAGAGTTATCCACATTTTCCACAGCGGTTAACACGATTACTCCTTAACTCTTTTCAATGAGGGCGGACGACAACCTCAAGGGGTCGGGGGAGCGCCGCTTCAGCGTCACAAGGCAGGCGCTAGGATTTGTGACGTCCGTGACCGTCAAGCCGACAGAGGTGACTTCGTGAAGTTCCAAGCCAATCGGGATGTGTTCAGCGAGGCTGTCTCCTTCGCGGTGAAGCTCCTGCCGCAGCGGACGACCCTGCCCATCCTGAGCGGTGTCCTCATCGAGACGACGGACGACGGGCTTCAGCTGTCATCCTTCGACTACGAGGTGTCGGCCCAGACCCAGATCGCCGCAGAGGTCGAAGAGCCCGGACGCGTCCTGGTCTCCGGCCGCCTCCTCGCTGAGATCGCCTCGAAGCTTCCGAACGCACCGGTGCAGTTCTCGACCGAGGAGTCGAAGATCGTCGTTCGTGCCGGATCGGCGAACTTCACCCTGCTGTCCATGCCGGTCGAGGAATACCCGAGCATCCCGCAGGTGGGCGGCGATGCCGGTCTGGTGCCCGCGGAGGAATTCGCCGAAGCTGTGGCGCAGGTGGGCGTCGCCGCTTCGCGCGACGATGTGACCCCCGTGATCACCGGCGTGCAGCTCGAGGTCGGCGACAACACGCTGGGACTCGTCGCCACCGACCGGTACCGTGTCGCCGTTCGCGAGATCGACTGGGACAACGGCACCACCTCGGGTGAGCCCGTCACCGCGCTCGTTCCGGCACGGACGCTCACCGAGATCGGCAAGACCTTCGGGCACAGCGGGAACGTCTCCATCTCCATCACGAACCGCGAGGACCGGGAGCTGATCGCGTTCACCGCGGACAGGAAGACCGTCACGTCGCTCCTGATCAAGGGCAACTTCCCCCCGGTCCGCCGGCTGTTCCCCGAGCAGGTAGACAACTACGCGGTGATGAACACCGCCGAGCTCATCGAGGCGACCCGCCGAGTCGCTCTCGTCCTCGAGCGCGAGGCCGCGCTCCGCTACACCTTCACCGCCGACGGGCTGACGCTGGAAGCGATCGGATCCGAACAGGCGCAGGCATCCGAGAGCATCGACGCTCTTCTCACTGGCCAGGAGACGGTGGTTTCATTGAAGCCGCAGTTCCTGCTCGATGGTCTCGGTGCGGTGCACTCGGAATTCGTGCGCATCTCGTTCACCAAGACCGAGAACCCCAACAAGCCGGGCCCTGTGCTCATCACGAGCCAGACGTCCAAGGATCAGGCAGGAGCGGACTCTTACAAGTATCTGCTCCAGCCCAACCTGCTCCTGCGCTAGATCCCGGCGCCGCTGAAGCAAAGAAGAGAAGGACAATCATGCACATCGGCCTCATCGGTCTCGGACGCATGGGCAACAACATGCGTGCTCGTCTCGAGAAGAACGGCATCGACGTCACCGGCTACGACACGAACCCCGAGGTCTCCGACGTCGCGACCGTGGCCGACCTCGTCGCGGCGCTCCCCGCTCCGCGCACCGTCTGGGTCATGGTGCCCGCCGGCCAGATCACCGACTCGGTGATCCGCGAGCTCGAGCCGCTGCTCGAGAAGGGTGACCTCGTCATCGACGGCGGAAACTCCAAGTTCACGGAGGACTTCAAGCACTCCGAGCTCCTCGCGCCGCGCGGTGTCGACTTCATGGACGTCGGTGTCTCCGGCGGAATCTGGGGCCTGGAGAACGGTTACGGCCTGATGGTCGGCGGTTCGGCCGAGCAGGTCGAGCGCGTGATGCCCGTCTTCGACGCGCTGCGTCCCGAGGGTCCGCGCGACGAGGGATTCGTCCACGTCGGCGAGGTCGGTGCGGGTCACTACGCGAAGATGGTGCACAACGGCATCGAGTACGCGCTGATGCAGGCATATGCCGAGGGATACGAGCTCCTCGACACCCGCAAGGACATCATCAAGGACGTCACGGGCACCTTCAAGGCCTGGCAGCGCGGAACGGTCGTGCGGTCGTGGCTGCTCGACCTGCTCGTCCGCGCCCTGGAGCAGGACCCGGAGTTCGAGCACATCGAGGGCTACGTGCAGGATTCGGGCGAGGGTCGCTGGACCGTCGAGGAGGCGCTCAACAACGCCGTCCCCGTTCCGACGATCAGCGCCTCGATTTTCGCGCGCTTCGTCTCGCGCCAGGAGGACTCGCCGGCCATGAAGGCGGTCGCCGCCCTGCGCAACCAGTTCGGCGGCCACGCCGTCAAGGCCGTCGACTGAGACGCGTGAACTGAAAACTCTGTGCGTGTCACTCATCTCTCCCTGACCGACTTCCGCAATTACCGCACTGCGGAGGTGCCGTTCGCGGCCGGCGCGAACCTCTTCGTCGGCCGCAACGGCCAGGGAAAGACGAATCTCGTCGAATCGCTCGGCTACCTGAGCACCCTCGGGTCGCATCGGGTGTCGAGCGATCAGGCGATGATCCGCAAGGATGCCGACGCGGCGATCGTCCGGGCGCGCATCCAGCACGAGGGCCGGGAGATCCTCGTCGAGGTGCAGCTGAACCGCAGCTCACCGAACCGCGCCCAGGTGAATCGGGCCGCGATCAAGCCGCGTGAATTGCCGCGGTATTTCTCGAGCGTTCTCTTCGCACCGGAGGACCTCGCTCTGGTCCGGGGCGAGCCGGGCATCCGCCGACGCTTCCTTGATCAGCTGCTGATCCAGCGGAACCCGCGGTTCTCGGCCGTCATCGCCGACTACGAGCGCGTGCTGAAGCAACGGAACACGCTGCTCAAGTCGGCGCGCGCCTCCCGTGTGCGGGAGGATCAGCTAGGCACTCTCGAGATCTGGGACGATCGGCTCGTCCAGCTCGGTTCCGAGCTGATGGATGCGCGTCTCGACCTGGTCGGGCGCTTGAGCGATCCCCTCGTCGCGGCCTACCGCTCGGTCGCCGGCGACGACCATCATCCGCGACTGCTCCCGCAGCTCACCGTCTACGGTGCGCACGTCGACGAGGAGGATGGCGCGACGGAAGAGGATGTAACGGGCTCACCCGGTGTCGCGACCCCGGAGGCGTTCCGGCGGGCGCTCGCGGCCGTGCGCCGCAAGGAGCTCGATCGCGGTCTCACGCTGGTCGGACCGCACCGCGATGATGTGCTGTTCGAGCTGAATGCTCTTCCCGCGAAGGGATACGCCAGCCACGGTGAATCGTGGTCGTTCGCCCTGGCACTCAAGCTGGCCTCGGCGGAACTGCTCCGCCAGGAGTCGACGACCGGCGACCCTGTGCTCATCCTCGACGACGTCTTCGCCGAACTCGACCAGGCTCGGCGGCGGATGCTCGCAACCGCCGTGGCCGGTTACGAGCAGGTGCTGATCACCGCGGCCGTTTACGACGACGTGCCGGACGAGCTCACTGCGCACACGGTCCGCATCGAAGCGGGCAGCATCGTGGAGACGCCCGATGCCTGATCGCGCAACCCGCAACACGCCGAGCGAGAGCGAGGCGTCCGCCGTCTATCTGCGGCTGAAGGCGCTGTTCACCGGCACGACCTCCCGAAGCCGCCGCGGCCCGCGTCGCGAGGAGAGCACGACCGGCAGCCAGCCCTTCGGGTCGGGGCGCGACCCGCGCGGTGTCGGTGACGTCGTCGACGCGCTCGCGGCGCAGCTCGGCTGGACCTCCGCCCTCGCAAAGTCCGACCTGCTCGAAGGATGGCGTGAACTGGCGGGGGAGGAGACCGCGAAGCACGCCGAACCGGACCAGATCGCAGACGGCGTCCTCGTGGTCCGGTGCGAGTCGACGGCATGGGCGACGCAGCTGCGGATGATGCGATCGGAGCTTCTCGCGCGCATCGCGGAGCGATTCCCCGAGGCGGGCATCGAGTCGATCCGTTTTCAAGGGCCGGACGCCCCCTCCTGGAAAAGAGGCCCCAGGTCGATTCCAGGGCGTGGCCCGCGCGATACTTACGGCTGAGAGCGCAAAAGAGGTCGCCACAGTGCGGAAAAAGCCTCAGACGGCCGTTTTCGGGGATTTCGGCCCCCGTCTCTTGGTAGAATGGAACGTCACTGTTGAGTGCGGTCAGGAGCCTAATTTCATATGACGATGGAACCGAACGCGGCCGGGACGGAACACGAATACGGCGCTAATGAGATCCAGGTCCTCGAGGGTCTCGAAGCCGTCCGCAAACGACCCGGGATGTACATCGGTTCCACCGGTCCCCGCGGTCTTCACCACCTGGTCTACGAGATCGTCGACAATTCCGTTGACGAGGCCCTCGCCGGTCATGCCGACAACATCGAGGTGACGATCCTCCCCGATGGCGCCGTGCGGGTCGACGACAACGGTCGTGGTATCCCGGTGGATGAGCACCCGGTCGAGAAGAAGTCCACGGTGGAGGTCGTCCTCACCATCCTGCACGCCGGCGGAAAGTTCGGCGGTGGCGGGTACGCGGTGTCGGGCGGACTCCATGGTGTCGGCAGCTCTGTTGTGAACGCCCTGTCCAGCCGCCTCGACGTCGAGGTGCACCGCCAGGGTCACGTATGGAGGCAGAGCTACCGCAACGGTGTTCCGCAGGCTCCGCTCGAGAAGGGCGAGGCGTCGGACCGCACCGGGACGATCATCACGTTCTGGCCGAGTGCCGAGACGTTCGAGACGATCGTGTTCGACTACGAGACGCTGCGCACGCGGTTCCAGCAGATGGCCTTCCTGAACAAGGGCCTGCGCATCGCGATCACCGACGAGCGCGCGCCCGAGATCGAGCACGTCGAGGGCGAGGTCGACGAGGAGCACACTCCGCGTCACGAGGTCTTCCTCTACGAGCGCGGCCTGATGGACTACGTGCAGTACCTGAACTCCGCGAAGAAGGTGGAGGTCGTCCACGACGAGATCATCTCGTTCGAGTCGGAGGACACCGACCGCAAGATCGCTCTCGAGGTCGCCATGCAGTGGACGACCAGCTACAACGAGAGCGTGTTCACCTACGCGAACACGATCAACACGCACGAGGGCGGCACGCACGAAGAGGGCTTCCGCGCCGCGCTGACCACGCTGGTCAACCGGTATGCGCGCGAGAAGGGCATCCTCAAGGAAAGGGATGACAACCTCTCGGGCGACGACGTGCGCGAGGGTCTGACCGCTGTCATCTCCGTGAAGCTCTCCGAGCCGCAGTTCGAGGGCCAGACCAAGACGAAGCTCGGCAACACCGAGGCCAAGGCCTTCGTGCAGAAGGTCGTCGGCGATCAGCTCGGCGACTGGTTCGACCGCAACCCGAACCAGGCGAAGGACATCATCCGCAAGGCGCTCCAGGCCGCGACCGCGCGCCTCGCCGCCCGCAAGGCCCGCGAGACCGCGCGCCGCAAGGGCCTGCTGGAGAGCGGCGGGATGCCGGGCAAGCTCAAGGACTGCCAGTCGAAGGACCCGACGATCTCGGAGATTTTCATCGTCGAGGGTGACTCGGCCGGCGGCTCCGCCGTGCAGGGCCGCAACCCGGAGACGCAGGCGATCCTGCCGTTGCGCGGCAAGATCCTCAACGTCGAGAAGGCGCGGCTCGATCGCGCCCTCGGCAACAACGAGGTGCAGGCGATGATCACGGCATTCGGCGCCGGCATCGGTGAGGACTTCGACCCGGAGAAGGCGCGGTACCACAAGATCGTGCTCATGGCCGACGCCGACGTGGACGGCCAGCACATCACCACGCTGCTCCTCACGCTGCTGTTCCGCTATATGCGCCCGATGATCGAGCTCGGCTACGTCTACCTGGCGCAGCCGCCGCTCTACCGGCTCAAGTGGTCCAACGCCGAGCACGAGTACGTGTACTCCGACCGCGAGCGCGACGCGTTCCTGGCCGAGGGGCTCGCGGCTGGCAAGCGCATCCCGAAGGACAACGGCGTGCAGCGCTACAAGGGTCTCGGTGAGATGGACTACCAGGAGCTGTGGGAGACCACGATGAACCCGGAGACGCGGACGCTGCTCCAGGTCACGCTCGACGACGCGGCCGCCGCGGACGAGATCTTCGCCACGCTGATGGGCGAGGACGTCGAGTCGCGCCGCTCGTTCATCCAGAAGAACGCCAAGGACGTGCGGTTCCTCGACATCTGATGCTCCGGCATGGATGAACGACGAGGGATCGCGAGGGAGAGAAGACTGTGACGGACGAAGAGAACGTGTCGGGCGAAAGCGGGGCCGGCTTCGGCATCCACGGCAGGATCGACCAGGTCGACCTGCAGTCGGAGATGCAGCGGTCGTACCTCGACTACGCCATGTCGGTCATCATCGGGCGCGCACTGCCCGAGGTGCGCGACGGCCTGAAGCCGGTGCACCGCCGCGTGATCTACGCGATGTTCGACGGCGGCTACCGCCCGGACAAGGCGTTCTCCAAGTGCGCGCGCGTCGTCGGCGACGTGATGGGACAGTTCCACCCGCACGGCGACTCGGCGATTTACGACGCGCTGGTCCGCCTCGTCCAGCCGTGGAGCCTGCGGTACCCGCTGGCCCTCGGCCAGGGCAACTTCGGCTCGCCGGGCAACGACGGCGCCGCGGCCCCGCGGTACACCGAGACGAAGATGGCCCCGCTCGCGCTCGAGATGGTGCGGGACATCGACGAGGAGACCGTCGACTTCCAGGACAACTACGACGGACGCACCCAGGAGCCCGCGGTCCTCCCCAGCCGGTTCCCGAACCTGCTCGTCAACGGCTCCGTCGGCATCGCGGTCGGCATGGCCACCAACATCCCGCCGCACAACCTGCGCGAGGTGGCCGATGGTGCTCTGTGGCACCTGCAGCATCCCGAAGCCTCCCGCGAGGAGCTGCTCGAGGAGCTCATCAAGCGGATCAAGGGACCGGACTTCCCGACCGGCGCGCAGATCCTCGGCGTCAAGGGCATCCACGACGCCTACCGCACCGGTCGCGGCTCGATCACGATGCGCGCCGTCGTCACGATCGAGGAGATCCAGGGCCGGGTCTGCCTCGTCGTCACCGAGCTGCCGTACCAGGTCAACCCGGACAACCTGGCGATCAAGATCGCGGACCTCGTCAAAGAGGGTCGGATCGGCGGTATCGCCGACATCCGCGACGAGACCTCCGGCCGCACGGGCCAGCGCCTCGTGATCGTGCTGAAGCGCGACGCGGTCGCCAAGGTCGTGCTGAACAACCTGTACAAGCACACGCAGCTGCAGGAGAACTTCGGCGCGAACATGCTCGCGATCGTCGACAACGTGCCGCGCACCCTGGCGCTCGACGGATTCATCACCGCGTGGGTGGATCACCAGATCGAGGTCATCGTCCGGCGCACGCGCTTCCGTCTGCGCAAGGCGGAGGAGCGCGCCCACATCCTGCGCGGCTACCTCAAGGCGCTGGATGCGCTCGACGAGGTCATCGCGCTCATCCGCCGCTCGCCGACGGTCGACGACGCACGCGATGGGCTGAAGACGCTTCTCGACGTCGACGACGTGCAGGCGGATGCGATCCTCGCGATGCAGCTCCGCCGCCTGGCCGCCCTCGAGCGGCAGAAGATCGTGGACGAGGCCGATGCGATCGAGAAGCAGATCGCCGAATTCCACGCCATCCTCGACGACCCGATGCGCCAGCGCTCGATCGTCAGCGAGGAGCTCACCGAGATCGTCGACCGCTTCGGCGACGACCGACGCACCGAGATCATGTTCGGCTACGACGGCGACATGAGCGTCGAAGACCTGATCCCCGAAGAGGAGATGGTGGTCACCGTCACCCGCGGCGGCTACATCAAGCGGACGCGCAGCGACAACTACCGCAGCCAGCACCGCGGCGGGAAGGGCGTCAAGGGCGCGCAGCTGCGCGGCGAGGATGTCGTCGACCACTTCTTCGTGACGACGACGCACCACTGGCTCCTCTTCTTCACGAACAAGGGACGCGTGTACCGCGCCAAGGCCTACGAGGTGCAGGAGGCCGGGCGCGACGCCAAGGGTCAGCACGTCGCCAACCTGCTCGCCATGCAGCCGGATGAGGAGATCGCCGAGATCCTCGACATCCGCGACTACCAGGCGGCCAAGTACCTCGTGCTCGCCACGCGCGACGGCCTGATCAAGAAGACGGCGCTCGAGGAGTACGACACCAACCGTACGGGCGGGATCATCGCGATCAAGCTGCGTGAGGACGACGAGCTCGTCTCCGCGCTGCTGGTCGAAGAGGACTCCGACCTGCTCCTCGTCTCGCGCAAGGGCATGTCCATCCGGTTCACGGCGTCCGACGAGGCCCTCCGTCCGATGGGACGGTCGACCTCCGGTGTCATCGGTATGCACTTCCGCGGCGACGACCGGTTGCTGGACGCTTCGGTGGTATCCGACGAGGGCTACGTGTTCGTCGTCACCGAGGGCGGGTATGCGAAGCGCACCGCTGCGGACCAGTACCGCCTGCAGAACCGCGGTGGTCTGGGCATCAAGGTGGCCAAACTCAACGACGACCGGGGCGACCTGGTGGGTGCGCTGATCGTCGGCGAGGACGACGAGGTCCTTGTGGTTCTTGCCAGCGGCAAGGTGGTACGCTCTGCCGTGGCCGAGGTACCAGCCAAGGGCCGCGACACCATGGGTGTCGTCTTTGCACGTTTCGCCGAGTCCGACAAGATCATCGCTCTGGCGAAGAACACCGAACGTGATCTCGAATCCTCCCTTCCCGCGGAGGATACCGAGGCCGTCGGGAAGGATGAAACCGTAGATGAGCAGTAGCGTCGCCGAGAAGTTGGCCAAGAAGTCGTCCCGTCGACCCGCATCCGCGAAGCAGGTGCGGCTGAAGCTGGTGTACATCGACTTCTGGTCGACCGTGAAGCTGTCGTTCCTCGCCGGGATCTGCCTCGCGATCATCGCCATCGTCGGTACGTTCCTGATCTGGACCGTGCTCGACCGCACCGGCATCTTCGACCAGGTGAACAGCCTGTTCAAGGACATCTCGGGCGCCGGCGGCAGCGACCTCCGCTCGGTCCTCGGGCTCGGTCAGGTGATGGGCTTCTCGCTCATCGTGGCCATCCTCGACATCGTCGTGGTGACCGCCCTGGGCGCCGTGTTCGCGCTGCTGTACAACCTCTCGGTGAAGATCACCGGCGGTCTCCTGGTCGGTTTCACCAACAACTGACCGATTTCGCAATGCTCGGGCAGATCGGGTAGTCTCGTATCTGCCCATTCGGGGATATAGCTCAGGCGGTTAGAGCGCTTCGCTGATAACGAAGAGGTCCGAGGTTCAAGTCCTCGTATCCCCACCATCACCTCATACGGGGCCTTAGCTCAGTTGGTAGAGCGCCTGCTTTGCAAGCAGGATGTCAGGAGTTCGAATCTCCTAGGCTCCACCCTTACGGGTCTGTCGCGGTTCACGACTGCGGCGGGACGATCGTCCGCGTCGGGAACGGGCTCGAGTACGAAACGCTCGTGGTCACGCTCCCCAGTGTTCCGACGCGACCGCTGATCTGCTCCAGGTGGCGCATGGAGGTTGCGACCACTTTGAGGATGAAGCAGTCGTCTCCGGTGACATGGTGCGCTTCGATCACTTCGGGGATCTCGGCGAGCAGGTCGTGGAGCGGCTTGTACTGACTGCTGGGGTAGCGCAGCCGCAGATACGCGAGGATCCCGAAGCCCAGCCGCTCGGGATCGATCACCGCCCGATAGCCGGTGATCACACCGGCCTCCTCCAACCGCCGCACGCGTTCGGCCACCGCACTGTTCGACATGTGGACGGTGCGGGCCAGCTCGGCGATCGACTGCCGGCCGTCGCGCTGCAGCTCCGCCAGGATGCTCCGGTCGGTGCTGTCGACGGCGAACGCTGAAGTGACGGTCATGGCGCGATTCTGCCACGAGATCGACGGCCGCGGCGGCCGAACGCCGTGGATCGGCCCTTCAACCGGCTGCCGCGTTTTCCTAGTCTCGTGGCATGAAGACAATGACCGAAGACGCCATCGAGCACTTCTCCGCGAAGCTCCGCTTTGAGACCGATCCGTCCGATGTGCACGCCGCGTTCGAGCGTGGTGAGCGCTTCGTCCTCATCGACAGCCGGGCCGCCGCCGCATGGAATCACGGACGCGTGGCGGGAGCCGTCCACCTCCCGACCGCGGAAATCGAAGAGCGGGCGCCCGGGTCGATTCCGCTGGACACGCCCGTCGTCGTCTACTGCTGGGGTCCGGGATGCAACGGCTCCACCCGAGCAGCCCTCGCTTTCAGCCGTCTGGGCTACGAGGTGCGGGAGATGATCGGCGGCTACGAGTACTGGGTGCGAGAGGGTCTCCCGACCGAGGACGAGTCGGGCCGCCGCATGACTGCGTCGGTCGACCCCCTCACCGCGCCGCGCGGGATCGGCTGCGCCTGCTAAGCTGGTAGGGCAGGACGCGAAAGCCTCCCGCAACAGCCAACGCCCCGCTCGCGCGGGGCGTTGTGTCTTTCACGGACGCCAGATGTACTCGCTTATCGTCACAGAGCGAATGTTCCTGACGATCTTGTCGATCACCCGCGCAGATCGTGGATCACGCTCCTCGATCGTGCGATGCCGATTCAGGAAGTACGTAGCGATGTCAGCGGCCTGCAGCATCCGACTGTCGCCGGAGGGCCCGAAGTAGAGGGTGTCGGCAATGCATTCCAGTGTTCGTGTGGTGTATCCGGGGACCGCCTGCAGCTTGAAGCTGCGCAGGCTCCTTCTGGCGTTCCCGGCTGAATGGTGCTCGTCGGCAAGGACCAGCCCGAGACCATCCTCGTCCATGCCACCCAACCGCATGTGCACATCTTCCAGGGTGTGGGCGAGCGCAAGGAGATGCGCGGGAAAGGGCCGTGCATATCGCGACCGCTGAGCGACCAGATCCACGCCTCTGAAGACGAACCGTGCAGTCGAGGCGGCCAAGATCTTGGCCACGACATCGCACGCTTTGATACGCCAACTGACGGGGACGCCCTCCCACCTGCCTTTGCCCTGGAACATCTCGACAGCATGGAACTCGGTGTGAGGGTCGAACGCGCGCACATTGGTCGCGATGAGGCGGCCGAGCTCGTCGATGCTCTCTTCGATGTGCCGTACGGCCGCCGCATCGGCGATCAGCGCACCGAAGAAGTAGAAGCGGTCGTCGCGGGCGGATTCGTCGAGGTAGACCAGGCGCATGCTGGGCGACTTTAGCCGTCTCCCAGGGTGGCGCTCGGCCGGTTGTCCGCAATCGGCGGCTACTTCAGCAGCCGGGAGAGCACGCGATCGGCGAGGGGCTTGCCGCCGGTCTGGCACGTCGGGCAGTACTGGAAGGTGGAGTCGTGGAAGATGACCTGCCGGATGGTGTCGCCGCACACAGGGCACGGCTGGCCGGTGCGTCCGTGCACGCGCAGGTTCGACTTCTTCTCGCTCTTCAACTCAGAGGCGGCCAGACCGTCCGCCCGAGCGAGAGCCTCCCGCAGCGTGGTCCGCATCGCTTCGTACAGGCGGGCGACGTCGTCGTGCGCCATGTTGGCCGGCTTGTACGGTGACATCTTGGCGACGTGGAGGATCTCGTCGGAGTAGGCGTTCCCGATCCCTGCGATGAGCGACTGGTTGCGGAGCACGCCCTTGATCTGTGCGCGACCCTGCCCGGCGAGGATGCCGGCGAACGCCTCTTCGGTGAACGACGGGTCGAGCGGGTCCGGGCCGAGGCGCTGGATGCCGGGAACCTCCGCGGGATCGCGAACGACGTAGATGGCGAGGCTCTTCTTCGTTCCGGCCTCGGTGATGTCGAGGCCGGAACCGTCGTCGAGGACGAGACGCGCCGCGAGGGGGCCCTTGCCCAGGCGGCCGTTGGGCGGTGGCGGAGGCGAGTCGCGCCAGCGGATCCAGCCCGCTCGTGCGAGATGCACGACGACGTGGAGCTCGCCCGCGGCGATGTCGAGGAACTTGCCATGGCGGCTCACGCCGGCGATCGTCAAGCCGTGCAGAGCGTCGGCCGGCGGGTCGAAGGTCTTCAGTGCGGAGAAGGCGACGATGCTCAACCGGTCGATGACACGCTGCTTCAGCCGGCCATCGAGGTCGGCGGCGAGGGCGGTGACTTCCGGCAGTTCGGGCATCACCCCTAGTCTGCCCTCGTCCACCGACAATGGCAGTACGTTGGTGCGATGGATATCAGAGTGGCTGCCTATGGCGTCATTGTCGACGGCGACCGCATCCTGCTCGCCCACTGGAACGAAGGCGGCCGGTCGGGCTGGACCCTGCCGGGCGGCGGTATCGACCCGGGCGAGGACCCGGTGGATGCGGTGGTCCGTGAGATCGCGGAGGAGACCGGCTATGTCGCTGAGGCCGGCGACCTGCTGGGGATCGACTCCAAGGTGATCCCGGCCGAGCACCGCTTCGCACCGGACGCCGGGCCGATGCACGCCCTGCGGATCGTCTACCGCGCGCGGGTCGTCGGCGGGTCGCTCACCAACGAACTCGATGGCACGACCGACGAGGCGGCGTGGTTCCCCCTGGACCGCATCCCGAGCCGCCGCGTCGAGTTGGTGGACACGGCGCTCGAGATGGCCGGACTGGCCGGCGGCCGCTAGACCGTCGCGGGGCCGCGTCCCTGCTGGTTCGGGATGACGATCCACATCACCAGGTAGGCGATGAACTGCGGACCCGGCAGCAGGCACGACAGCAGGAACAGGACGCGGACGGTCCACGGCCGGAGGCCGAAGCGGTTCGCCAAGCCGGCGCACACGCCGGCGATCACACGGCCATCACGGGGACGCATCAAAGTGCTCATGCGTCCCAGACTCGCAGCGGCGCGCACGCCGCACCATCGGGGTAACCCCCGAACAGACCCTGGTCGAGCGGTCGGACCTTACTGCTGCGTCGTGTCGGCGCCCGCGGTGGTCGTCGGGGTCGTGGGCTCCTCGTCGGCGACCCACAGCTCGTCGTCGGCGCGGAAGGTCTGCCACACCGCATACAGGAGGCCGACGGCGGCAACGATCCCGAGACCGATCGCGATCACACCACCGGCGCCGGGGCCGGACTTCTTCGCGGGAGCCTTCGGCTTCTTCGAGAGCTCCTTGCCCGCCTTCTTGAAGTCGCCGGCGAAGGCGGCCGCACGAGCGGCGCGGGCGTGGTCGACCACGGAGAGCGCAGTGCCGACGGCCGTGCCCACAGCGGGGATGACGTCCGTCACCACGCGCTGACGCGCCTGGCCGGCATAGTGGGTCGCCGTGTCCTTCGCGGTCTGAGCCGCGGGGCGCACGTACTGGTCGTAGCCGTCACGGACGCGCGGCGCGATCTCCTCACGGGTGTAGTAGGCCGCCTGCTTGCGCGCCTCGGCAGCGAGGGCGTTGGCGGTGGCCAGCACCTCCTGCTGCTGGGTCCACAGGTCCTCGGCTCCGCTGCGCAGTCGCTTGAGCTCCTTCTTGCGCTTCCGTGTCAGGCTCATCTGTTCCTCCGTTGGTCGGGGTGGCGACTGACTCCATCTTGCCACCGAAAGGGCTGGGGATGGCCCGAGAGGTCTCGAGCCCGCCCAAGTCAGCTATACGCGCTGTGCAAGAATTGGTGCCATGTCTAAGCACACCGCTGTCGCCACGCTCCACACTAACTACGGAGACATCAAGGTCAACCTCTTCGGCAACCACGCGCCGAAGACGGTGCGGAACTTCGTCGGGCTGGCGACGGGCGAGATCGAGTGGACGCACCCCGCCACCGGAGAGAAGTCGAAGACTCCTCTCTACGACGGCGTCGTCTTCCACCGCATCATCCCGGGCTTCATGATCCAGGGCGGCGACCCGCTCGGACAGGGCGTGGGCGGACCGGGCTACCAGTTCGACGACGAGATCAGCCCCGACCTCGACTTCACGCGGCCGTACATCCTGGCCATGGCGAACGCCGGCATCCAGGGCGGCCGCGGCACCAACGGCTCTCAGTTCTTCATCACGGTCGCGCCGACGACGTGGCTGCAGGGCAAGCACACCATCTTCGGCGAGGTCGCCGACGACGCGTCCCGCAAGATCGTCGACAAGCTGGCCGAGGTCCCGACGGACGCTCGCGACCGGCCGCTGGACGACGTCGTGATCGAGTCCATCGACATCGAGCAGGTCTGAGGAAGGACGGGCGAGCAGGACACATGACTCAGCCCGTCGACGCGCGCGCCAACTACTGTTACCGGCATCCCGATCGGGAGAGCTACGTGCTCTGCCAGCGGTGCGGCCGGACCATCTGCGGCGAATGCCAGACCCCGGGCGCGGTCGGGGTCGTCTGCCCGGAATGCATGGCGCAGCAGCGCGCTACCCACCCGCGGACGAAGCCGGCGTGGGTGACGCGGCTCACCGGCTCCGGCGCTCCGGTCGTCACCTACGCGATCATCGCGGTCTGCGTGCTCGTGTTCATCGTCCAGACCCTGGGGTCGTTGCTCGGCCTCCCGGTCAATTCGGCGTTGGTCTATGCCGGGGCGTACTCGTATCCGAGCGGGACGTTCGGCGTGGGCTTCGAGCCGTGGCGGATGTTCACCAGCGTGTTCGCGCACGCCAACATCATCCACATCGCCCTGAACATGTACACGCTGTTCATCTTCGGGATGGCCCTCGAGCCCCTGCTCGGTCGCGCGCGTTACCTCGCGCTCTTCCTGATCAGCGGGTTCGCGGGATCGCTGGGTGTGCTGCTGCTGGCCTCGCCGGTCCAACCCGTCCTCGGGGCCTCCGGCGCAATCTTCGGTCTGTTCGGTGCGTTCTTCATCATCCAGCGCCGTCTGGGCGGGAGCGCGACGCAGATGCTCGTGCTGCTGGCGATCAACCTCGGCATCGGATTCCTCCCGGGGTTCAACATCGCGTGGCAGGCGCACGTCGGCGGACTGATCGGCGGCGTCCTTGTCGGACTCATCTATGTGGAGACCCGGCAGCCGCAGCGGCGACGCTGGCAGCTGCCGCTCCTCGCTCTGCTGTGCGTCATCTTCGTCGCCGTGAGCGTCATCCACTTCTTCGTGTAGTTCCCCACACGGCGTGGATAAGTTATCCACAGGCTTATTAACATTGTGAGGAATTACACGCCTGTAACTCTCCACAGGCTTATTAACACTGGGGAAATCAGCGTCGAACGTGCGGCAACTGTTCACAGGGGGCCTGTGGAGAACTGTGGAAAACACGAAGCCCGGGGCGGCTGATGCCGTCCCGGGCCTCACAAGACACGGAGAATCGCGGGCTACCGCCAGCGCGTGGTCATCAGGAAGCCGATGAACGCGATGCCGAAGCCGACGAGGATGTTCCAGGCGCCGAGCGCGGGGATGGGGTACTGGTTCTGGCTGACGTAGAAGACGATGATCCAGATCAGGCCGAGCAGCATGAAGCCGAACATAACCGGCTTGAACCATACGGGGTTCGGGGCCTCTTCGCCGGATGCCGCGGCGCTGCGCTCGGCGCGGACGGGGCGCTCGGTTCTGGTCTTGGACTTGCTGCGTGCCATAGCACCACAGTGTAGCGGGGAAGCTCCTGAGGACGTTGATCCCCCCGTCCGGGGGAGGCCTGTGGACAACCGTGACGATTCTCAGCGAGCATCCCTAGAATCAGCGACGTGACTTCGAGGGGAACCCGCGCCGGACGGCCGCATCGCCGACCGACGGTGGTCGGCGTCCTCGGTGAGCTGCTGATCACGGCCGGAGTCCTGGTCCTGCTGTTCCTCGGCTGGCAGATCTGGTGGAACAACCTCGTCCTGGCCGGCCAGCAGACGAACGCCGCCGCCCAGCAGAGCCAGAAGTGGATCGACGACGCCATGAAGGCGCCGAAGCCCACGCCCGAGACCTCCACCGCACAGGTCGATCCGCCCGTGATGGCGAAGCCCGCTCCGTATCAGCCGTTCGCGGTCATCTACGTCCCGCGGCTCGGGCCGGACTGGAAGCGGACCATCCGACAGACCGTCGATGTCGAACGCGTTCTCAACAGCTACACCGCGGGGGTCGGCCACTACATCGACACGCAGCTGCCGGGTCAGGTCGGCAATTTCGCCGTCGCCGGCCACGACTCGGGATGGGGCAACACCTTCATCGACCTCTCCAAGCTGCGCATCGGCGACCGGATTTACGTGCAGACCGCCGACGGCTGGTACACCTACACCTTCCGCAACTTCGAGTACGTGCAGCCCTCGGCCGTCCAAGTCCTGCTGCCCGTTCCCCGTCAGCCGCAAGCCACCCCCACTGAGCGGCTCATGACCATCACGACCTGCAATCCGCCGTTCCACGCGGGGGAGCGGCTCATCGCCTACAACGTCTTCCAGTCGTTCGCACCGCCGCAGGACGTTCCGAGCGAGATCGCCGCAGCGGTCGGGCAGGGAGGCTGACATGTACGGAGCTCTGTGGCGCGTGCTGCCCGGTCCGGTCTGGCTGCGCATCATCCTGCTGCTCGTGCTCGTGGCCGTGGTGCTGTTCGCCCTGGTGACCTGGGTGTTCCCCTGGGTGGATTCGCTCCTCGGGCCGCAGGAAGGTACCGTGGGGCCGTGACTCGCGTACTCGTCATCGACAACTACGACAGCTTCGTCTACACGCTGAACGGCTACCTGCGCGAACTCGGCGCGGAGACCGACGTCGTGCGCAACGACGACGTCGCCGTGGCCGACCTCCCCGCGAAGCTCGCCGAGTACGACGCCGTGCTCGTCTCACCCGGACCGGGCAAGCCGGCCGACGCGGGAGTCTCCATCCCGGCTGTCGAACAGGCCCTGCGCACCGGCCAGCCGCTCCTCGGTGTGTGCCTCGGGCACCAGGCCATCGCGGAGGCGTTCGGCGGCGTGGTCACCAACGCCGAAGAACTCATGCACGGCAAGACCTCGCAGGTCACCCACGACGATAGCGCCCTGTTCGACGGTGTCGCTCAGCCGTTCACGGCCACGCGGTACCACTCGCTGGCCGTGGTCGACGGGACGCTCCCCGAGGATCTTCACGTGACCGCGCGCACCGCCGGCGGCGTGATCATGGCCTTGCAGCACGCAGACGCGCCGATCTACGGCGTCCAGTTCCACCCGGAGTCGGTGCTCACCGAGGGCGGCTACCGGATGCTCGGCAACTGGCTCGAGGTAGCCGGTCTGGCGGGCGCCGCGGAGGCATCCCGCTCGCTCAACCCGCTCGTCAAGCTGGGCTGAGCCAGGCGCTGACCCAGACGCGAGCCGAACCCCGCCGGCCGCTCGGACTCAGCCCGAGCAGTACGTGAGGTCGACCGTCGTGCCCTGGGGCACATCGCCCGGACTGACCGACTGGGTGTGCACCATCGTCGCGCCCTTGTCCTGCGGGCAGCTGGGGTCGGGCTTCGGATTGCCGGTCAGGCCGAGCTGCGACAGGATCCCGGTGGCCGCTTGGATGGTCTGACCGGTCAGATCGGTCAGAGTCACCTTGCCGCTCGACACATGGAGGCCGATCGGATCGCCCTCGTGCGCCGAGGTGTTCGCGGCCGGATCCGTCTTGATCACCACATTCGCGGGCACGCTCGACGAGTTCTCCGAGGTGGTCGGGCCGACGGTGAGCCCCGCCTGTTGGAGCGCCTGCGTTGCAGCATCCACGGTCATGTTGTGGACATCCGGGACGGTGACGGTCTTCTTGCCGGTCGAGACGTAGAGCGTGATGGTGTCGCCCGACGCCACCACGATGCCGGCACCCGGATCCGTCCGGATCACCTGGCCCTCGGCGTAAGTGGGGCTCGCCTCGGTGACCTGCGCCCACTTCAGCTTCATGTCGTCGAGCTGCGCGGTGGCCTTGTCGAGCGTCTGGCCCGACAGGTTCGGCACTTTGTGCGACGAGTCCGGCATCGTCGTGCTCGGCGCGAGCCGCAGCACCCAGGCGAGCACGGCCACGATGACGACCGCCATGATCGCGATGCCCGCCCAGATCCAGATCACCGGTGGGCGACGCTGGGTGCGCGTCATAGTCTGGTCTTCGGCCAGCTGACGGAACGCGGCCTCCGGACCGGAGACGGCGCTCGGCGGAGCGCCGAACAGGGTCTCGGCCAGCTCGTCCTCATGCTTGCGCTTCGGGATGCGGCCCGCGGCGGCCTCTTCGAGGTCGGCACGGAACTCCGCCACCGTCTGGTAGCGCTCGAAGCGGTCCTTCGTCATCGCGCGGGCGACGACGACATCCATCGCCGGCGACACCTTGGGGTTGATGGTGCTCGGCGGGACGGCGGTCTCGCTGACGTGCTGGTACGCGATCGCGACCGGGGTGTCACCGCGGAACGGCGGACGCCCTGTCAGCATCTCGAATAGCACAACGCCGGTGGAATACAGGTCGGTGCGGGCGTCGACGGACTCGCCCTTGGCCTGCTCCGGAGAGAAGTAACTGGCCGTGCCGAGAACCGCGGTGGTCTGCGCCACGGTCGCCGAGGAGTCGCTGATGGCGCGGGCGATGCCGAAGTCCATCACCTTCACCTGTCCGGTCTTCGTGATCATCACGTTGCCCGGCTTGATGTCGCGGTGCACGACGCCGGCGCGATGCGAGTACTCGAGCGCGGTGAGGATGCCCTCGGTGATGCGCACGGCCTCCGCACGCTCCAGGGGGCCCTTCTTGATGAGGTCCTTGAGGAGGACGCCGTCGACGTACTCCATGACGATGAAGGGCAGCTGCGCCTCGTGGCCGTTCGGCTCGCGCACCGTCTCTTCGCCGGCGTCGAAGACGCGGACGATCGTCGGGTGCGTCATGCGAGCCGCGGCCTGCGCCTCCTGGCGGAACCGGGTGCGGAACGCCGGGTCGGTGGCGAGGGACGGCTTGAGCAGCTTGATGGCGACCGTGCGGCCCAAGCGGGTGTCGGTGCCGCGATGGACGTCCGACATACCGCCCCGGCCGATGAGTTCGCCCACCTGATATCGGCCTGCGAGCAGGCGGCTATCTGGGCTCAATGCGAACTCCTTCTCGGTGACGACTCCGGCTAGTGTAGCGGGGCGATTCTGGATGTCTCCTCGGGCGTATTCGGCTGCTCAGCCGTTGCCGCCGCCGGTCCCGCCGCCGCCGGTCCCTCCTCCGGTGCCGCCGCCTCCACCGCCAGAGGTCGGCGGTGCGGCGACGACCTCGTACGACGTCGCGGGCGACTGGCTCGACTCCACCGACTCACCGCAGAAGATCGTGTACGTCAGCTGGTACGTGGCCGCGGTGCTCGGCGACCACACCATCTTGGTGTCGTTGACCGGAGTCTGCGGCTGCCCGTTGATGTACAGGCGGCGGCCGACCAGGTTCTGTCCTGCGGGGCAGGTGGCGGAACCGAAGTTGACCGTGATCTGCGAGTTCGGGGTGCCCTGACCCGACGGCGGCGTGGCCGAGACGGTGTCGGTCGGCGTCGGGATCGGCGCGACGGGTCCGTAGACCTTCACCGAGACGGTCGAGCCCTTCGGCACCGGGCCGGTCGGGTTGACCGAGTAGACCTTGTTGGCCTGGTCGTTGGTGGTCGCCGCGTTGCCCTGCGAGACGTCCGCGACCATCCCGAGGCCCTGCAGCTTGTCGCGGGCCTGGTCGGCGGTGAGGCCGAGGAAGTCGCTCTCCGTGATCTGGACCGTGTTGCTGGTGGGCGTCGGGGTGGGCTTCGGCGACGTCGGCTGCGTCTGCGTCGGAGTGGTCGACGGCGTGGGCGTCGGAGCCGTCTTCGGCGCGACCACCAGCGTGATGATCGTGCCGATCAGGACGAGCGCCAGCAGGGCGATGAGCGCGATCAGCGGCCACGTCCAGCGGCTGCGCTTGCGCTCCTCGACGGGGGCGGCGGCCTCCTCGTCGACGACCGGCGCGACGGCGGTCGCCGGGAGCACGGTGGTCGCGGCCGTCGGAGCCGCGGGCGGCTGCATGAGGACGGTCGCGGCATCGGTCAGGGCTGCGCCCCCGAGGATAGCGGGCACGGACTGGGCGGCGGCGCGCACGTCGCCGCGGCGGAGCGCCTGGGCGGCACGCGCCAGGTGGGCGGCGGAGGCGGGGCGGTCGGCCGGGTTCTTGGCGATGCACGCGAACACGAGGTTGCGCACGGGCTCCGCGACGGTGGCGGGGAGTTCCGGCGGCGCCTCGTTGATCTGCGCCATGGCGATGGCGACCTGCGACTCGCCGGTGAACGGCCGTCGGCCGGCCAGGCACTCGTACGCGACGATCCCGAGCGAGTAGATGTCGGTGGTCGGGGAGGCGGGGTGACCGGAGGCCTGCTCGGGAGAGAGGTACTGCACGGTGCCCATGACCTGGCCGGTCGCGGTGAGGGGCACCTGGTCGGCGATCCGGGCGATACCGAAGTCGGTGATCTTGACGCGACCGTCGGGCGTGATGAGGAGGTTGCCTGGCTTGATGTCGCGGTGGACGAGACCGGCGGCGTGAGCGGCGTGCAGAGCGGCCGCCGTCTGGGCGACGATGTCGAGCGTGCGGTCGGTGCTGAGGACGTGCTCCCGCTCCAGGATGCTCGAGAGCGCCTCGCCGGGGACGAGCTCCATGACCAGGAACGCGCTTCCGTCCTCCTCGCCGTAGTCGTACACGTTGGCGATGCCCTCGTGGTTGACGAGGGCGGCGTGGCGCGCCTCCGCACGGAAGCGCTCGAGGAAGCCCGGGTCGCCGAGGTACTCGTCCTTCAGGATCTTGATGGCGACGGTACGACCGATGACGAGGTCGGTGGCCTGCCACACCTCGCCCATACCGCCGATCGCGATCCGCGACTGCAGCTCGTAACGTCCCCCGAAGGTGAGCCCTGCTGTGGGTCTCATTTATTCAGCACCGCCTCTAGTACTTTCCTCGCGATCGGGGCAGCGACGGAGTTACCCGTGCCGCTCTGACCCTGTCCACCGCCATTTTCGACAACTACAGCCACAGCGAACTCCGGGTCGTTCGCCGGCGCGAAACCGGTGAACCACAGCGAGTAGGGGTCGTCATCCCCGTTCTGCGCCGTGCCCGTCTTACCGCCGACCTGAACCCCACCTATTCTTGCATTGCTCGCCACGCCGTGATCGACGCCGTCGACCATCATCTGCTTGATGGTGTCGGCGTTCTGCTGGCTCAGCGGCTGCGAGAACTCCTTGGGCTGGAAGCTCTCCAGCGTCTGCAGATCGGGTGACCGGATGGAGTCCACCAGGTTCGGGGTCATCAGCGTGCCGCCGTTGGCGATCGCCGCCGAGACCATCGCCATCTGCAGCGGCGTCGCGCGGTCGTCCTTCTGGCCGAAGGAGCCCAGCGCGCGCGCGGCAGCGTCGGGATAGAGCGGGTAGACGCTTTTCTCGACCGGGATGGGGATGTTGAACGACTGGTTGAACCCGAACTTGTCGGCCTGGTCCTTGATGACCTCGGGCTTGAGCTGCATCCCGAGCTCCGCGAACGGGATGTTGCACGACAGGATCTGTGCGGTCGCGATCGAGACCGTCGCGCCCGGCCCGCAGGTCGTGAGCGAGTCGTTCTTGACGACGGTGGGGGAGTCGGGCAGCGGGAGGGAGGCCGGGTTGGGGAGCTGGCTGTCCTTCGTGTACTGCCCGGTGCCGAAGGCGGAAGCGCTCATCACCGGCTTGAACGTCGATCCGGGCGGGTTCAGGTCTCCGCCGATCGTCCGGTTGATGAGGGGGTCGCCCGGGGCGGCGAGGAGCTGGTCGTAGGTCGACTCCACCGCCTTGCCGTCGTGCGACGCCAGGGTGTTCGGGTCGTACGTGGGCTTGGAGACCATCGCCAGGATCTTCCCGGTCTTGGGCTGCAGCAGCACCACGGCGCCCTGGTAGTCGCCCAGCGCATCCCACGCCGCCTGCTGCGCCACCGGGTCGATCGTCGTCTCGACCGTCGCGCCCTGCGGGTTCTTGCCGGTCAGGATGGCGTTGACGCGTTCGAAGAACTGGGAGTTCGACGAGCCGCTCAGCTTGGAGTTGAGGGCGCCCTCGAGGCCGGTCGGCTCTCCGTTGATCGGGAAGAAGCCCGTCACGGCCGAGTAGAGGGGACCGTTGCTGTAGACGCGCTGCCACTTGTAGACGTCGTTGGACGGCACGGACTGCGCGATCGGCTGCCCGGCGACGAGGATCGCGCCGCGCTGCGCCGAGTAGCTGTCGTTCAGGGCACGCGTGTTTCGCGCGTCGGCACCCAGCGCATCCGCCTGGAACACCTGGAGGATGGAGGTGGACACCAGCAGCGCCAGGAACATCGCCAGCACGATCGTGCTGACGCGCTTGATCTCGCGGTTCATCTCAGCTCACCACCAGCCGGGGTTGATTGCGGACGGTGTCGGACAGTCGCAGCAGCAGCGCCACGATGATCCAGTTGGCGACCAGCGACGACCCGCCGGCGGCGAGGAACGGCGTCGTCAGCCCGGTGAGCGGGATGACGCGGGTCACACCGCCGATCACGATGAAGCACTGCAGCGCCACGGTGAACGACAGGCCGACGGCGAGCAGCTTGCCGAAGTCGTCCGCCCCCGCGAAGCCGATGCGCAGGCCGCGCGCGACGAACACCAGGTACAGCGCGAAGATGGCGAAGATGCCGGCGAGGCCCAGCTCCTCGCCCAGGCTCGCGATGATGTAGTCGCTCTGCGAGACCGGGGTGATCCACGGCTGGCCCTGGCCGAGGCCGGTTCCGATCAGCCCTCCGTGCGCGAGCCCGAACAGCCCCTGGACCAGCTGGAAGCTGCCGCCCTGCGCGTCATAGACGCCCTGCGAGAAGGGGGTCAGCCAGTTCGCGAAGCGGTCGTGCACGTACGGGAGCACCTGGCTGGCGACGACGGCGCCGCCGACGATGAGCAGGAGGCCGAGGATCACCCAGCTGATGCGCGCCGTGGCGACGTAGAGCATGACGAGGAACAGGCCGAAGATGAGCAGACCGGTTCCGAGGTCGCGCTGGAAGACGATGACGGCCATCGACATGAGCCAGACGATGAGGATCGGACCGAGGTCCCGAGCGCGCGGGAACCGCATCCCGAGGAACTTCTTACCGACCATGGAGAGGGAGTCGCGCGCCTGGACCAGGTAGCCGGCGAAGAAGATCGCGAGGCAGATCTTCGCGATCTCGCCCGGCTGGAAGCTGAACGGGCCGATCCCGATCCACACCCGGGCGCCGTAGATCTCGCGGCCGATGCCCGGCAGCATGGGCAGCAGCAGGAGCACGAGCGCGGCGAACCCGAAGAGATAGGTGTAGCGCTGCAGGATGCGGTGGTTGCGGATGAGGACCACGACGAGGATCGCGCAGATGATCGCGATGGCGCTCCACACGATCTGCTTGACGCCCGCGCTGTCCCATCCGGCGTCCTTGTAGTGGATGTCGATGCGGTAGATCTCGGCGATGCCGATACCGGTCAGAAGTGTCGCGATCGGCAGCAGGAACGGGTCGGCCTGCGGGGCGACGAACCGGAGTGCGATGTGCATGCCCAGCACCAGTGCCGAGAGCCCGGCGCCGAGGTAGACCAGCGTGAGATCGACGTGTCCGAGCGCGCCCAGCTGCACCAGCACGACGGCCGCCGCGTTGATGGCGCACGCGATGACGAGGAGGAACAGCTCGCGGTTGCGCAGCTTCGCGGGCAGGCGCAGCCGCTTGACCGGCCCGGTCGCGTCCCGGGTCGGTTTCGCCTGCTCGCGCGCGGCCGTCCTACTGTCCGCCGGCATCGCTCAACTGCTCCACGATCGTCTTGGCCGCCGGAAGGTCGTCGGCGTTGATGGTCTGCTCCACCTGTTGCTTGTCGTACTCCGGGAGGTCGTCCACCTTCACGTCGGACTCCTCGTACAGGTGCGAGAGACTGATGGGCCCGATGCCCTGCTGGACCCCCTGGTAGATCGCGACGTGCCGGTCGGGCGACATGCCCACGTAGTAGCGGGACTGCGTCCACTGATAGCCGAAGAAGATGGCGAGCACGATGGCGACGACCAGCAGGATGAGGCCGATCATCCAGGTGAGCCGGCGGCGCCGCACGCGACGGGCGTCCTCCTCGATCAGCTCGTCGAGGTAGTCCTCGGACTGCGGCTCGAAGTGCGTGGGGCCCGTCGCCGGACGGATCGGGTGCAGGCGCAATCCGGGAAGGCGCGCCGCGCGGGTGGTCGGTTTCGGCTCGGCGCCGAACTGGAGCGGCGACGCGGCCGACCCGACCGTGACCGGCTCCTTCACCACGTCGCCGCGGCCCGTGTCGGCGATGTCGACGATGACGACGGTGACATTGTCAGGGGCGCCGGCGTCGAGGCTGTGCTTCAGCAGACGGTCGGCGACCTGCTTCGGGCCGTCCTTCGACGCGAGCGCCGCGAGCATGTCGTCGTGCTTCACCACGCCGCTCAAGCCATCGGAGCAGATCAGCCAGCGGTCGCCCGGGCGCGTGTCGAGCGTCCAGGTGTCGATCTCGGGGGACGCATCCACATCGCCCAGCACGCGCATCAGCACAGAGCGGCGTGGATGGACCATCGCCTCCTCCTCGGTGATGCGGCCGCTGTCGACAAGGCGCTGCACGAAGGTATGGTCCGTCGTGACCTGCTTCAACTCGCCGTCGCGGTACAGGTAGATGCGGGAGTCGCCGATGTGAGCGAACGCGATCTGGTCGCCGACGCGGACCATCGCGCTGACGGTGGTGCCCATGCCGGTGAGCTCGGGATGCTCGAACACGGTCTCGGCGAGGAGCGAGTTGGCGGCGATCAATGCGGACTGCAGGGCGAACTCGGCTTCGGAGGCGGAGGCGTACTCGCGGTCGGCCTCGCGGATGCGGGTGACCGCGATCGCCGAGGCGACGTCACCGCCGGCGTGACCGCCCATGCCGTCGGCGACGACGAACAGGTCCCGGCCGGCGTAGCCCGAGTCCTGGTTGTTCGAGCGGATCTTCCCGACGTGGGAGAGGGCCGCCGCCTTGTTCGCCGCCACCGTCTACCGCCGCAGCTCGAACGTGGTCGTGCCGATCTTGATCGGCGTGTCGAGCGGGACCTGGGTCGGGACGGTCACCCGGCGGCCGTCGAGGAACGTGCCGTTGGTGGAGTCGAGATCCTGGATCATCCACTCGTCGTTCCAGAGGAGCAGGCGGGCGTGGTGGGTGGAGGTGTAGTCGTCGCGGATGACGAGGTTCGACTCGCCGGAGCGGCCGATGGTGATGGGATCGCGGCCGAGGGGGAGCTCGGTCCCGGCGCGCGGTCCGGAGGTGATGACGAGGCGGTGCGCACTCTGCACACTCGCGTTCGTGTGGCCGCCCGCTCGGTTGGCGCCGGACGGCAGCGACGAGACCGGTGCCGACTTCATCACGGGCTCCGTGGGGCCGGCGGGCGCTGCGGCGGCGGGGGCGCTCGCCGCGGCTCCGGCCGGGAACGGTGAGGCGGGTGCAGGCTGAGCCGATTCCGGCAGCTTGCGGACACGCTGGCCGAACATGTCGCTGCGGAGTGCGTAGACGATGCCGAAGACGAAGAGCCAGAGGACCAGCAGGAAGCCGAACCGCAGCACCAGCAGGGTCAGCTCGCTCGGGTTCACGAGGGGCTCCAGAAGTTGCCGACGTCGTGTCGCCGGGTGGCGTCCTCCGCACGGCCACGAGGAGCGGGCGCCGCCTGGGGGAGCACGCGGAACACGATGCGGGTGCGGCCGAGGGTCACGACGGACTCGGGCTCCAGGATCGCCTTGCGCAAGGGCTCTCCGTCGAGCTTGGTGCCGTTGGTCGAGCCGAGGTCCTCCACCTGGGCGCGGCGGCCATCCCACGTGATCATGACGTGGCGGCGGGAGATGCCGGTGTCGTCGACCGTGATGTCGGCGTCGGCCCCACGTCCGACGACGGTGCGGGAGTGGGTGAGCGGGTAGTGCTTGCCGTTGATGTCGAGGACCGGGGTCCAGGCGACGTCGCCCTTCACGTTCTCAGACTCGACCTGGAGCATCCCGACGGACAGGTCCGAGTCTTCCGCGAGGTCGATGGAGATGCCGCCCGCGAAGGCGTAGTGCTGGCTCGCCGCGTGCTTCTGCACGAAGTCGATCAGCTCGTCGGTGAGGGCCGCGCCCATCGACCGCATGCGCGCGTAGTCGGCGGACGACATCCGCAGCACGAAGCTGTTGGGAGCGAGGACGCGGTCGCGCGCGACCACGGCGGCCTTCGTGTCGAGTTCCTTGCGGAGCGCGCTGGTGAGCTCGACCGGCTGCAGCCCGGAGCGGAAGGTCTTCGCGAACGCGCCGTTGACGGCGCGCTCGAGCCCCCGCTCGAAGTTGTCCAGAATGCCCACAGTCTCCCGCTTCCGGCTCGATGACTACATGCATGTTAGTCGGAACCCTGGAAAAGGGACTGGCTATACGGTGAAGATCAGCCCTGCGGAGGACGCCCGGATTCGTGAACGATCCCGGCGTCGTGTTAGAGTTCCTGGGTTCGCGCGAGTGGCGGAATTGGCAGACGCGCTGGCTTCAGGTGCCAGTGCCCGCAAGGGCGTGGGGGTTCAAGTCCCCCCTCGCGCACGGACGTGAAAGGGCCGGATCGAGACATCGATCCGGCCCTTTCTGCATGGTGCACGCCTACCGGAGGGTCACCGAGTTGGCCTGGTCGTTCATGCTGCCGAGCGACGACGCGTTGACGGCGTAGCCGTAGGACGCACCCGTGTACGCCGTGCCCTGCCACAGCTTGGTGCTGCATCCGGAGAAGCTCTTGAACGAGCTGACCCTGCCCGACCAGCCGACGTTTCCGAGCGGGCCGAAGTACCAGGTGGTGCTTCCGTTGCAGGCGCTCGAGTTGGTGATCTGGAAGAACGATCCGCCGTAGCCTGCGTCGTCGAAGAGCTGGCTCTGCACGAAGGTAGCGCGCACACCCTCGGGGAGGATGCGGGCGGCGGATGCGGCGTCGGTGGCGGCGACCGGCCAGCTCGGCGGCGTGACCACCAACAGGTTGGTCTGCTCCAGCACGGCCCGGTTGAGATCCTCGCCGGCGTCCACGCACACCAGCGAGCGTGTGCCCAGGTCGTACGAGCAGGACTGCGCGGGCGGCTCGGCAGCGGCGGCGGGCGCGACCGTCACGAACGTCGCCGCGATGGCCGCCGCCGCAGCCAGGACCGACGCCGCACGCCGCGCCGAAACAGACGATCTCTTCATCGACTTCCCCCCGAAGCGGATACTGCCCGGCCCCCTGCCGCGCACGCCCATTCTGCCCCACCGAGGTCGCGGCCGACCGATTTCGAGATTCGTTGAGAGGATTCGGCGGGGGGACACATTTCCTGGATATGAGCGAGTTGGCCGAGCCGCACCGTGCGGCGGATGCGGGGGAGGAGTCCGTTCCGACGGACCTCGACCTGCTTCGGCGACTCGCCGACGGCAGCAAGGCCGCGCTCGCCGCCCTCTACGACCGGTACAGCCGCGTCGTCTACGCCTACACGGCCGCGCGTCTCGAACCCCGCGAGGATGTGGAGGAGATCAGCCAGGACGTCTTCGTCACCCTCTGGCGCAAACGGGCGACCATCACCATCGCCGGCGAGTCGGTCCTTCCCTGGCTGCTCGTCACCAGCCGCAACCTGATCGCCAACCGTCGCCGCTCCCTCCAGGTGGTGGAGAAGCGCCGCAGCGACAGTCCCGTCGACGGATCACTCGCCGACGCCCGTCCGGGGCCGGAGGAGCTCGCCGAACGCGGCCAGCTGCTCGCCTACGTCGAATCCGTGGTCGCCGCGCTCACCGAGCCCGACCGCACCGTGTTCGAGCTGTGCATCCGAGGCGATCACAGCTATGAGGAGGCAGCCCGCCAGGTGGGCCTGAGCGAGGGCGCCGTCCGCAACCGCCTCTCCCGGCTCCGCGGGCGCCTCCGGAACGAACTCCGCACCCTCAGGGGGATGCCATGACCCATCACGACCTCCTGCCCACCGACGAGCGCTTCGAACAGATCAAGGCGAACCTGTTCGAGACCATCGCCGTCGACGACCGCCGCCGGACCCGGAAGCACCGCATCATCGCCATCGGAGTAGCCGGCGCCATCGTCGCCGGGACCACGGCCGGCGCGATCGCCGTCGCCCTCGCCTCCCAAGGCCAGATCAACAACGTCACCGATTGCTACGCGGCTGCCGACCTGAACTCCCGTCACGGCACCTCGGTGATGGTGACCGCCGACCTCGACGAGAAGACTCCGAACGCGCTCGATGCGCGCATCCGTCTGGCCGAGGACATGTGCGCGGCCACCTGGCGCACCGGCGTGTTCTCACCGGAAGGATCCTCCAGCACGGCGGAGTATCCGGTGCCCCACCTCGAGACCTGCCAGCTGCCCGACGGGCGACTGGCCGTGTTCCCCTCCGACCAGGCCCTCAGCGCGCTGTGCTCGCGACTGGGCCTCACGATCCCGCGCGAGTGATGAGAAGGGGTACTCCACCACGCGCGGGAGAAGGGACGGTGCCCGCCGCAACAGACGCCTGGGGGAAGGCGGCGGCGGGCACCTCCCGGCCTCACATCCGAGAACGACGAACCGACGACAGACAGAGCAGCAAGACAGAGAAGAAGGAGACGCCATGAAGACCATCGACCCGGCCGCGCTGGAGCTGCCGCCCACGGAGCCCATCGACATGACGGCGCTCATCCAGCAGGCGCTCGCTGTCGAGAGCTGAGCGGGGCCGTTCGGCGCGCCGGGCTCGGCTCACGCGTGCAGGGCGCGCAGAGCGAGCCAGGCCGCCGTGCGGTCGTCCGCATCGGCGAGCGAGAGCCCGAGAAGGCCCTCGACGCGGTGGATGCGCGCGGTGAGCGTCTGCCGGTGGACGCCGAGGCGCTCAGCGGTGGCGCCCCAGGCGCCGTTCTCGGCGAGGAACACCCGGAGCGTCTCGGTCAGCTCGCCGTGGCGGCCCGCGGCATCCCGCAGCGGGTCGAGCAGCCGCGCGATGCGTCGGGCGTCGTCGCCGTCGAGCCGGTCGAGCACGAGCGAGATGGTGGGGATGGACCGGTAGCGGACCACGCGCCGGCCCTCCGCCCGCGCCGACTCGACCGCGTGCCGTGCCTCGGCCGCGCTCCCGGCCAGGGCGTCGGTCGGCGCCGGCGTGCCCACGCCCAGGAACATCGCGGACGAGTACGCCTCCACGCGGGCTGCGACCGCATCCACGTGGTCGTCGCGGAGGAACCCGGTCACCAGGCCGTGACTCTCGGTGTGGATGTGGGCGGCGCCGAGTTCGTCGAGCCAGTGCGATACCAGCCGCTCCACCTCGACGGATGCGGACGCGCGGTCAGGGCGAACGCGGTCAGCGAGCTCTCGTGCACGCCCCATTTCCGCAGGAGGGAGACGGCGGGCGGCCCGCCGGTGAGCAGCGCGTCGATCATGACCGCGCGTCCGAGCCGTTCGGTGCGCGTCGGGTCGTCCGTCCGGAGCACCAGGTCGAGCAGCGCGGCCGCCTGCGACCCGAGTTCGCGGGCGCGGCTCGACGACTCCGTCCGCGGGCTGACGACCAGCCGGGCCGAGAGGTCCTCGCCGGAGCCGACGGTGTGCACCTGCAGCGAGCGGTGGCGCACGCGCACCGGACGGGAGAGCGCGACGGCCATCGCATCCTGCACGTGCAGGCCGCCGGCGCCCGCGCTCGTGATGACCTGACCGTGCCGGTCGAGGAGGACGACCCACCCGTCGATGCGGTGCGCGAGTTCGGCCACGACGCCGGAGACGCCGCCGCGGCGGGCAGCCAGGGTCAGTACCTTCATCGCGCTGGTGACCGCACGATCCTCGGCGGCCTGGTCGACGGCCAGGAGGGCGGTGAGGCTGGGGGCGAGGAGGGCGTCGGAGGCCGAGGTGCCGACGATCGCGGTCGTGCCGGTCCGGTCGAGCGCCCGGAGGAGTGCCGGGTCGGCCCCGTGGCTGACGATGACGGCGTGCCGGATGGCCTCCGCGCGCTCGTCGTCCGCGCTGAGGGCGGCCGCGGCGGCTCGGGCGGGCGCCACGACGAGCGTCGCGAACGCCGGGTGGCCGACGACGGAGAAGTCGTCGAGGCCGACCACGGCGTCTACGCGCATCCCGGCGTCGAGACGGCCGTCGACCAGCCTGCCGTGAAGGGAACGCGCGACGGAGGCGATGTCGCGGCTCATGGCCTCAGTGTACGGAATGTCGAATCAGCGAGGCGTACCCACACTTTCTGTGAATGACACCGGCTGCGAGCGCTTCCTAGCATCGAGCGAGACCCGCACACGAAGGAGTACCCATGCAGGCCGTCGTCTTCACGGAACCGTCCGAGCCCATCCAGTTCACCGAGGTGGACCTCGCGGCCCCCGGCCCGGGGGAGGTGCGCGTGCGCATCGCCGCGGCGGGCGTCTGCCACTCGGACCTGCACGTCAAGCGCGGCGAGTGGGATGCTCCGGCGCCGCTCGTCATGGGACACGAGGGTTCCGGCGTGGTCACCGAACTCGGAGAGGGCGTCACCTCCCTGGCCGTCGGCGACCACGTCGTCCTCAGCTGGGTGCCGCCGTGCGGCGACTGCCGGTACTGCCGCTCCGGCCACGAGGCGCGCTGCCAGAAGGTCGCCACCATCGTCGCCCCGAAGGGCGTGCTGTTCGACGGCACCTCGCGCCTCTCGCGCGACGGTGAGACCATCCACCACTACCTGGGCGTCTCATCGTTCGCCGAAGAGGTCGTCGTGCCGGCATCAGGCGCGGTGAAGGTGCGCGACGACGCGCCTCTCGACGTGATCGCGGTCGTCGGCTGCGCGGTCGCTACGGGCGTCGGGGCAGTGCTCAACACTGCAGCAGTCGAGCCGGGCTCCACCGTCGCGGTGATCGGCTGCGGAGGCGTCGGCCTCAACGTGGTGCAGGGCGCGCGCCTGGCCGGGGCCGAGCGGATCGTCGCGATCGACGTGCTCCCCGACAAGACCCAGATGGCCCTGCAGTTCGGCGCCACCGACCGGATCGACGCCTCCCGGGCGGATGCGGTCGAGCAGCTGTTCGAGCTCATCCCGGACGGCGTCGACTACGCGTTCGACGCGATCGGCCGCACCTCCACGACCGAACAGGCGATCCGGATGCTCGGGCTCGGCGGTGCCGCCGTCATCGTCGGCCTGCCGCCGACCGGCGCGAAGGCGTCGTTCGAGCCGCTCGTGCTGGCGGAGGCGGACCAGCGCATCCTCGGGTCGAACTACGGCTCCGTGCGCCCGTCCATCGACATCCCCGCCCTGGTCGACCGCTACATGGACGGCCAGCTGCTGCTCGACCCGCTGATCTCGGGCCGGCGCCCACTCGCGGAGGCGGCGGAGGCCTTCGACGACCTCGAGGCCGGCTCCGTGCTCCGCACCCTCCTCATCCCCTAGCCCCCGAACCCGAAACGACTCACTGGAGAGCCATGTCAACCACAGAAACCCGGGCGAGCAGCCCGACCGACGCCGGGCTCCGGCGCGGCGTCATGAGCGGGCCCGAGCTCGCGGCCCAGGCGATCGCCAACATCGCGCCCAGCGCCGTCATCGCCTTCACCGCGATGTCGATCTTCGTCGGCGCCGGCAACGGGACGATCTACTCGTTCATCCTCGCCACCATCGTCATCCTCTGCGTCGGCTACTGCGTCGTCGTGTTCGCCCGCAAGCACGCCTCGGCCGGCTCGCTCTACACGTACGTGGCGAAGGGCCTCGGCCCGACCGGCGCGTACCTCGCGGGCGTCACCCTCGTCATCGGCTGCTGGGGAATCGCCGCCGGCTCGCTCGGCGGTGCGGTGTCGTACTTCAACCAGTTCCTGGTGCTCCTCGGCGTGCCCGCGGGCGGTGTCGGCTGGTACATCGGTCTCGCCATCGTGCTGGGCGGCCTCGCGACGCTCTTCACCATCCGCGGCATCCGGCTGTCGGCGCGCGTCTCGCTGGTGCTGGAGCTGATCTCGGTGACGATCATCACCATCCTGCTGATCGCCGCTCTCGTCTGGGCGGGCCCCGCCGCGTGGGACCCGGCGCAGGTGTTCGCGCAGGGAGCCCCGTTCCAGGGCATCGCCGCCGGAATGGTGCTCGGCATCCTCGGGTTCGTCGGATTCTCGTCGGCGGACGCGCTCGGCCGTGAGGCGAAGAACCCGTACACCGCCATCCCGCGCGCGATCATGTGGAGCGCCGTCGTCGTCGGCGTGCTCTACGTCTTCGCCGCGTACACGCAGATCGCGGTGCTCCACGACGACCTCGCGACGAGTGCCAGCCCGCTGGAAGACATCGCGAAGCTGATCGGGATGCCGACGTGGTTCGGCCCCATCCTCACCTTCGGCGTCGGTGCCTCGTTCTTCGCCGTCGTCGTCGCGCCGCTCAACGTCGTCGGCCGGGTCATCTACGTGATGGGCAAGGAGGGCGTCGTGCCGGAGCGGTTCGGCCGCACCCACGAGCGCCACCTGACCCCGCACCGTGTGCTGCTGGTCGCCGGTCCCGCGGCCATCGTCCTCGACGTCATCCTGCTGGCCGTCGGTGCGAACCCGATGGACATCGTCGTCTGGGTCGACACCTATGGCACCTACGGCTACATGGTCGCGTACGCGCTCGTCGCCATCGCGTGCATCGCCTACACGCGCCGCGCGGGCATCCCGAACACGCTGGTGTGGGTGTGCGCCGTCGTCGCGGTCGCCGCGATGGCCTACGTGTTCTTCGCGAACGTCTGGCCGGTGCCGGCGTTCCCGCTCAACGTCATCCCGTACCTGTTCCTGCTGACGCTGGTCGCCGCGGTGGCCTGGTTCGCGTACCTGCGGAAGCGCCGGCCGCAGGTCATCCAGAACATCGGCAACACGGAGACGGACGCCCTGGAGGGCGTCGGCTGACGATTACAGACGACGCGGGAGGCGCACGGTCACGACTGCGCCTCCCGTGTCCCCATTCGCGGCCTGGACGGTGCCGTGGTGGCGGTTCACCACCTCGGCGACGAGGGCCAGGCCGAGGCCGTAGTGGCGGCCGCGGTCGTCGCCCGGCTGCGCATCCCGCGCGGTCGCGAAACGCTCGAACGCCCGCTCCTCGACGCCGGCAGAGAAACCGGGGCCGTCGTCCTCCACGGTGAGGATGACGCGGTCGCGGGACGTGGAAACGGTCACCCGGACCTCGTCGGCGGCGTGATCCAGGGCGTTGTCCACCAGGGCGACGATCATCCGCCGGAGCGAGACCGGAGCTCCGGTGACCACGGCGTCCGGGTCGCTCTGCACCGCGATGGCGAGGCCGCGCTCGTCGGCCCGCGCCTTCGCCGAACGGACGACCGTCGCGGCCAGGTCGCCGAGGTCGACGCCCTCGCTCTCCGCCGTCTGCCGCGGATCGGCCGCGGTCAAGAGGTCCTGCACGATCTCGGTGAGCGCCCGGCTGTCGTCGACGATCTCATCGAGACCCGAACGCAGCTCTTCGTCCGGTGCGCCAGTCGACTGCGTCGCGACATGGCGACGCAGCAGCTGGGCACGCGTGCTGAGCAGGGTCAGCGGCGTGCGGAGCTCGTGCCCGGCGTCCGCGACGAAACGTCTCTGCAGGGCGAGCGCGTCCGCGAGGGGCCGGATGGACCGACGAGCGAGGACGAGGCCGATGCCGCCCGCGGCGATCGTCGCGATCACACCGGAGACGACCAGCGCGATCACCAGCCTGCTCAGCTCCTCCTGCTGCTCGCCGAGGCCGTACGCGACCTGGACGACCTTTCCGTGCCGCACGTCCGTCACGGTCAGGTAGCGCTGGCCGTCGGTCTCCACCGACCCGGAGACCGGGTTGCCGGTGCGCACCACCTGCTGGATCGCATCCTCGTCCGGGAGCCCCTCCGGCATGTCGGGCGAACTCTGCGTGCCCTGAGGCGTGACCACCGTGACCAGGAGGTCGCGCGGCGCGTCGTGAACCGAGTCGACCATGGAGGCGTCCGAGAGCGCGCGTTTCGCGGCCTCGGCCTGGCCGGCGGCCACGACGCTGTAGACGACGATGCCGAGCGCGACGAAGAGGCCGACGATGATCAGCGCGAACTGGGCCGCGAGCCGGCGGGAGGCGGAGCGGAGCTCGGTGTCGCGCAGCGTGCGGTCGCTCACTGCAGCGACCCCATCCGGTAGCCGACGCCGCGCACGGTCTCGACGAGCGAGCGCCCGAACTTGCGGCGCAGATGGTGCACGTAGGTGTCGACGACCCCCGGGTCGTCGGCGGCCGCGAACACTTCATCCAGCAGAAGCGTGCGGGAGAACACCTGGCCCGGCCGTCGGGCGAGCAGCTCCAGGAGGTCGGACTCGCGCTCCGAGAGCACGGTGCGCGAGCCGTCGTCGAGGATGACGGAGCGGCTGCCGGTGTCGAGCCGGCCGCCGGGGAAGCGGACCATCGGCACTACGGCCGCGGCTCGACGCGTCAGCCCCCGGACCCGGGCGACGAGCTCGTCGATGTCGAAAGGCTTCGCCAGGTAGTCCTCGGCGCCCGCGTTCAGGCCGTCGACGCGGTCGGGGGCCGTTCCGAGTGCGGAGAGCACGAGGATGGGCGTGGTCACGCCGTCGTCGCGGAGGCGGCGGAGCACATCCAGCCCTTCGACGGCGGGGAGTCCGCGGTCGAGCACGATCACGTCGAACCCGGCGGTGAGCCCGAGATGCAGGGCCCGCTGACCGTCGCGCGCGACCTCGACCTCGAAGCCCTCGGACCCGAGGAGCGTAGCGAGCATGCTCGCGAGGCGGCTGTCGTCCTCAGCGACCAGCACACGCGGCTTTCCGCTCACACCCGCAGTATAGGAGCCGGATGCGCCCTCCACCGGCGGGGCGCCTGCCGTCACGACGCGGTCACCGGGCGCGCGAACACGAGGTCGCCCGCGGCGAGGATGCGGCCAGACGCATCCACCGCAAGGACTCCGTGAGCACCGGAGCGCAGCGCGTGATCGACGCCGTCCGGGCCCATCGCGAACACGGTGGTCGCGAGGACATCCGCGATCGTCAGGTCATCGGCCACGACAGTCGCGCTCAGGAGTGCAGCGGCGGGGGATCCGTCGCGGCCGTCCACGATGTGGGCTCCGCGCTCGTAGGCGCCCGAGGTCGCCACAGCCGCATCGGTGACCTCGAGGACGGCGAGCATGGCGGTCGATTCGTACGGTGAGCGCACGCCGACGCTCCACGGTCTCCCCTCTCCCGGGCTGCCCGACACGACCACGTCACCGCCGGCGTTGAGGCAGAAGTCGCGGAGGCCGGCCGCGCGCAGCTCTCGTGCCGCCCGTGCTGCCGCCCACCCTTTCACGACCCCGTCGAGGTCCCATGAGCCGTCGGGCCGGCGGATGCGGAAGGCGCCCCCCGAGTCGCGTGCTGCGGCCTCGCCGATGGCGACGACCTCGCGGAAGTCGTCGCTGAAACGGGCGTGGTGTTCGGGGGAGGCGTTCGCGCGGCTGACCTCGCTGTCCGGTCGGTAGGTGCTGAAGCGGCGGTCCGCCTCTCGCAACGCCCGGAACGCGCGCTCGGCCGCGGGTCGCGCATCCACGTCGTCCCGCACATCGATGGACATCGGGATGCCCATGACCGTCTCGAGGAACCTCATCGCTGGTCGATCGCCGACTGCACCGATTGGATGTAGCCCTCGGACGTGTAGGTCGCACCCGACACGGTGTCGATGTTCGCCGACTGCGATGCGAGCACTTCCTGCTGCAGGATCGGCAGGGCCCGGTCGTTGATCTCGATGTCGCGCCCGTCGCGGTCGGGCGACTGGAGGGTCTTCACGGCCGTGATCGTGTTGCCGGAGAACGTGACCTCGACCTGGACCGCGCCGTACCGGGTCTGGACGGCCGACCCGGTGATCGTGGTCGTCGCCGCCGCCGAGGACGACGAGGATGACGAGGACAACGACCCCGACGAGCCCGACGAGCCCGACGAGTCCGACGGCGTCGGCGTGGACGACGCTGCCGCCCCGCCACTCGTCGTATCGGACGATTCCGACCCCGACCCGGAGCTCGTCGTCCCCGTGCCCGACGCGGTCGAGTGGACGGACGTGGACGCCGCCGTGACCTGGTCTCCGACGCCGTACAGCTTCAGGCCGACGGTCGCGCCCATGACGACGAGGATGACAGTGAAGAGGACGGTCCCCCGCCAGGATCTGCTGTTCATGACATGCTCAGTTCTTCTCGGTGGATGAAACGCTTGGGCATCCGGAGGGCGCGGAGCGAGCGCTCGACGCGCTCGCCCATTCCTTCGGACCCGCAGATGAAGGCCTCCCAGTCGTGGAGGTCGGGGATCAGGCCGCGGAGCGGCTCGACGTCGAGCGGGTCGTAGCCGAGTTCCGCACGTCGTCCCACGAGGGGGATGACGGTGACGCCGGGCAGGGCCTGCAACTCGCCGAGGAGGGCGAGGTGCCGCGGTGAGCGGGCCCGGTAGAGGACGACGGGGCGGGCGCCGCGCCGTACCAGCTCTTCGGCCAGGGCGCGGATGGGGCCGATGCCGGCGCCGCCCGCGACCAGCAGGATGCGCGACCGGCTCGCGCGGTCCGCGGTGAAGCGGCCGAAGGGTCCCTCCGCGAAGACCAGCGAGCCGGGCTTCAGGGCGGGGAGGCGGGTCGAGTGGTCGCCGATGGCCCCGACGGTGATGCGCAGGTAGCCGTCGGCCGGGACCGCCGACACCGAGTACGGATGCGCCGTGCCCAGGTGGCCCCGGCTGAGGAAGCGGAACAGGAGGAAGTTGCCCGCGCGGACGCCCAGCTGGTCGACCCGCGGTCCGGTCAGCCAGACGCTGTTCACGCCCTGGCTCTCGGGCACGACCGCGGCGACGCGCATCCGGCCCTTCCAGGCGTCGAGCGTCGGCAGGAGGAACCGCCACGTCAGCACGGCGGCCGCCGTGCCCAGGTAGAGCGCGATCCAGAGGATCCGGTTGACCGGGTCGGAGACGAAATGGGCGCCACCGCTCAGCTGGTGGAAGAAGGTGAGGAAGATCGAGACGTAGGTCGTGACGTGCAGCCAGTACCAGACCTCGTAGGACAGCTTCGCGCGGATCAGCCGGGCGCTGCTGAGACCGACGACCAGGAAGGCGATCGTCCCGACCAGGGCCGTCAGCATGTCCGGGTAGTTCTGCAGGATGCTGACGAACTCCGTCCACGGCGGGTTCTTGTCGACCAGTTCGCCGCCGAAGATCAGGAACAGCACGTGCGCCACGATGAGGAACAGCACGGATGCGCCGAGCGAGCGGTGCCAGGAGACCAGCCGGTCGAGACCGACGGCCTTCTCGAACCACGGCACCCGGGCGATCAACAGCACCTGCGCACAGACGAGGAACCCGCCGACCATGCCGGCCAGCTCACCGATCGAGGTGAGGGCGTCGGCCGGGGTCGCGGCGAAGCCGGCCGGCACGCTGAGCCACCACATCCCGAGCACCGCGACGACGCCGAGCGCGAGGACGGCACGAACGGTTCTGGCGCCCCGGCGCGGGTCGCCGACAGCGTGGCGGCTGCGGCGCGGCGCCGGCGGTGCCGACACGGGAACGCTCAACGTCTGATCCATGTATTCCACGATGCAGACGCATTCTTTGTGGGTTCTTACGTGGGCTGGGAGCGCCCTATGCGCACTGTATGAGTTGCGGAAGCCCGCAGCAGGTCAGCCGACGGCGAACTCGACCGCCGCGGCGGCATGCAGGGCCGTGGTCGGGAAGGTCGGCACGGCTGAGTCCTCCGGCCGCACCAGCAGCTCGATCTCCGTGCAGCCCAGGATGACGCCCTCCGCGCCGCCGGCGACCAGCGCGGCGATGGCATCGCGGTAGACGGCTCGGGAGGCCTCGGTGACCACACCGAGGACGAGTTCGTCGTAGATGATCGCGTCCAGCACGGCCTGCGTCTCCTCCGGCGGGACGATCACGTCGAGGCCGTGCGACTCCAGGCGTTCCCGGTAGAACGGCTCGCGCATGGTGAAGCGCGTTCCCAGCAGCGCGACCCGGTGGACGCCGACGTCGCTGACGGCCGCCGCCGTGACGTCGGCCAGGTGCAGCAGCGGGATGCCGACAGCCGCCTGCACCCGGTCGGCGACCTTGTGCATCGTGTTCGTGCAGATCACCACGCACGAGGCGCCCGCGCGTTCGAGCCGGACGGCCTCCTCGGCGAGGATGTCTCCCGCGCGCTCCCAGTCGCCGGAGGATTGCAGACGCTCGATCTCGGCGAAGTCGACCGAGATCATCACCAGATCGGCGGAGTGGAGTCCGCCGAGCCGTTCGCGCACGCCCTCGTTGATCGCCTGGTAGTAGAGGGCAGAGCTCTCCCAGCTCATGCCCCCGAGGAGCCCGATGCGCTTCACGGCCTACTCCTTCTCTACTGCCTTGTTGAACCCGGTCACCGGCTGGCTCTCGTCGAACCCGGCGACGGGCCGACGGAAGCCGCGCGTCAGGAACACGAGGTACGCGAAGCCGATCACCGCCCAGATGATGCCGCCGATCAGCGCGTCGGCGTGAAGGTTCACCCAGAGGATGCCCGTGAGCACCGTCCCGATTCCCGGCAGCACGATGAACCGGACGATGTCCTTCGCGGTGCGGCGACGTCCCTTGCGGATCGCGAACCAGGCGATCACCGAGATGTTGACGAAGGTGAACGCGATCAGGGCTCCGAAGTTGATGAAGGCCGAGATCAGCTCCAGCGAGAACGCCATCGCCAGCAGCGAGATCACGCCGACCAGCACGATGTTGAAGATGGGCGTCTGCGTCTTCGGGCTGATGAAGCCGAAGAATCGGCGGGGGAGGACGTTGTTACGTCCCATCACCAGCAGCATCCGGCTGACGGATGCGTGCGACGCGAGCCCCGACGCCAGGGTGGCGCAGAAACCGGCGGAGACGAAGATCGCCTGGAACACCGGACCGCCGACGATGCGTCCGATCTGCGGCAGCGGGTCGTCCGTGAACTCGCCGAACGGCGCGTTGGTCGGGAAGCGGAGCTGGGTGAAGTAGGCGGCGACCAGGAAGATGGCGCCGCCGATGATGACGGTGAAGAGGATGGCGCGCGGCATGATCTTCGGCGTCTTGGCCTCCTCCGCGTACATCGTGACCGCGTCGAAGCCGATGAACGAGAAGCAGACGACCGTGGCCCCGGTCAGGATCGCGCCGAGCGTGACGCCGTCGTGCACGAACGGCTTCACCGAGGCGACCGTGCCGTCACCGGCGCCGCCGGCGAGCTGCACGACGACCATGACGACGAACACGGTCATCACGGCGATCGCGAAGACGAGCAGGATCATGTTGACGTTCGAGGTGCCGCGCATCGTCAGGGCGATGAGGGTGGTGACACCTGCGCAGTAGACGACGACCCAGATCCATCCGGGGACCGCGGGGAACAGCTGCTCCAGGTACAGCCGGATGATGAGGCAGTTCACCATCGGAAGCAGCACGTAGTCGACGAGCGAGGTCCAGCCGACCATGAACCCCAGGTTCGGGTGCATGGACTCGCGCACGTAGGTGTAGGCGGAGCCGGCGCTCGGGATGGCGCCCGCCATCTTGCCGTAGCTGATCGCCGTGAACATCATCACGACGAGCGCGACGAGGTAGGCGGCCGGGACGACGCCGTTCGTCTGCCCGGAGACGATGCCGAACGTGTCGAACACCACGGTCGGCGTCATGTAGCCCAGGCCGAGCCCGACGATGGCCCACAGCCCGAGGCTGCGCCGCAGCGACGCGCCCTTCGAGGTCGTCGTCGGCAGGGTGGTCGTCACGGGCGTCTCCTTCGGTACCGGTTCTGGCGGCGGCGACCACGGCATCGTGATGCGGGCGGGGACGCCGACTGCCCCTCGACGTTAGCCGATTCCGCCGCCCGGCTCGGAATTTCGGGCCCGGTGATGCGATGCTGGCAGGGACGAAGGGAACGAGCAGTGGACGACAACGCGTTCTTCGAGCGTGCGATCCTCGCATCGGCCGCCGGCCCCGGCGACGATGACGCCATCCGGCAGCTGGGCGAGCTGTTCGATGCGGACGAGCTGGCGGCGTGGAAGGCGTCACGCACCGCGGCGACGCGGGTCGCCGTCCCGGTGGGGCACGACGACGAGGGCGACCGCTACTGGGCGGACTGGGGCGACTTCGGCATCCGCGGTACCTCGCCGACCTCGTACGAGGAGGCCATCGCGGATCTCGCCGTGCATGTTCGCTCCTGGGCCGAGGTGCCGGATGACGGTGAGCACGCACTCGGCCGCACCGACGCCGTGCGGGCGCTCGCCGCGGAGGTGGCCGCGCTCGACGACGACGCGCTGGTCACCTACCTGCTCGTCCGGGCATCCTTCGACCGAGGCCGCCTGACGTTCGGCATCGCGGACTTCGTCGAGGAGGACGGCTCCACCACGCAGCGCGCCGTCCCGCTCGACGAGGGCCGCCCGCCGGCCGAGATCGACCTGCCGGTCGACGGGCGCATGAAGACGTACCAGAGCAGCGTCCGCGGCGACCGCGCCGCCTTCTCGCCGGTCGGATCGGGTCCGAGCATCGTGGACACGCTGCGCCAGGAGGACCCGACCGGGGACTTCGATGCCGAGTTCCCCCGACCGGACCTGCGACCGAGGGAGGCAGAACTGTGAAGCCGGATGTGGCGCTCGCCGAACTCACCACCGTCCGCACGCTCGCCGGGCCGCGCATCCGGCTGGTCCCCCTCGGACCCGAGCACTTCGACGATGTCTGGGCCGGCCTCGGCGACGAGGAGAACATGCGCCTGACCGGGACGCGCGCCGAGTTCACGGAGGAGCTCATCCTCGCGCATCTGTCGCGCATCGGCGCCGCCCCGGACCGCGCCGACTGGGCGATCCTCGACGCGGCAACGGGCGGCTTCCTGGGCGAGATCGTGCTCAACGAGCTCGACGAGGACAGCGCCTCCATGAACACGCGCATCGCTCTGGCGCCCGGGCAGCCCGGCCGCGGGTACGGCACGGAGGCGATGACCGTCGTGCTGGACCACGCCTTCGCGGAGATCGGGCTGCACCGCGTCGGACTCGACGTGTACGGGTTCAACCCGCGGGCGCAGCGGTCGTACGAGAAGGCCGGGTTCGTGGTGGAGGGCCGCCAGCGCGACACCCTGTTCTGGGACGGCGAGTGGACCGACTCCATCCTGATGAGCGTGCTTCACACCGACCCGCGACCGACGTTCCGCTGACCGGATCCTGCGTCCGGTCGGGCTCCAGCCCGTTGACAGCGGGTGCGCACGCGGGCACTATCGCGTCCAGGCCAGAAGACCGTCGGCCGGCGAGGGAGGTGCGCGTGGTGACGTGCGAGGTGGAGGCGCGAGAGCTGTCCCACGCCATCGCCGCGCACGAGCTCGAGGTGCACGTCCAGCCGCAGATCGACCTGGCGACGGGGGAGATCGTCGCCGTCGAGGGTCTCAGCCGATGGACGCATCCCACCCGCGGTCCCGTCCCTCCCGCGGAGTTCGTGGCGCTCGCCGAAGCCAGCGGATCCATCCACGAGCTGGGGCTGTTCGCGCTGCGCGAGTGCTGCCGGATCGGCCGTGACTGGCGCGAGCGCGGATACCAGCTCGCCATCGCCGTCAACGTCTCGCCCCTGCAGCTCGAGACCGACCGCTTCTTCGACGAGCTGGAGCGTCAGCTGGCCGAGTCGGGGCTCCCGCCTGCCGACCTCATCGTCGAGGTGACGGAGGCGGAGCGCATCGAGGACTACGCGGTCGTCGCCGGCAGGCTCGACATCGTTCAGCAGTGGGGCGTCACGGTGTCGATCGACGACTTCGGAGCCGGACACTCGTCGATCGAACGGGCCGTCGGCGTGCACGCCCGCGAGCTCAAGCTCGACCGGAGCCTGGTCGCCCGCGGCGACTGGGACGCCGTCGGCGACGCGGTGGCGATGGCCCAGGGCAGCGGCATGCGGGTGGTCGCCGAGGGCATCGAGACCCGCGAGCAGCTGGAGCAGATCCGCACCTCCGGCTGCGACCGTGCGCAGGGCTACTACATCGCGCGTCCGTGTCCTCCCGATGACCTCGGTGACCGGCTCGGTTCATTCGTGCGCTAAATTCAATGTGTCCTCGCCGCGAAGCGGCCCAGCCATCCGAAGGAGAGTGCGGTGCGGCCCATTGCTGCGGACGATCTGCCCTGCGCTCTTGTCGAGGTGGATACGGACGGTCGCATCCAGGACGCCAACGAGCTCTTCGTCACCTGGACCGGCCTCTCGATGACGGAGTTGCGCGGCCGGGCGTTCAGTTCGCTGCGCACACGCATCGCCGGAGTCGGAGGCCGCACCGACGGCCTCGTCCGGCTGGCGCACGTGGACGGGTCGTCGAGAGCCGTGATCGTCGGCCGTCGCGCCTCCGAGAACGGCGAACTGCTGACCCTGGTGGATGCGACCGAGCGTGCCGAGCACGAGCAGGAGATGGTGCGCTCGCGCACCCTCCAGGAACGTACCCGCAACCGACTCGAGCTCATCATCGACTCGTCGATCGCCTTCTCCGCCGCGACGAACGAGCAGTCGCTGGTCGACATCCTCGCCACGACGGTCGCCAAGGCGTACCAGGCGGAGCAGTCCGCGGTGTTCCTGATCGACGAGCTCGGGATGTTCGCGCAGGCGTCCGGCAGCAACCCGCTCCGCTCGGTGGAGCAGACGGGCTCGCTGGTGGAGCAGGCCTCGCAGCTCCGCCGGGTCGTCGCGATCAGCGGTGCGGCGGCCGCGGACGAGTTCGCACCGGTGCTCGGGCAGGCCATGCGCGACGCGGGCGTGCACGCCGTCCTGGTGGCTCCCATCCAGCACGACGACGTGCTCTTCGGGCTGTTCACCGCCTTCTTCCTCCACCCGCGTCAGTTCGACTCCGAGGCGGCTCCGCTGGCCGACGCGCTCGCCGGTCAGGCTGCGCAGGCGATCACCACCCTTCGGCTGCAGCGACAGCTGGAGCACGCCGCCATGCACGACGAGACGACCGGGCTGCCGAACCGGCGACGCCTCGAGACGCAGCTGATCGAGTACCAGCAGTCGAGCTCCACGCTCGTCGCCACCCTGTTCATCGACCTGGACGGGTTCAAGCGGGTGAACGACGCCCTCGGCCACCACACGGGCGATCTGCTGCTCCGGGAAGTGGGACTGCGGCTGCAGGCGGCTGTCCGTCAGGAGGACCTGGTCGCCCGCTACGGCGGCGACGAGTTCGTGGTGGTCTGCGAGGTGCCCGAAGTGGCGGCCGCCGAAGACGTCGCCGACCGCATCCGCCGCTCGATCGAGCAGCCCTTCCACGACATCCCGGAAGGCTTCCCGATCAGCGCGAGCATCGGCATGTCGCTCGCGCGCACGCAGGACCCCGGGTGGAACCCGGACCGGTTGATCCGCGAGGCCGACCACGCGATGTACTCGGCGAAGAACGCGGGAGGCAACCGCGTCGTTGGCGCCTCGCTCGCCTGACCGATTTCGTTAGCGGTCGTCCGAGGCGTCGGCGTCCTCCCGCACCCGACGGGCCTCGTCGATCAGCGCCTCCTCCTTGTCCGCCGACTTCTCACTGAGCCGTGTGTCGCGAGGCGGCAGCTGGATGGTCTCCTCGGCCTCCATCCCGGCCTGCAGCTCGCGCCCCCGTTCGGTCTCGGCGTCGAACTCCGCGCCGAACAGCAACGCGAGGTTCGCGATCCAGACCCACAGCAGGAAGACGATCACCCCGGCGAGCGGGCCGTACGTCTTCTCGTAGTTCGCGAACGTCGCGACGTAGAACGCGAAGAGGAACGTGGCGACGGCGAGCACGACGATCGCGATGATCGCGCCCATGCTGATCCAGCGGAACTTGGGCTGACGGGCGTTGGGCGCGGCGTAGTACAGGATCGCGATGATCAGGACCACCACGATGAGAAGCAGCGGCCACTTCGCGATCTCCCAGGCGATGCGCGGCGCGGAGCCGAGGCCCAGGGCGTCGCCGATGGCGCGGGTGACCGGTCCGGAGACCACGAGGATGAGGGCGACGATCGTCACGAGCACCACGGTGATGACCGTGACGAGCAGCTGCTGCGGCTTGAGCTTCCAGAACGGCCGGCCCTCGTCGATCTCGTAGATCCGGTTCATCGCGCGGGAGAACGCGCCGACGTATCCGGAGGCGGACCAGATCGCGAGCACGATGCCGGCGACGAGCGCGAAGCCGGAGGCGGGAGAGTTCACGGCGTTCTCGATCGGACCGCGCAGCAGCTGGGCGGTCGAGCCCGGCGCGACGCCCGTGATGATGCCGAGGATGGCATCCGTCGCCGACTTGCCCTGCCCGAGCACGCCGAGCAGCGAGACCAGCGCGATCAGCCCGGGGAAGAGCGACAGGATGCCGTAGTAGGTCAGGGAGGCGGCGATATCGGTGCACTTATCGGTGCTGAACTCGCGGAAGGTGCGCTTGAGCACCAGCTTCCACGACGATCCTTCGAGGTGGGGAGGGCTGTCCGGCTTGCGGGAGTCCTCGGGGGAGGGGGCATCGGCCAGGCGCTTGCTGGCCCCGACGTCGCTCATCGTGCTGGTCCTCTCGGTTGCGCGTCGCTGACGGGACGGCTGGTGGGAAAAGAGAAGCGCGGCGGGAGGCCCGGGGGAGGCCTTCCGCCGCGCTTCGTCGTGGGTGCTACTGGTCGGACTGCAAGCGCTGTCCGGACTGCTTGGCGTCGTCGGCGACGTCGGAGGCGCGATCGGTGGCCTCCTCCTTCACGGTGGACACCCCCTCCTGCGCGGTCTCCTTGACCGACTGCACGGCCTGCTGCGCCGGCTCCTTGAGGTCGTCGGCGACCTGCTTGCCGACCTCGGCGGCCTCGTGGAGCAGCGGCTGCGCGGCGTCCTTCGCGGCGGATGCCAGCTCCTGCTCCTTGTTGCTCGGCGGGATGAGGGAGGCGATCAGCGCACCGACGCCGAAGGCGATGAGGCCGACGGCGAGCGGGTTGCCCTGCGCCTTATCGACGACGGTTCGGCCCGCGTCGGCCACGGAGCTGCCGGCGTCGGAGACGGCGCCCCCCACGCCGCTGCGGACGTCGTCGGCGGATCCCATGATCCGTTCGCTGATGGAATGGAAGGCGCCCTTCACCTTGCGCGTCTGGCGCTGGGCGATCTTGCTGGGCGTGACCTTGTCGGCCAGGGCGTCCACGTCACCGCTCAGGTTGCGGCGCGTCGCCTCGATGTCGGCGCGGATCGCGTCGGGGTCGTCGCTCATCGGTTCTCCTCATTTCGCTTCAGTGTCTCGGGGAATTCTTTGACCGTCTCCACGGTCTGGGGGGCACCCTTGACGGTCTCGAGCTGCTTGCGACCGCGCAGGTACAGGATCAGTGCGACAACGCCCCAGATGACCGCGACGATCACCGCGGACCAGGCGTTGCCGACCAGGTAGCCGAGCGCCCACCACAGGGCGATCGACAGGAAGAAGACGGCCATGAGGCCGGCGTAACCCGCGCCGCCGAGCAGTCCAGCGCCCTTGCCGGCGCGCGTGACGGTCTGCTTGATCTCGGCTTTCGCGAGTTCCATCTCCTGGCGGATCAGGGTGGAGAGGTCGCGACTGACCTCTCCGAGCAGCTCGCCCAGCGAACTGTTCGCTGCCTGCTGCTCCGAAGGGGTGGGTTGATCGGTCATGCCCGGCCTCCGGTGTACCCGGCGCCCGGCAGCTCGGGAAGGTCGTTGCCGGAGTCGTCGTAGAGGTCACCCGTCGCGGTTCCGTAGCCGCCGGCGGTGGTGCCGGTGCCCACGCCGCCGAGGCCGGTGGTGTCGGCTCCGGTGACATCGGGGCTGGGTGCCAGGCCGGTCGTCCCGGCGGTGCCGGTCGTCGCCCCGGTGGTGCCGGTCGATGAGCCTGTGCTGCCGGAGTCGTCCCCGCCGCTGGCGAGCGCACGGGTGAGCCGGCCCGCGAGCGCCCCCGCGATGGCCGCCGCGGCGATGAAGGTGCCCGGGTTGCGCCGCGCGTACGACTTCACCTCGTTGAGCAGCGAGCCGGGGTCGCGCTCGTTCAGCCAGCCCGCGATCGCGTGGGTGCGCTGCGCGGCCTGCCGGACGAGGTCGGTCGCCAGTCCGCCCGACTCGGAGGAGGAGGCCATCTGGTCGAGTTCGTCGCCCACGGAGCGGAGGCCGCTGGCGACCCGCTCCTGCTGCTGTGCGGCCTGGGTCCGGAGCTCCTCCTGCGTCTGGCGGTAGAGGTCCTTCGCCTGCGACTTCGCCTCTCCCGCGACGTTCTTGGCCTGTTCCTTGGCGGTGGCCGCGACGTCCTTGCCTGCCTCTGCGGCGGAGCCGGCGACGCGCCCCGCTTCGTCGCGGACGCCGCCCTGGCCACCGGTCGAAGCACCGCCGCTCAGGTCACCGCCGCTCCGGGCGTCGCCGCTCAGCGAGCCGCCTGTCGGCTGCACCGTCTCGGGGAGGCCGGCCTCCGGCTCGAGCGCGTCGCGTCTGCTGTCGAAGATCGGTGTGTCCGCGGACTGGTCGTCTGACATGGTCATGACTGCCGTTTCCTTTCGGTGGATGTGTCCGGTTGGGATGTGAGGCCCACTCAAGACATGCGAGAGAAGCGGGTCCAGTGATTGACCGTCCCCCCGACGGGGGGTATCCGTGCGTGGAGGACTGCCATCAGGCCCGTGCGGCGACTACGGTGGCGCGCATGGACGTAGAGGACTGGCTGCTCGACTCCGACCCGGCCATCCGCTGGCAGGTGCTCCAGGATCTGGTGGGAGCCCCTCCGGAGCAGGTGGCCGCCGAGCGCGCCCGCGTGGCGACGGAGGGCTGGGGCGCCACCTTCCTGGCGGAGCAGGCGGAGGACGGACTCTGGGACGGCGGCACGTACCGGCCGGGGTGGATCCCGCCCGAGCGTGACGGTTTCGACGCGTGGAGCGGCACTCACTTCAGCCTGCAGCAGCTCGTGGACTTCGGTCTCGATCCGACGAGCGAGCAGGCCCGCCGGGCCGTAGCCCGCGTCCGTGAGAATGTTCGCTGGGAGCACGCCGGCGAGCCCTACTTCGAGGGCGAGACCGAGCCGTGCATCAACGGCGTCGCCCTGACGATCGCCGCCTACTTCGGCGAGGGCGGCGACCGCATCGCCGAGACGCTCGTCGGCTCCCGGCTGGACGACGGCGGCTGGAACTGCTGGGCCGAGTACGGCGCCCGGGTGTCGTCCTTCCACTCCACGATCTGCGCCGTCGAGGGGCTACGCGCGTGGATGCGCGCCGGCGGCGACGACGCGCGCGCGACCGAGGTCGTCGAAGCCGGTGAGGAGTACCTGCTGGAACGCGGCCTGTACCGACGGCGCACGGACGGCTCCATCCCGGACCCGAGGATCACGATGCTGTCGTATCCCGTGCGCTGGTACCACGACATCCTGCGCGGGCTGGAGTACTTCCGGCTGCAGGACCGCCGCGACCCGCGCCTGGCGGACGCCGTCGATCTGGTCCGCGGCAAGGCCGACGCCGACGGCCGCTGGGTGCTCGAGAACATCCACGAGGGTCCGGTGATCGTCGAGTTCGACATGGAGGGATTCCAGAGCAAGTGGGTGACGCTGCGGGCGCTCCGGGTCCTGCGGTGGTGGGACGCCGCCTGACGCCGGATCGCCGACAGGGTCACCGGCGCCGGACGGCCCCGCTCACGGCTTGACGGCGGTCAGATCGTCGACCATCAGCGTGACCGGCGCGTTCACGACCCCGCCCGAGAGGTATCCGGTCACCGCCAGTCCGCCCACACCTTGGAGTGCGGCCGTGCTGTCCGTCGCCGACCGCTGCCAGGCGGAGGGCTCGGGGGTGCCGTCGGCCCACGCCTTCGTCTCGATGAGCGTCGGGGCGGTCCCGGTGGTCCGCATCCGCACGTTCAGGCGCATACCCGCGGTGTAGGTGACGTTCGGAACGGTGGCCGACGTCTGCACGACGACCTCGTTCCCGCCGTTCTGATCGACGCGCACGATCTGGATGGTCACCTTGCCCGCCGACGAGATGATCACTTTGGATCCGTACGAGCCGGTCGTCGCGATCCGCCGTCCCTGGACCGTCACGTACACGTTGCCCGAGGAGGGCAGCTTGTCGATCGCCAGCGCGAGCCGGAGGTCGATGCCGGTCGCGCTGACCCCGGGAAGCCGGGCGGTGCCGCCTGAGCCCGCGGGGAGCTGGATGCGTCCCGTCCCGCCCGCGACCGAATACAGGCTGGAGCTGCCCGAGACCGACCAGTTCCCGCCGGTCGGGGCGGTTCCCCAGCCGTTGGTCACGGCTCGCTCGAACGGATCGGCCGCGAGGGTGTCGGCAGGCGGCGGTGGCGCTGTCACGGTCACCGTGCGCGTGGTCGACGCTGTCGCTCCGCCGTCGTCCAGCACGGTCAGCCGCGCGGTGTAGGTGCCGGCGACGGCGTAGGTGTGCGTGATCGTGCCGCCGGTGCCCGACGAGCCGTCGCCGAAGTCCCAGGCGAACGAGGTGATCGCGCCGTCCGGGTCGGTCGAGCCCGTTCCATCCAGCGAGCAGGTCAGGTCGGCGCAGGAGGAGGCGAACACGGCGTTCGGCGGCTGGTTGCCGGCGGCGGGCGGCCCGATCGAGAAGCCGTCCGTGAACGACGGACCCGCGGCCCGGACGAACGACGCCGTGAGCTGACTCGCGGTCGCGCTGACGTCGAGCGAGCCGTAGAGCGGTGTCGCGGCGCTGCCGTACGAGGCGGCGAAGTAGCCGGCCTCGCTGTCGGCCGGGTGGACCTCGTAGTTGCCGTTGCCGCCGGTCCCGACCGTCGCGAAGACGGTTCCCGCGCCCTTCACCAGCGTCCCGTCCGCGTCCGCCACGCATGCCGCGGTGTATGTTCCGGGCGTGATCGCCGGGCAGGCCGCTCCCGTCGCCAGCTGCTTCGTGCGCTGGTAGAGGTGCTCGTGTCCGGTGAGCACCAGATCCACGCGCTTCGACACCAGCAGGTTGAGGATGTCGGCCCCGGCCTCGCAGGGGTAGTCGCCCAGCGAGAGACAGGGTTTGTGCATTCCGACGACGACCCACGGCGTGCCGGCCGCGCGGGCCCCGTCGATGGCGGCCTGCGTCCACGCGTAGTGCGAGGTGCCCGAGGCGTACGTCCAGGTGCCGTCCAAGAAGGGGAGGCCGGGGGAGATCATGATGAAGCGCACCAGCGGGGCGCCTTGCGGAACGTCGACGTAGTACTCGCGGCCGTACGTTCCGACCGCTCCGGGGAGCTGGTTCGGGAGGCAGGCCGAGAAGTCGTTGATGTTGCCGTTCTGCCCGCTGCTCTCGTGGTTGCCGGAGACGAGTTCGAAGGGGAAGCCGGCGCCGGTCCGGCTGGTGACGAGGTCGCACCAGGCCTGCTCCTGGCCGGTGGCACCGTAGGAGAGGTCGCCGAGGGCGAGGTGCAGGTCCGGGCTGAGGTTCTTGATGCCCGCGAGCACCGCCTGCGCCGCGGTGCCCGGACCGTAGTCGCCGGATGCCGTGAAGTGGACGCTGCCCGCTCCCGCCGCGACCCCCTGGACGCTCTGCGGCACGCTGACGCTGAGGATGACGGCAGCGGCGGCCAGTCCCGCCACGGTCAGGAATCGATGCTTGCCCATCGCCGACGCTCCCCGGCCCGTTCCGTCGCGGGCCTGTCGCGGCACAGGCTAGCGCGACCTGACGCCCGCGGGGAGTAGAAGACGAGGTTTGCTCATGAATTCTCGACGGCGTAGTGGAGTCCGATCGTCCCTCCGGCGAAGACCCGCTCCTCGAGGAGTGACAGCGAGAGAGACCGTCCGTGGGGGAGGGCCGGGGTGCCCCCGCCGACCGCGACCGGGACGAGGATGAGCCAGACCTCGTCCACCAGCCCGGCTGCGAAGGCTGCGGCGGCCAGGGTCGGGCCGCCGATGGAGACATCGCGGTCGGCGTCCGCGACGATGCGGCGGACCTCGTCCGCATCGAACCGCGTCAGCAACCGCGTCTTCGGCGTCGTCACCTCGTTCAGCGTGGACGAGAACACCACCTTCTCGGCGCTCTGCCACACTCCGGCGTAGTCGGCGATCACCGGCTCGTCGCTGTCGCCCATGTCCTGCCAGGCCCGCATGGTCTCGTACATCCTCCGGCCGTACAGATAGGTGCCGATGCCGCGTTCGAGGTCGTTGACGAACGCGTGCACCTCTGCATCGGGATGCGCCCAGTCGAACGATCCGGAGCTGTCGACGGTGTAGCCGTCGATCGAGGCGATGGCCGAGAAGAGGAGACGTCCCATGCAGGGACTCTAGGGGCGGGCGAACGCCGGGGCCAGAGCCCGGATCACCCGGCCGTCAGCCGATCTGCGGAAGAAGCGCCTTCAGAGCCCGCAGCTCGTCGTCGAAGATCCACGGCACCGCCACGTCGAGCACCAGTCCGATCCCGATCATCAGGAGGGTCGCCCCCGCAGCGATCAGCACGAGGGTGACCAGCAGCTGCAGGTAGGGGTTGCCGGTGACGGCGGCGAGCAGCCCCCGCGCTCGCCGCCGCACCGGCACCGATGCCGTACCGAGCGTCGGTGCGGTTCGCAGTCCGTGTCCCAGTGTCGTCATCGGTCTCCCCCTTCACGTCGACGCTCGAGACGGGAGCTCGAGCGGACATGTCCGAGTCAACCGGGTGCGCGCTCGGCGGGCATCGACCGCAGGTAGGGATGAGGTCATCCCTGGGGATGATCCCGGTGCCGGTCAGGAGGGGTCTATGGTGCACCCGCAGCCGTCGGCCGGCTCGGGGATGCGGTGCTCGGCCCCGGCGAGACGGCGGGCGAGGAGGTTCCTGCGGCGCTCCAGGGCGGCGATCGCCGCATCCAGCTCGGCCAGTCCGTCGCGGTAGGCGTCGCGCGAGGCGGGGCATTCGTCGCTGTGCGCGTGGCCAGAGCCGAGGCAGTCGATGAACGGGCGCGCCTTGCCCGGAGGGATGCCGGTCGCGGCCAGCTCGCGGATCTCGAGCACGGCACGCAGATGCTCGTCGCCGTACTCGCGGTAGCCGTTGCCGAGGCGGTCGGGAGAGACGAGCCCGAGCCTCTCGTAGTACCGCACGGCCTTGACCGTGACACCCGCCCGCTCGGCCAGTTCGCTGATGCGCATGTCGTCCTCCGCTGTCAGCGTAGACCTTGCCCTGCGGGTCAGGGTCCAGATGGCGTACACTTTTTGTTAGTGCACTAATGAATCGAGGGATCATGGCCGGACGCTTCGCCAGCTGGTATTCGAGGTGGAACGAGAAGCTCATCCGCATCGCCGGTCCGGCGCAGCTCGGCGCGGGCCACCCGGAGGCGCCGGAGCAGCGTTCCGCCGCAGCGCCGTGCCCGATGTGCGGCCGCCCGATGACCGAGCACGAGGTGCTGCGGCCCGGCGGCCAGCGCGACGCGACGCGGCTGGTGTGCCCCGCGCCCGTTCAGGCGGCCTGAGCCCGCATCATCCGGTGCGGACGGCCGCGCCGATGATCGTCTGCAGGCTCTCGCGGAGGTTCTCGAGCTCCGACACCGGCAGGCCGAGCCGTTCCACGATGCGCGGCGGGATCTTCTCCGCCTCCGCGCGGAGCGCCCGCCCGGCCTCCGTCAGGCGCACCTCGAGCGCGCGCTCGTCGGCCGCGCTGCGCCGCCGTTCGACATAGCCCGTCGCCTCGAGTCGCTTCAGCAGAGGGGAGAGGGTGGCCGGCTCCAGGGCGAGGGTGTCGCTGAGGTCTTTCACCGACCGCGGCTCGCGCTCCCACAGCGCCAGCATCACGAGGTACTGCGGATGCGTCAGCGACAGCGGTTCCAGCACCGGCCGGTAGAGCGCGATGACACTCCGCGCCGCCACAGCGAGGCCGAAGCACACCTGGTTCTCGAGCGCGAGGAGGTCGTCGGACATCCGGCCATTGTATGGCTGGGTGCCGGCCTCAATACTCATCGGTGCGCCGCTCGACCCGCTGGCCGGTGACGGGGTCGATGCCGTCCTGTCGGATCGACGTGCGGGGTCTGCGCCGCAGCGCGAACGCCAGCGAGATGATGAAGACGACCAGGCCGGCTCCCATGAGGATGTACCCTGTGATCTTCAGGTCGATCCAGCTCACCTGCACCTGCAGGGCGAAGGCCAGGATGAGCCCGACGACGAAGATGAAGATGCCGCTTCCGATGCCCATGCGCACGCTCCTTCACGTCCGGGCCTCAAGCTACTCCCCGACGCGCCGGAGCGCATCACACCGGTCGGTCGATGCGACCGGAATCACTCGGCGCGCGAGAACTCGGACGCCCGGGCCACCTGCTCCGGCGTGAGCTGCACGCCCGTGTAGCGCTCGAACTGGCGAGCCGCCTGGAGGGCGATGACCTCGGCGCCCGTGATGACCGCTGTCTCCCTCGCCCGCGCTGCACGGATCAGCGGCGTCTCGGACGGGAACGCGACGACGTCGAACACGGTCGTCGCGCGCTCGATGAACGCCTCGTCGAACGCCATCACGTCCTCCGCGTCTCCGCGCATCCCGAGCGGCGTCACGTTGACGATGACGTCGAACCCGGGCTCCGGGTCCTCCGCCACCCACTCGTAGCCGTACCGCTCCGCGAGAGCGGGGCCGGCCTCCGCATTGCGCGCGAGAACCGTCAGCTCGTCGAATCCCGCGCCGCGGAACGCCGCGACGACGGCCTTCGCCATGCCGCCCGAGCCGCGCACCAGCACCCGCTGGGCGGTGTCGACCTCGTGCTCGGCGAGCAACTGGGCCACGGCCTCGTAGTCGGTGTTGGAGGCGGTCAGCAGGCCGTCTTCGTTCACGACGGTGTTCACGGACTCGATCGCCACGGCCGACGCCTCGAGGTTGTCGACCAGCGGGATGATCGCCTCCTTGAACGGCATGGAGACCGAGCATCCGCGGATCCCGAGCGCGCGGATGCCCCGCACGGCACCCTCCAGGTCGTCCGTCGTGAACGCCTTGTAGACGAAGTTCAGGCCGAGCTCGTCGTACAGGAAGTTGTGGAAACGCGTCCCGATGTTGCTGGGGCGACCGGCGAGTGAGATGCAGACCTGCATGTCCTTGTTCAGGATGGGCATGCGTCCATCATCGCAGCAGCTGTCAGCATTCTCAGGTCCGTCACCCGATCTGGGGCCGACTCTTGCGTTCACAGCTTGACTCCAACACCCCGATCGTTCACGCTTATCGCTATGACCGCCACTCAGGGGCTGATCCCCCGTGGCGCACGCAATCCCGGGTCGCAGGGCGCACTGAGGCACTTGAACCAGGAACGACTCGTCGAGTTCCTCCTGGCCAATGGACCGTCCACCCAGGCTGAGCTGGCGCGCGGGACCGGCCTGTCCACCGCCACCGTGTCGAACATCGTTCGCGACATGGCGGCCAAGGGCGTGGTCGCGACCTCCCCGGTGACGTCGAGCGGGCGACGCGCGCTGCTCGTGCAGCTCACCGACACCGGCGACATCGCCGTCGGCGTCGACTTCGGCCGCCGCCACGTGCGGATCGTGCTCACCACCCTCGGCTACGACGTCATCGCCGAGGAGCAGGTGGCGCTCGAACCCGGCTACGACGTGCTCGGCGCCGTGCGCGAGGCGGCGCGGCTGCTCGACCGGATGCTGGCGGAGGGCGGCCACGACCGCGAATCGGTGCTCGCCGTCGGCGTCGGCATCCCCGGCCCCATCGACCGCCGCACCGGAACGGTCCTGCAGGGTGCCATCCTCCCCGAATGGGTCGGAATCACCCGGCGGGAGCTGGAGGATGTGTTCGGCTTTCCGGTCGTCGTCGACAACGACGCCAACCTGGGCGCTCTGGCCGAGGTCACCTGGGGCGCGAACCGCGGAGAGCGCAACCTGATCTTCGTCAAGATCGGCACCGGGATCGGCGCCGGTCTCATCCTGAACGGCCAGCCGTACTACGGGTTCCTCGGCATCACGGGCGAACTCGGTCACACGCCGGTCGCCGAGCATGGCGTCATCTGCCGCTGCGGCAACCGCGGCTGCCTGGAGACGATCGCGTCGACCAGCGTGATGCTCGAGTCGCTCGGGCGGGGCGACGGCGCTCGCACGGCCGCGGACATCCTGCGCCGCGGGCTCGACAAGGACCCGGCCGTCCTGCGGGTCGTCAGCGACGCGGGCACGGCAATCGGGCAGGCGATCGGCAACATCGCGAACGTGATCAACCCCGAGCTCGTGCTCATCGGCGGACCGCTGGTCGGCCTGGGCGACGCGCTGCTCGACCCGATCCGGCACGGGATACGGCAGAACGCCATCCCGATCATCGCCGGCACGACCACCGTCCGGATCTCGTCGCTGGGCGACCGCGCCGAATCGCTCGGAGCGGCCGCGATCGTCATCAAGGGCGCCCTCGCCGGGCAAGAGGGCTGACACCTCCCGGCCGGTCTCAGGCCGTTATCGCATCGTTGTCTTCACTATTTGACGACAAGTGAGAAGATAGCGTTTACTACTTAGGCACATCCATTCCCGAGCCCGCAAGGAGCGACGATGCCGTCGAACGCAGTCATCCTCGAGATGCGCGCGATCACCAAGGAGTTCCCGGGGGTCAAAGCGCTGGAGGATGTCTCCCTCACCGTCCACGCCGACGAGATCCACGCGATCTGCGGCGAGAACGGCGCGGGGAAGTCCACCCTCATGAAGGTCCTCTCCGGCGTGTACCCCTATGGGACGTACAGCGGAGACATCGTCTATCAGGGCGACGTGATGCGGTTCAAGGACATCAAGTCCAGCGAGCAGCAGGGGATCGTGATCATCCACCAGGAGCTCGCGCTCATCCCCGAGCTCTCGATCACCGAGAACATCTTCCTCGGCAACGAGCCCGGCCGCGGCGGCGTCATCAACTGGGGCGAGGCCAAGCGTCGTGCCGTCGAACTGCTCGCGCGCGTCGGCCTCTCCGACGACCCGGACACCCAGATCAAGAACATCGGCGTCGGCAAGCAGCAGCTCGTCGAGATCGCGAAGGCGCTCAACAAGAACGTCAAGCTCCTCATCCTCGACGAGCCCACCGCGGCGCTGAACGAGGCCGAGTCGCAGCACCTCCTCGACCTGATCCTCGGACTGAAGGGTCGCGGGATCAGCTCCATCATCATCAGCCACAAGCTCAACGAGATCGAGCGCGTGGCCGACCAGATCACCATCATCCGCGACGGTCGTGCGATCGAGACGCTCGACGTCAAGGCCGACGGCGTCGACGAGGACCGCATCATCCGCGGAATGGTCGGCCGCACGCTCGAGAGCCGCTTCCCCGAGCGCACGCCCGACATCGGCGAGAAGTTCTTCGAGGTGCGCAACTGGGTCGTCCAGCACCCGCAGGTCCCCGACCGCCTCGTGGTCAAGAACTCGAGCTTCTACGTCCGTCGCGGTGAGATCGTCGGCTTCGCCGGCCTCATGGGCGCCGGTCGCACGGAACTCGCCATGAGCGTCTTCGGCCACTCCTACGGCACCTGGGTCTCGGGCGAGATCTACAAGGACGGCAAGGAGATCCGCGTCCGCAACGTTTCCGAGGCCATCGACAACGGCATGGCCTACGTGAGCGAGGACCGCAAGGTGCTCGGCCTCAACCTCCTCGACGACATCAAGCAGTCCGTCGTCGCGGCGAAGCTCAAGAAGATCGCCAAGCGCGGCGTCGTCGACGACCTGCAGGAGTACGCGGTCGCCGACGAGTACCGCAAGCTCCTGCGCATCCGCACGCCCGACGTCGACCGCGGTGTCTCCACGCTCTCCGGCGGCAACCAGCAGAAGGTCGTCCTGGCCAAGTGGATGTTCACCGACCCGGACATCCTGATCCTGGACGAGCCGACGCGAGGCATCGACGTCGGCGCCAAGTTCGAGATCTACGGGATCATCCAGCAGCTGGCCGCGCAGGGCAAGGGCGTCATCGTGATCTCGTCGGAGCTGCCGGAGCTGCTGGGCATCTCCGACCGCATCTACACGATCTTCGAGGGTCAGATCACCAACGAGTTCCCCATCGCCGAGGCGACCCCCGAGACGCTCCTGAAGAGCATGACCTCAGCCAAGAAGTCCCCATTCACGGAAAGTGCGGCCCGATAGCCATGACCACTCAGATCCCTGACACGAAGAAGTCCGGAGGACTGCGCGACCTCGGCAAGATGTTCGGAGGCGGCCAGTCCACCGGCCGTCAGTTCGGCATCCTGGGCGCCCTCGTCGTCATCATCATCCTGTTCGAGATCCTCACCGGCGGAACGACGCTCGAGCCGGTGAACCTCATCAACCTGGTGAACCAGAACGCCTACGTGCTCATCCTCGCGATCGGCATGGTTATGGTGATCATCGCGGGCCACATCGACCTGTCGGTCGGTTCCGTGGCGGCGCTGGTCGGCATCATCGTCGCCAAGGCGATGACGGACTGGAACCTCCCCTGGCCGTTCGCGATCGTCCTCGGCCTGCTCGTCGGTGTGGCCATCGGCGCCTGGCAGGGCTGGTGGGTCGCGTACGTCGGCGTCCCCGCGTTCATCGTGACCCTGGCCGGCATGCTCATCTTCCGCGGCCTCAACCAGCTGATCGGAAACGCGAACACCATCCCGGTGCCGGACGGCTTCACCTTCATCGGCGGCGGCTACCTGCCGGAGTGGGGCCCGAACACCGGCTTCAACAACTCCACGCTGCTGCTCGGTCTGATCATCGCGGTCGTCATCGCGCTGCTCGAGGTCCGCACCCGCCGCAACCAGACCAAGATGGGCTCCGAGAAGGCGCCGCTCTGGGTCAGCGTGTTCAAGGTGGTCGTGCTCGACGCCGTCGTCCTCTACGCGACCTTCCTGTTCGCGAGCGGCCGCGTCGGCACCTCGTTCCCGGTGTCGGGCATCATCCTCGGCATCCTGATCATCGTCTACTCGTTCGTCACCCGCAGCACCATCTTCGGTCGCCACATCTACGCGGTCGGCGGCAACTGGCACGCGGCGGAGCTCTCCGGCGTGAAGATCAAGCGCGTCAACTTCTTCGTGATGATGAACATGTCCGTGCTCGCCGCGCTGGCCGGCATGGTCGCGGTCGCCCGCTCGGTCTCCTCCGGCCCGCAGGACGGCCTCGGCTGGGAGCTCGACGCGATCGCCGCCGTGTTCATCGGTGGTGCCGCGGTCTCCGGCGGTATCGGAACCGTCGCCGGCTCCATCGTCGGTGGTCTCGTCATCGCGGTCCTCAACAACGGCCTGCAGCTGCTCGGCGTCACGAGCGACAAGGTCCAGATCATCAAGGGCCTCGTCCTGCTGATCGCGGTCGGCATCGACGTCTACTCGAAGCGCCGTGGCGGCCCCTCGTTGATCGGAAGGATGTTCGGCGGCGGCAAGACGCAGGAGGCGAACGCCGCCGGCGCAGAGCAGCCCGCCGTCCTCCCGACCGCGGACGAGGCCGAGGACAGCTCCCGCTCCCTCACCTCCTGATTCTTTTCCCTTCCCCCTGCACCATCCAACACAGAGAAAGAGAAACGCAATGCGCAAAATCGCACTCGCGACAGTGGCTGTCGCAGCTGCCGCCGCGCTGGCACTGTCCGGCTGCTCCAGCCGCGGCTCCGACAGCGGTTCGTCGGCTTCCGGCTTCGCCAAGGACTCGACCATCGGTGTCGCCCTCCCGACTAAGACGTCGGAGAACTGGGTGCTCGCCGGTGGCCTGTTCGAGGACGGCCTGAAGGAGGCCGGCTTCAAGGGCGACGTGCAGTACGCCGGTGGTTCGGGCGTCTCCGACCAGCAGTCGCAGATCCAGTCGATGATCACCAACGGCGCCAAGGTCGTCATCATCGGCGCCGTCGACGGTGGCCAGCTCGCCGCGCAGGCCAAGGCCGCGCACGACGCCGGCGCGACCGTCATCGCGTACGACCGCCTCATCCTCAACACGAACGACGTGGACTACTACGTCGCGTACGACAACGAGAAGGTCGGCGAGCTGCAGGGTCAGGCCCTGCTCGACGGCATGAAGGCCAAGTTCCCGGACAAGAAGTCCTACAACATCGAGCTGTTCTCCGGTTCGCCGGACGACGCCAACTCGGCGGTCTTCTTCAACGGTGCGATGAAGGTCCTCAAGCCGAAGATCGAGGACGGCACGCTGAAGGTCGTCTCGGGTCAGACCGAGATCAAGCAGACCGCGACCCAGGGCTGGCTGCCGCAGAACGCGCAGACTCGCATGGACACGCTGCTCGCGAAGAACTACGCGTCGACCGAGCTCGACGGCGTCCTGTCGCCGAACGACACCCTGGCCCGCGCCATCATCACCTCGGTGAAGGGTGCAGGCAAGCCGGTCCCGATCGTCACCGGTCAGGACTCCGAGGCCGAGTCGGTCAAGTCCATCATGGCGGGCGAGCAGTACTCGACCATCAACAAGGACACCCGCAACCTGGTCAAGCAGGCCATCACCATGGTGAAGGACCTGCAGCAGGGCAAGAAGCCCGAGATCAACGACGACAAGTCGTACGACAACGGCAAGAAGGTCGTCCCGGCGTTCCTGCTGAAGCCGGTCATCGTCACCAAGGAGAACGCGGCGGAGGCGTACGCCAACGACCCGACCCTGGAGCCGCTGACCAAGTAACGGTTCTCACACCCCGCGTGTGAAACGAAAGGGGCCGGAGTGCGATGCACTCCGGCCCCTTTCCCGATCCGTCCCCCGACAGGATCGGTCCCCCTGGCCGAGCTTGATCACAGGCTAGGGCGCGGCATGCGGGGCCGGCATCGGTGGCAGCACGGATATGCGCTTCCGTGCGTACCCGACGTGGCTGGTATGTTAGGACAGGTATGAGCCGTTTCTGACGTTGAGGAGCCAGGGTGGAGCAGGATGCGCGTGCGCGATACGACGGCAGGCGGCTGCTCCGCAACGACGTCTACGAGCTCGTGCTGGAGCGCATCCTGTCGGGGGAGCTTCCGCCGGGCCAGCGGCTGCGCGATGCCGATCTGACCTCGTGGCTGGGCGTCTCGCGTACGCCCGTCCGTGAGGCGGTCAGCCGTCTGACCGCCGTCGGGCTCATGTCCACCTCCCCGAATCGGTACACCGAGGTCGCCGCGCTCGACGAAACGGAGATCGCGGACGCCGTGGCGGTGCTCCGGCTGCTGTGGCCGGCAGCACTGGCCGGCGACCCGGGCGATTCCGCGCTCGAGCGCGAGGTCGAACTGACCCTGCTCGCGCGGCGGGTCGAGCGCGGCGACCTCGATCCGGCCCACGGACTCCATCAGGCCCTGTCGGTCGTCGTCGACACCCTTTCGAATCGTGTCCTGGCCGAGGCCGTGCGGGCGGCTGACCTCCGCGTGGTCCGCTACCTGCTGCTCGAGCCGGAGGCTCGCGCCGTGCTTCAGCGCGACAGGGCCGTGGCGCTCATCCGCGCCCTGGGCGCCGAGACGCCGCCGCCTGAAGGGGCGGGTCGGGCCGACGAGCTCGGCGCGGATCTCCTGGCCGAGCTGGAGGGCGTGCTCGCTTCCCGTCGCAGCGCCGCCCGGTAGAACCGGACCAGTTCGGCCGCCGTCGGCCGCTGTGCCGCCATGGTCGCAGCGTCGGTCCGGCGGGCGGCCATGTGGTGCCGCCACGACTCGGCGGCGCAGCGATGGTCCCACGCGGCAGCGGCCGCCGCTTCGAGCGTGCGGCACCAGCCGATCAACTCGCGGCCGTCCGAGGTCGGTGCCCAGGTGACGACCCGGAACCACACCTCCGGACGGTTGGGATCGCCGAACGCGAAGCGACGGATCACGCCGTACGGCGTGCCGAGCGCTCCCTGGCGGAGCAGCCACTCGGTGGGCTGCGCATTCGCCACCGGGTGCCAGGATGCGCTCACGGCGTCACGGTATGCGAGGCCGCCGACACCAGCACGCTCGCCGGCGAGCCGTTTATACACCGCGTCGGGAAGGGGAGCCGTGGATGGACGTCATGTACATCGGCAGCGCCCGCTGCGCCGCCCTAGCATCCCTGCATGACCCCCAGCGCCGCAGTCGACCAGGAACGCACCGACGACGACGTCGTCATCCTCGGCTACGACTGAGCGCGCCAGAGCGGTCAGGTGAACAGCCGGATGAGCGCCGCGACCACCGCGGCCGCGGGCACGACGACGATGAACGGCACCCGGAGCGCGTAGAGTCCGGCGGCGATCGCGACGGCGGGGAGCCGCGCGTCGAGCTGCAGCGACTGGCCGGCCCCGAGGGTCTGCACGCAGATGAGGGCGGCGAGCAGCGCGGCGGTGAGGAGGTCGCTCACCCGTGCGACGGTCGGGTGGTCGAGGGCTTTCGGCGGCACCAACCAGCCGACGGCTTTCAGCCCGAGCACGCAGATCGAGGCGAGCAGGATGACGTGCCAGGTGGTCACGGTTCCACCTCCCGTTCCATGGGCACCGCCTCGGGATGCGGCGGGTCGTTCCTCCGGCCGAACAGGTTGAGGACGCCGACGACGATGGCGACGACCGCCGCAGCCAGCACAGGCAGGCCGGGGGTGAGGAACGGGGTGAGCAGGGTCGCGACGAATCCGCCCGCGACGGCGACCGCCTGCGTCTGGCGCGCCTTCAGCCGCGGCCAGAGCAGGCCGAGGAACGCGGCGGCCGCGGCCGCATCCAGCCCGTAGGCCTTCACGTCGCCGATCAGGTCGCCCAGGAGCGCGCCGGCGAGCGTCATCAGGTTCCAGCCGATGTACACGACGAGGCCGGTGATCCAGAACCCGATGCGCTGCGCCCTCGGCTCGCTCTGGGCGGTCGCGACGGCGGTGGACTCGTCGATGGTCAGCTGGGTCGCGGCGGCTCGCTTCCAGAATCCCGGCCCGATGATGCGCGACAGCCGCAGGGCGTAAAAGGAATTGCGCACGCCCAGCAGCGCGGCGCTGATGATCGCGGTGCCGCCGGCCGCGGCCCCGCCGGAGGCGAGCACGCCGATGAGGGCGAACTGCGAGCCGCCGCTGAACATGACCAGGCTGAGCACGCAGGTCTGCCAGACGTCGAGCCCGGAAGCCGTCGCCAGGGCGCCGAAGGAGATGCCGTAGACGGCCGTCGCGATCCCGACGGCCCAGCCGGAGCGGGCCGCGGCGCGTTCCTCGCTGGTCCGTTCCTGGCGCATCGCCTCCCGACACTACCGGGTGGCGGAGGGGTTACCGGAACAGTCGCTCGACCAGGTGTTCGGCGGTGGTGTCCTCGAGCGTCCAGGGCACGAAGATGACGCGGTAGATGATCGGCGCGACCACGACATCCAGAACGTCGTCGTCAGTGACGGGGGAGTCCGGATAGCGCTGCAGGATGAGGCCCGCTTCGGTGCGCCGGTTGCGGAGGCAGTTCGACTGCCGCTCGCCGGCCGCCGAGGCGCCGCCGCGGAGGAGCGCCGCGTTGACCGGATTGCGGTAGTGCTCCACCAGCTCGGAGGCCCAGGCGGTGAGGTCGCGCTGCAGGTCGCCGTTCTCGGGCAGGGGCCGCTCGGGGTTGAGCTGGTAGGTCGCGATGTCGTTGATCAGGGTCGGGAGGTCGCCCCAGCGGCGGTAGATGCTTGTCGGGTTGACGCCGGCACGCTCGGCGATCATCGGAACGGTGACGCGGTCCTGGCCCTTTTCCTCGACGAGTTCTTCGACGGCGGTGCGCACGTTGTGGATGACCGCGGCGCTGCGTCCGCCCGTCCGCTTCGACGGAGTGGTCGTAGTTTCCATGGGAATAGCTTAAAGCAAATCTCGTTGCTTTATCTCACATCCTCTCGTATAGTCGCTAAAGCAAACAGTTTTGCTTTAAGGAGCTCGACATGACCACAGCCGAAGAGACCCTCCCCACGGGCGGGATGCTTGCCGTCCGGCCCGCGCGGTCGGCGGGCGGCGACCGCCCCCGGCGGCTCCGTCCCGCGGCGGCGTTCGCGGGCACCGCGCTGGCCTTCGTCGCCGTCGCCCTGGCGGTCGGCGCTCCGAGCCCGCTGTTCGTGCTGTACGAGCAGCAGTGGGGCTTCCAGCCGTGGCTTCTCACGGTCGCGTTCGCGATCTACGCGGTGACGCTCCTCATCACGCTCCTCATCGCCGGGTCGCTCTCCGACCACATCGGTCGGCGCCCCGTGCTGATCGGCGCGCTCGCGCTGCAGGTGGTGGCGATGCTGATCTTCCTGTTCGCTCCCGACATCGGCTGGATCATCGGGGCGCGCTCCGTGCAGGGCGTCGCAACGGGTGCCGCGATGAGCACCTTCACCGCCGCCCTGGTCGAGCTCGCTCCCGAGCGCCAGAAGAAGCTGGGTGCGACCATCGGCAGCACGGCGCCCGTCGGCGGCATCGCCATCGGAGCCTTCCTGACCGGACTCGCGGTGCAGTTCGTCCCGCAGCCCACGATCGTCGTGTTCGTCGCGCTGGCTCTGCTGTTCGCAGCCGGCATCGTCGTGATCGCCGTGTCGCCCGAGACGGTGGAGCGTCGGCCGGGAGCGGTGCGTTCGCTGATCCCTCGGCTGTTCGTGCCGCGTGCGGCCCGCGCGGAGTTCGCCCGCGCCATCCCGCTCTTCCTGGCGACCTGGATGCTGGCGGGCCTCTTCATCGGACTCTCGCCGTCGATCCTGCACGGCGTCTTCCACCTTGACAGCGGACTCCTCAACGGCGCGATCGTCGCGGTGCCCCCGGCGGTGGGAGCGGTCGCCGCCCTGCTGCTGACCCGTGCACCCGCCCGGATCACAGCCGTGTGGGCGATGGCGGCGATCCTCGTCGGCGTCGCGCTCGCCGCCGTCGGGATCGGCGCGGGCATCCTCGCGCTCCTCTTCGTGGGGGCGACCATCGCGGGCGGCGGCTTCGGCGCGGGGTTCGCGGCGGTCCTCCGCATCCTGGCCCCGCTCGCGCCGAACGATCAGCGCGCCGAGCTCTTCGCCGGGGTGTTCCTCGTCAGTTACCTCGCCTACGGCGTCCCTGCGCTGGTCGCCGGCGAGCTGATCACCACGATCGGGCTGCTGCCGACGGTGCTCGGCTACGCCGCGGCGATCGCCGTCGCGTCGGTGGTCGCGCTCGTCGTCCAGGCCATCAAGCCACGTCGATGAGCACCTTGCCCACGATGCCGTCCTCGACGGCGTCGTGGGCCGCGGCCGTCTGATCGAGCGGGAAGCGCGTGATCGGGAGGCCGTGCTCCTCGCCCACACGGAGGGCTCCGTCGGCGGCGGCAGCGGCGACCGCCCGCACCGCGGCCTCCTTGTTCTCCGGAGCGACCGTGTAGGTGAGCACGAACTGCCAGCGGAGGTTCTTCGACATGCTCGGGCGGACGGGGATGGTCACGTCCTCTGCTCCGGGGGCGTCCGCGTAGCTGGCGATCGTGGCGTTGCGGCCGGTGACCTTGACGTCGAGCGCCGCGTTGGCGATCACGTTCACCTCCACCACGATGTCCACGCCGCGCGGCGCCAGCGCGCCGATGGCTTCGGCTGTGTCCGGGTCGGTGTAGTTGACGACGTGGTGCGCGCCGGCGGCTCGTGCGAGCTCCGCCTTCTCATGGCTGCTGACGGTCGCGATGACCGTTGCGCCCGCCCAGACGGCGAGCTGGATGGCGGCGTGGCCGACCGCGCCCGCCCCTCCGGCGACGAGCACGGTGCGGCCCTCCAGCGAGCCGGGGGAGAGCTCCGCGGGCGCGTGTTCGTACGCGGTCAGCGCGCGATGGGCGGTGAGCGCCGGGATGCCGAACGACGCACCCTCGTCGAAGCTCACGTCGTCGGGCAGGCCGACCACCAGCTTCTCGGGAAGCACCACCACCTCCTGCGCCGTGCCGTCGGGACGCTGGTAGGCGGCATCCCACACCCACACGCGGTCGCCCGCGCGGAAGGCCGTGACGCCCTCGCCGACCTCGTCGACGACGCCGGCGCCGTCCTGGTTCGGCACCTGCGGCCGGGGAAGCTCGGCCGGGCCGCTGCCCCGCCGCGCCTTCCAGTCGGTGGGGTTCACACCGGACACGTGGATGCGGACGCGTACCTCGCCTGGTCCGGGGTGCGGCTCCTCCCGCTCGCCGAGGGTCAGGACGTCGGAATCGCCGGTGGAGGAGTAGCTCACAGCCTTCATGCCACCAGCCAACCACGGCGAACGGCGCGACGGGAGAGCGGCTCAGGCGCGTGTCAGCCCGCCGAGCAGGCTCCGGAGCTGATCGGTGCGGAACCGACCGACGACAGCACCGGCCGGAGTTCGGCGAGGGTCAGCGCGTAGCCGGTTTCCGGGTTCGTCGCGCTCCGGGCGAACACGACCCCGGCGACCCGGCCCTCGGAGTCGAGCAGCGGACCGCCCGAGTTCCCGGGGCGGACGACGCCGCGCAGTGAGTAGATGTCGCGGTCGACGGAGCCGCTCTGGTAGATGTCGGTGCCCCGCGCGACGACCCGGTCGCGGACGCGCTGCGGTGCGACGGTGAACGGCCCGTTGCCCGGGTACCCGGCCGCGAACGACGCGGCACCAGCGGTCAGATCCGGTCCGATGTCGAGCGCGGGGGCGTTCAGGTCGGTCACGTCGAGCACCGCGAGGTCGCGCGACGGGTCGAAGGCGACGAGGGTCGCGCGCTCGACGTCGGAGCTCCCGGACGTCCGGACGACGATCGAGGAGGAGCCGGCGACCACGTGCGCGTTGGTCACGACGCGGCCGCGCTGCACGACCCATCCACTGCCCTCGGAGTCGACGCCGCAGGCGGGCTTGGAGGCGAGCACCGTCACCACCGACTGCTCCGAGGCCGAGACGGCGGCGGGCACCGAGCCGTCCGGTGCCGGGACCGCCTTGATGGTCTCGCCGCCCTCGAACACCTTCGGGAGCCCGGCCCCGGCGAGGGCGTCGTCCACCGCTCCGAGCACGGTCGACGACGGAAGCGGGGCCATGCTGTTGAGGGTCGAGACGACCCGCGAGGAGTTCGCCGCCTGGACGACGGTCGCCAGGTTGGTCGCCAGCGCGAACCCGGCGAGCAGCCAGACCACGACGGCCCAGGTGGCCAGGCCCAGCACGGCGCCGACGAGGGAGTCGAGCCAGCGGATGGGGCCGTGTCGCAGGAGCTTGCCGATGATGCTCGCCAGGGCGCCCGCGATGGCGTACACGACGCCCGCGCACACGATGATGACGACGGCCGCGACGACGGACCGCTGCGTGACCCCGCCGAAACCGGAGTCCGCGAACCATCCGACGACGATGGGGGCGATGGTCAGCCCCAGCCAGAGACCGAGCCCGAGACCCACGAGGGTGCCGGCCGAACGGATGGCGCCCTTGCTCCAGCCGGCCGCGATCGCGAGGATGCCGAGCACCACGAGCACGACGTCGACAACGATCTCCACGGGGCATACCCTGCCCCAGAAGACTGGACGCCCGCTCAACCGCGGCTCTGCGGCGGCTGGCGATGCCCTGTCGGTGCGGGCGGCGCAGGGCTACCGTTCGAAGCTCCACCGCATCCCGAGACGAAGGAGCGCCCCATGCCCGGAAGCCGATCAGACGAGCCGATCGCGAACGGAGACGACGAGCGCGAAGACCTCGACGCAGGCGAGCGTCAGTACACCAGCGCCGACCTGACGGCGCACGACCAGGAGCACGGGCAGCTGGAGGAGCCGGGCGAGGGGGAGGTGCCCTAGCTGCTCAGAGGTGCTGACGGCTCAGAGGTGCTGACGGCTCAGAGTCGGCCGTCCTCCTCGTCGCCGTCGTCGACGGAGTCGGGTTCAGGCTGGGTGACCGGCACGATGTCCGGATCCATCTGCTCCTCCGGGACGACGTCCGGGAAGTCCTCGGTCTGCTGATCGGTGGTCTGTCTGGCCATGCGCGAACGCTACGCCAGCATCCCTGGACCCGAAAGCCCCATCCGCCTCAGAGATCGTCCTGAGAGCTCTCGAAGCGCGCATCGGCGTCCGCCTCCGTGGCGGATGGGCGTCGGCGCCGGGAGGTGAGAAGCACGATCACGACGCCGATGACCGCCAGGACGACGATGGCGACGCCGATGCCGATCACCAGGCCCAGGTCGGTGCCGGAGGCCTGCGTCGTCGGCTGGGGAGTGGACGCGGCGGCCGTCGCGGTCGGTCCGGTGCCCGCCTGCGGGGTCGGCGCCGTCGGGTCCGTCGTCGCCGGTGCTGTCGACCCTCCCGCGCCGCAGCCGGGCGTCTCCGAGCCCGCGGCCGCCGCGGTGCCGGACGGGGGCTGGTAGGTGAACGCATAGGACGACGAGACGGTATGCCCGTCGGCCGAGACGATCTGGTAGGTCACGGTGTACCGCCCGGCGCCGCCGAGGGAGACCGGTGCGCTGAGCGCGGTGTCGGCGACGGCGGCGCATCCCGTCTCGAAATGACGGGTCCCCGCGTCGGGGCCGGTCACCGTGAGCAGGTTCGTCGAGCCCGTGCCGGAGAGGTCGAGCACGCGGTCGTTGAAGGTCACGGTCACCGTGTCGAGTGCCGTCGTCACCGTGGAGTCGGCGGAAGGATCGCTGCCGACCACGTAGTCGTGCGCCGATGCGGCGGACACGGGGGCGAGCGCGAGAGCAACAGCCGCGGCGATGCCGGCGGCCGCGGCGAGCAGCCGGGACGTCATGCCGAGAACCCTACGCCGCCGGGATGTGGGCGCGCCGTGCGCGGGGCGAACGGGACCACAACGGGGGTCGCCGGACCAGCGGGAACGCCCGGCGTGTCGGGTTAGTCTGGCCCGGTGGCGGAGTCGGTTCGGGCGGGAGAGAGCGCGTGGCTCCGCCGCGCGCTGGTCGTGGAGGATCACGCCCTCATGCGCTCGCTGGTCTCCGACGCCTTCCGCTCGCGGGGGTTCGAGGTCGCGTCCGCCGAGTCCGCGCCGGAGGCCCTCGCCCTGGCCGACGCCTTCGACCCGGACCTGCTGGTGACCGACATCGACCTCCGACAGCGGCCGAACGGCGTCGAGCTGGCGACCATCCTGCGCTCGCGTGCGCCGCACGTCGCCATCCTCTTCCTGAGCAACCTGTCGCGCGATGCCGCCTCGGCACAGGCGCAGAGCACCGTCGCGGGCGCCTCGTTCGTCAACAAGGCCGCCATCGAATCGGTCGACGAACTGGTGGATGCGGCCGAGGCCGTGCTCGCCGATCGGCCGGTCTCCCGCGACCGTGCCGCCTCGGATCCCCAGGCGCGGCTGCTCCGCCTGACCGCCGCCCAGCTGGAGACCACACGGCTGCTCGCCGCGGGACTGTCGAACGCCGAGATCGCCCGACGGCGGGGCGTGTCGGTGCGTGCCGTCGAGAAGAGCGTCGAGCGGGTGTTCGCCGCGCTCGGGCTCGGCGGTGAGCGCACGACACCGCGCGTCGCCGCCGCGACGCTCTACACGACGACGTTCGGCGATCCCGCCTCGGGGCTCTGAGCCGTGCTCCTCACGAACTTCCGCCGCTCCTTCGCACGCGTCTACGGACCGTCGGCGATCACCGTCTGGTCGTGGCTCATCACGCTGCCCTTCGCGGTGACCGTCATGTCGGGGCTGCAGTACGTCGACGGCGGTCCGGTCGAGGTGCTCGCCGTCTCGGGTCTCGCCCACGCCATCCTGGGCGGCGTGCTGCTCGCCGGCGCCGCACTGCTCCACCTCGTGCGCGGACGGGCGCGACCCGTCGTGGTCTTCGCGCTCTTCGCCGTCGCAGGCGGGCTCCGGCCGATCCTCTTCCTGGAGGCGGGCGGCCTCCTCTCCATCCCGGTGGCTCCGGGCGACCTGGTCGGGCGGATCAGCATCAATGTCGTCGCGCTCGTCGTCGCTTTCTCGCTGATCGCCATCGGCGTCGATCTCGTCCGCGAGCACCGGGGAGTGTTCCGGCGGCTCCGGGCCGCGCAACGGGCGTCGCAGCTCGATGTCGAGTGCGCCTCCGAGCGCCTGCGGCAGCTGCGCGCCGACACGGTGGACGACGTCGCGGCCGCACTGGAGGAGGCCGCCGCGGCGGCCGCATCCCGGCCGATGGAGCCGTCCGCGGCCGCTCGGGTGCTGCGAACGCTCGCCGAGGACGTCGTGCGGCCGGCCAGCCACCGCGTCTACGCGGCAGCGGCGCCGGACGAGCTTGCGGAGGGCGCGGGCGCCGGGGCCAGGGAGTGGTCGGCGAGCGTCCTGGGCGGGATGCGCGCTGCCCCGCCGACCGCGAGCGCCGCACTCTTCTCCGCACTCGTCGTGCCGTTCGGGGTCCTGCTGTTCGGAGCGGTCAGCGCCCTCCCCGTCGCCGTCGGCTTCGCGGTGCTGCTGGCGGCCAACAGCGCCGTATCGCGGCTGCGCCTCCCGCGTCGGCCCCTTCCCCGGCTGACCCTCCTTCTCGGAAGCTACGGCCTGGTCGGCGTGCTGCTCGCGCTCAGCGGTGCGACGACCCTCCGTCTCGCGGGGGTGCGTCCCGAGTCCGTCTGGTTCGAGGCGCTGACGTATCCGCTGATCGCCATGGCGGTGGCCTTCGTCGGCTCCCTCGCCGTCCGCACGCGTCTCGACCAGGAAGAGCTCGAGAGCGCGCTGCAGGCCAACGTCGCAACGGCCGCCCGGATCCGGAGCGAGTACGAGCGGGAACGCGGCTCGCTCGCCCGTCTGCTGCACGCGGGGGTCCAGTCGGAGTTGATCGCCGGTGCCCTTTCCCTGACAGCCAGCGCCGGTCCGAACGATGCCGGCGCGCGGATGGCCGAGATCGTCGGCCGGGCGCGCGACGCCCTCCGCGGGGCGCAAGACGAGCCGGACGCGGCAGAGCAGGTGCGGATGCTGCTCGACAGCTGGTCCTCCGCCATCCGCCTGACGGCCACGATCGGCGACGGCGTCTGGGAGCGGCTGGAGGACGGGTCGCGCACCGCGGCCGTCGTCGACGCGGTCTCCGAGGGGCTCGCGAACGCGGTCCGGCACGGCGACGGCTCGCCCGTCGCACTGGAACTGCGTCCGGCCGCCCACAGCGGCGTGGAGGTGGTGGTCCGGTCCGGCGGAGCGCTCGCCGCATCCGAGGCCGGGATCGGTCTGAAGCAGCTCTCGGAGCGCGGCACGGTCGCCCTCCGCGAGCTGTCCGGGCGTGTCGAACTGGCCGTCGCGATCCCCTGACCGGATGCTGAACGGCCGGTCGTGCCAGCCGTATCCCTTCGGGTCGCGATCCGTTGCGCCGCCTAGGTTTCCAGAGGACGGACGACGCTGCCGGCCCCGGTTCCGGGTGGGGGCCCCTGCGTGACCCGAACGCGCGGGAAAGGCCCCCGACCGGAATCCATTCATCTGCATTGATGGAACATCCAGGCGGAATCGGGTAGAAAGGATCGGTACGCTTTCGCGCCCATCCCCCCGGCGCGATCCTCCGACCGTCTCGCCAAGGAAGTACCAGCAGCTTGCCCCAGTCCACTCCCTCAGTGCGGCCTCGCCGCAGTCTCAGGGCACCCGTCGTGGTGGATGTGGACCAGCAGCACGAACTGTCGGACGACCCGGTCAGCGCGTTCACGACGGCCGAGGAACTGACCGCGACGCAGACCTTCCCGAGCCGCCGCGCCGCCCTCGAGGCCGAGCGAAGCCGGCCGGCGAAGCGCGAGCGCGTCGTCGTACGGCCGACCCGCGACCGGCGCGACGCCAAGGCCGCCGCTCGTGCGGAGCGCGCCAACCGGCCGCCGCGCCGCACGCGGACTCCGCGACCCGCCCGCCCGGCTCGTACCGAGGGCCGGCGCTGGGGTGTCCACGCCGTCGTCATGCTGGCGCTCGCCGCCTTCTTCGGCACCGCAGCGCTCCCGGCCTACGCCACGACGGGCGAGGGCTCGACGGTCGGTGCCGCACGGACCGCCCTCGCGGTGCAGACGTTGACCGGCGGCGGCGTGACCCAGGTGGTCGCCCGCGACGGGCTCGACATCCAGGAGAGCCCGCAGGCGCTCGACTCGACCACCAACACGACGGTGTCTCCGACGGTCCAGGCCCTCGCCGTCCAGCTCATGGGCGCGGTCGCGGCCGGCCGGCTGGTCGGCTCGACGCCGAACCACATCCCCGAGATCGCCGACCTCGCCGAGGGCCGCGCGGTTCCCGGCTGCGGCATCGACTACCGCGTGCTGCAGGCCATCTCTGTCGCCCTCGACAACTTCAACCAGGTCGGCGTCAGTGACATCAACCGCCGCTGCACCGGCCAGATCGAGGGAGCGGGCACCGAGTCCGCCCACTACGCCGACGGCGGCGGTCACGCCCTCGACTTCTACCTGCTCAACGGTTCGCCCCTCACCGGCGGCGACGCGAAGTCGGTCCAGCTCATCAAGATCCTCGACCCGATCGTGCCGGATGGCACGGGCCTCGGTCAGATCGGCTGCCGGTCCTCCATGGACCTCACGAACTTCAAGCCGTTCGACGACACGTGCAACCACCTGCACATCGACTTCCTCAAGTCGGACGGTCCCGCGCTCCGCTACGGCTGACCCGCCCATCCCGACCGAGAGCGGCCGGAGTCAGCCGATGAGGTTGAGCGCCGCCCACTGCAGCAGGATGACCGTCTTGCCGTCGGCGATCCTGCCGTCCGCGATCAGGTCGAGGGCTTCGTCGTAGCCGACGACGACCGGTTCGATCTCCTCGCCCTCCTCTTCGACGCCACCGCCGCCGACGACGTCGGCAGGCACGTAGGGTGCGGCGTAGAAGTGCACCCGTTCTGTTACCGACCCCGGGCTCATGTAGAGGTCGAACAGGTGCGTCAGCGCGCCGATGCTCACCCCGAGCTCCTCCGCCGCCTCCCGGCGGATCGCCTCCTCCGGCGAATCGCCGTCGAGGAGACCGGCCGCCGATTCGATCAGCATGCCGTCCGGGTGTCCGTTGACGTAAACGGGGAAGCGGAACTGCCGGGTGAGCAGGAACGTGCGACCGGCCGGGTCGTAGAGGAGCACGGTGGCCCCGTTGCCGCGGTCGTACGTCTCGCGCGTCTGCGTCGTCCACCGCCCGTCCCGTCCGCGGTAGTCGAAGGTGGTGCGCCGCAGCACGTGCCAGCCGTCGGAGGTGACCTCGACCCCGCGCACGCGGACGTCCGGGTTCCCGTCGAGGTCGAGCCCGGTCCGGTGGAGCCCGGACCGCCCGCGGGCATCGGGGAGGTCGTGGCCGGGTCGCTGATCGCTCATGCTTCGAGACTAGCTTCGCGTTGGGGGAGCTCCCGCGCGGCTCCCGGCGTCAGCGGTAGCGACGGCGGAGCTCCCGCGCGGCGAGGATGTCGCCGGCGTGCGCCTCGCGGGCTTTGATCAGCGCCTTGTCCGACTTGAGCGGGAGCCGCAGCACGTCGTCCGCTTCGATGCCCGCGACGAGCTCCCGTGCGCGCTCGACCTCCGAGTCGAGCTCGGCGCCGAACAGGAGAGCGTTGTTGGCGATCCAGATCCACAGCAGGAACACGATGATGCCGGCCAGTGCGCCGTACGTGCGGTCGTAGTTGCCGAAGTTGCCGACGTAGAAGGCGAACAGCGCAGACGCGATGCCGAGCACGATGATCGCGGCGAGGGAACCGGGCGTCAGCCAGCGGAACCGCGGGTGCTTGATGTTCGGCGTCGACGCGTACAGCACGGCGAGCAGCAGCACGAGGACGATGATGACGACGGGCCAGCGGAGGATCGACCACGCCGCCTGGAACGCTTCGTCGAGTCCGATCAGTCCGCCGAGGAACGACAGCACGGGGCCGGACACCACGAGCATCAGGGCGAGCAGCGAGATCAGCACCAGGGTGAGCAGCGTCACGCCGAGCTGGACCGGCCGCAGGACCAGGGCCGTGCGCCCTTCAGGGACGCCGTACACGCGGTTGAGCGCCCGGCCGAAGCCGCCGACGTATCCCGACGCCGACCACACGGCGCCGACGATTCCGATGACCAGCGCCCACCCGGTGGCGGGGGAGGACGCAATGCTCTCGATCGGCCCCTTCAGGACGTCGGTCATGCCCGGCGCCAGCTCGTTGACCATCCCGAACAGCGCATCGATGCCCGCCTGGCTCTGCCCGACGATCCCGAGGATGCTGACGAGCGCCAGCAGTGCGGGGAAGAGCGACAGCACAGCGAAGTAGGTCAGTCCGGCGGCGAGGTCGGTGCACTGGTCGGTGGTGAAGCTGCGCATCGTCCGCTTGAGGATGAACCCCCACGGCAGGCGGTACCACGGCAGGCTGCGACGATCCTCGATCCGCCGGACCGCCTTGGCGCGGTCGCTGCCGACGCCGCCCTGGTCAGCCGGCACGCCCGCGTCTCCGCAGCAGGAGCGCGGCGATCCCGGCCGCGGTCCCGGTCAGGGCGAGGAAGAGCCCGACGAAGAAGGTGGGATGCGACCGGATCTGCACCCGGACGTTGAAAGTCGCGAAGAGGTCGTCGAGGGTGCTGGCGAGCTCCTCCCGCGTCACCTCGAGGTCGAGCTTCAAGGAGTTGATGCCGGCCCCCTTGGGGAGCGGCGGGCGTCCGGCAGGGCGCTGCCCCTGGCGGCTCACCGACGGTGTGGTGTCCGTAGTCACGGCTGCTCCCCCTTCAGGGCCTTCGCGTCGGCGCTCAGCTCGCTGCCCAGATCGTCGGGCACCGGCGGAACGCCCTTCTTGAGACTGCGCCAGCCGATCAGGCCGAGGACGACGGCGATCACGATGAGGATGACGGCGACGATGATCGCCGAGAGCCAGGCGGGGAGGATGAGCGCGAAGCCCAGGACGGCGGCCGTCACCAGCACGCCGAATGCGAAGAAGAGGAACAGCAGGGCGCCGACGAGGAGCCCCGCGCCGATCCCGGCCGCCTTCGCCTTGGCGGACATCTCCGCCTTGAAGAGGGCGATCTCCGACGCGACGAGGCGACGCAGCTGAGCGACGAGGTCCTTCGTCAACTCAGGGAGCGGACGGAGTCCGCGGGTGGTGCGGCGGCGCTCGCGCGGCAGCGGAGGCGTATGGGCCATCGGTTCGGGCTCCCTTCAGACGCTGTATCGCCGAACGTACCCCACCCCTCGGTACGAGTGAACCCGCGATGGTGCACACTAGGGGCATGAACGGCAATGCGCTCTCCGGCCGGGGCGGCATCCTGGTGGCGGTCGTTCCCGGTCAGCCGATCGCGGTGCTGGAGGAGGCCGCCCGTCTCGCCGACGATCTGGACGTGCCGCTCGTCTGCGCCAACGTCGACCCGGACCGGTACCTCGTCTCGAGCTACGTCGACGGAACGGTGGTGGCACTGCCGTACGACCCGGACCTGCCCGAGACGGAGGAGGCGCGGTTCGACCCTGACCTGGAGGCGCACATCCGCCGCTTCCTCGACGGCCGCGGCATCCCCTATTTCCTGCAGCAGCTGGCCGGTGATCCTGCCTGGTCGCTGTCGCGTCTGGCGGACGACATGGAGGCGCGCTACATCGTGGTGGGCACGCGTGAGGCCGGTCTTCGCGGCAGCCTGCGAGAGTTCTTCAACGGTTCCGTCGGCGTGCACCTGGCGCACCGGCAGCACCGCCCCGTCGTCGTGGTGCCCCTGAACCCCGTTCCGGGTGCCCAGAAGCTCCCCTGGGAAGAGCCGCCGCTCTCGTGACGACCCGCGCGCCCGCGCCCGTGCATCTGCACTGGCGCTCGATCCTGCTCGTTTTCGTGGGGGGCGCGCTGGGGGCGGCCGCGCGGTACCTCCTGACGCTGTCCGTGCCGCCGGTCGCGGGCGTGCCTCTCATCACGTTCCTCATCAATGTGACGGGCGCCTTCGTGCTCGGGTGGCTTCTGCAGTCACTCGCCCTGCGCGGACCGGATGAGGGCCGCCGGCGCGATCTCCGGCTGTTCGTCGGCACCGGCATCCTCGGCGGCTACACGACGTACAGCTCCCTGGCGGTGGACACCGACGGCCTGATCGCGGCCCAGAGCATCGGCCTCAGCATCCTCTACGCCGTCGCGACCGTCGCCGTCGGCGCCATCGCGTCTGTCGCGGGCATCGCCCTGGCATCCGGCATCGCGCGTCGGCGGGCCGAGCGGAGCGGCCGGTGACCGCGCTGCTCGTCGTCGCCGTCGCCGCGGCCGGCGGGCTGGGCGCGGTCGCCCGGCTGGTGCTCGACGGTGTGCTCAAGGCACGGGTGCGGGTCTCGTTCCCGTTCGGTACCACGGTGATCAACGTGAGCGGGTCGTTCCTGCTCGGGCTGGTCACCGGGCTCGCACTCGCCCACGGCCTTCCGCCCGAGTGGCGCGCCGTGCTGGGGACGGGCTTCCTGGGCGGCTACACCACGTTCAGCACCGCAAGCTACGAGACGGTGCGCCTGGCGCAGCAGCGACGCTATCGGGCGGCACTGTTCAACGGCGTCGGGATGCTGGTGCTGGCGCTCGCCGCGGCAGGGCTCGGCCTGTGGCTCGGTCAGCTCGCGTGACGACCGCCGGCGATACGGTGAACCCGGGACCGGGTCAGTCCTGGTCGGGCTCCTGCTCCATCCACCACTCGGTGAACTCCTCGGCGCGGCCGTCCTCCGCCAGCCGGATTATCCACAGGTTGCTGTAGATCGGTCCGTCGCGGTAGTCGGTCACGCCCTCGACGAAGTACACCGGGCCGTCCTGCCCGAGGAGCCGCCACTCGAAGGTGGCAGCGCCCGGGTCGTCCTGGGCGTCGAGCCAGCCTTCGACGATCTCGATGTGGCCGTCCCAGGGCTCGGCGAACGGCTCGGTCCGGTAGCTGGCGTCCTCGGTGAACAGCGCGCGGATGTCGTCGGGCTCGTTGCTCTCCCACGCGCGTCGGTAACGGTCGATCCAGGTGCTGAGCGCGTCGGCCATGTCCCCGTTATACGCCCTGGCCGCCGGGCACCGCTACGCTGACGCCATGCTGGAGCCCTTCGCCTCGTGGTCGGAGTTCAATGTCGCGGTCGCTGGGGCCGGCGCCGCGCTCGGTGGTCTGCTCATCGTCGCCCTGTCGGTCAACATCAAGACCATCGCCGAGTCACGGGGACTCGCGGCCCGCGCGGGAGCGTCCATCGCCGGCCTCATCCTGGGTGTCGCGCTGTCGTGCGCCGCGCTCATCCCGGGTCAGGGCACGATCGGGTACGGCGTCCAGGTGCTCATCGGCACCGCGCTGTGCGCCGTCGTGGTGGTGCGCTCCGCGGAGGCGGTGCAGCGGGATGCGGTGCAGACCGGGTTCCGCCGCTACACGGCCGAGCGGGTCGCGCTGTTCGCCTTCCCACCCGCGCTGTACGCGGTGGCCGGCCTCGTGCTCGTGCTGGCGCCGGCGCTGCCGCTCGGGCTGATCCTGGTGGCCGTCGGCACCATCCTGGCCATCGTCACGACCGTGCTGTTCTCGTGGGTCGCCCTGGTCGAGGTGCTGCGCTGACTCGGTTCAGGCAGGCTGCACGCTGAGCTGGGGGAGAGCGTCCACCAGCGGGGCGAGCTCCGGCACCTGACGAGCGCCGTCGAGCGCGCGTGAGAGCGCGGCGTCGTGGACCGGGCGGGCGGTGTCGAGCAGCTCGTGCCCGTCGCCGGTCAGCTCGGTGTAGATGCCGCGGCGGTCGTCGTCGCAGAGGATGCGGGTGAGCAGCCCGCGGTCTTCGAGGCGGTTCACGAGACGGGTGGTCGCGCTCGGGCTGAGGGCGCTCGCGCGGGCGAGCTGCTGCATGCGCATGTGCCAGCCGTCCTGCCGGGCGAGCGCGTCGAGCACCGTGTACTCGACGACCGACAGCTGCACCTCCTTGCTCAGCTCGCGCTCCAGCTCCGCCTCGATGTACCCGTGCAGCGCGGCGAGCGTGCGCCAGCCGTGCGCGCGCACCTCCACGGCGTCGTCGGCGATGCCCATGGGCGCCCCTTCCCGGTCGTCTCGGCAGACGGGTTGCGCGAAGTAGTTGCACGTGCAAGTATTTATAGCGCGTCTGCAACTAACAGAGTAGCGCACCACCCCCGCATCCCGAAGGAGACATCCATGCCCGCTGGCCTGATCGCCCTCGCACTCGGAGGGTTCGGCATCGGACTCACCGAGTTCGTGATCGCCGGGCTCCTGCCCGAGGTCGCCGCCGACTTCCACGTCGACGAGGCGACCGCGGGGTGGCTGATCTCGGGGTACGCGCTCGCGGTGGTCGTCGGAGCGCTCGGTCTCACCGCCGCGGCCACGCGCATCCCGCGCAAAGCGGCGCTGCTCGGGCTGATGGTGCTCTTCGTCGTGGGCAACCTGCTCTCGGCGATCGCGCCGGACTACGGCGTCATGCTCGGCGGGCGCATCCTCGCCGCACTCTGCCACGGCGCGTTCTTCGGCATCGGCTCGGTGGTCGCCGCCGGTCTCGTCGCGCCGGAGAAGCAGGCGCGCGCCATCGCCGTCATGTTCACCGGTCTGACCGCGGCGAACGTGCTCGGCGTGCCGTTCGGCACCCTCCTCGGACAGGCGTTCGGCTGGCGGTCGACGTTCTGGGCGATCACGGTGATCGGAGTGGCAGCGATGATCGGCGTGGCCCTGCTCGTGCCGCGCGACGCCGGCGACCGGCCGGGCGCGGGGCTGCGCGGCGAGCTGTCGGCGTTCCGCTCCGGGCAGGTGTGGCTGTCGCTCGCAGCCACCGTTCTGGGCTTCGGCGGGATGTTCGGCGCCTTCACGTACATCGCCTACACGCTGACCGGCGTGTCCGGGTTCCCCTCCTCCGCGGTGCCGTGGCTCCTCATCCTGTTCGGGCTCGGTCTGTTCGCGGGCAACTGGGTCGGCGGCCGCCTGGCCGACCGGTCGATCGACGGCACGCTGCTCTGGCTGCTCGGCGCGCTGGCGGTCGTTCTCGTCGGCTTCGCCCTGGTGGCCGGGATGCCGGTCGGCGCGGTGATCGCGCTCGTTCTCATGGGGGCGTTCGGGTTCGCGACGGTTCCCGCGCTCCAGCTGCGGGTGCTCTCGTACGCCTCGCACGCGCCGACCCTCGCCTCGGGCGGCAACATCGCCGCCTTCAACCTCGGGAACGCGCTCGGCGCCTGGCTGGGCGGCCTCACCATCGCGGCCGGGCTGGGCTACACATCGCCCCTGTGGGTGGGCGCAGCGATGACGGTGGGGGCACTCGTCGTCGTCGCGATCGCGGCCTCCGCCTCCCGCCGACGCTCTTCGCATAACGAACGCGAAGAAATCGAGACCTCGGGCGCCGCTCTTCCGTTCTAGTAGACGGCGGAGTACAGTCCCTCCTGTCTCGAACGGTCAGGGGGTGATCGTATGCCGGAAGCTGCTGAGCAGCTGCACCCGCGTCAGGTCACCCCTGCGCGCGTGCTGATCGGCTCTCTGATCGCCGGCGCCGGCCTGACCGTCCTCGGCTTCTTCCTCGGGGGCGCTTCCGCGTCCGCGGCCGAACCGGCTCCGCCGCCCTCGCCCGTCTCGGCGGTCGTGTCGAACGCGACCGGAGCGGTAGGCCAGGTGCTCGGCTCGGTCACTTCGGCGGTCGCTCCGGCCGTTCCAGAGCCCGTGCAGCAGGTCGTCTCCGCGGTGGTGACCCCGGTCACCGATACGGTCGACCAGGTCGTCGAACAGTCGCCGGTCTCGAGCTCGGTCGACCCGGTCGTCGACGTGGTGGACCAGGTCGTCGCGCAGGTGCCGATCGTCAGTGACGTGCTCCCGCCGGCCCCTGTCTCGTCGGTCACTCAGCCGGTCACCGGCGGGGTCGACCAGGCGGTGTCGGATGTGGTGGGCGCGGTCGACACGGCCGTAGCGCCGCTGACTCCGCCCGTGACGGCGCTTCCCGTGCCGGACCCGGGTGCGACGGTGTCCGACGGTGCGGGCCTCCTCGGATCCCTCCTCTCGCCTGGTGTGGCGGCCGGTCCGGCAGCAGCCTCGGTGCCGGCGGGCAGCCCTCTCGGGCTGCTCACCGCTACAGGTGCGGCCTCCTTCGGCGCCGGGGCGCTCCTCGCCGACCCGTCCGGAGCCGGCGCCGGTGGTGCGCCCGCAGACGCGCCCGGCGGCCTGCCGGGTGGACTGCCCGGCCGTGGACTGCCCGAAGGCGGCACCGCCGGTACGACCGGTGGATCCGGTGGCCCGGGCGGAGCTGCGCCCGGTGCGGCCGCGACGGCCGACGGCTTCCTCCTGCCCGGCTCCGCCTGGAGCGGGCGCATCGGCGCTGCCGCGGATGACCGCATCCCCGCGGCTCCCGTCGCCGACCACGACATCAGCCCCGACTGAGTGGGTCGCCGCTGCCCTCTGAGGCAGTACGCGACCATTCGCCCCGGCATCCTCATGCCCGGGCGCAGACACTCATTCGAAAGGCTTGATCATGAACAAGTTCGTATCCAGAGGGATGTGGTTCACCCTCTGCGTCGGCGGCCTGTGGCTCGCCGGAACGGCCGCGGCCAATGCGGCCGAGGCTCCCAGCGGCGACGGGATCGCGAGCGGCGACCAGGCGGTCGTCGGCATCTCGGTTCCGGTGTCCCTGTCGGGCAACGGCATCTCGGTCCTCGGCGACTCGACCAGCAGCGGGTCTACGGCGGCTGCTCCGGCCGCGCCGGCGGCTCCCTCCGTGTCCATCTCGCCCGACTCCGTCGGGGGCGTGCTCAGCGGCGACCAGGCGGTGGCTTCGGTCAGCGTCCCGGTGACGGTGGCCGGGAATGCGGTGAGCGTCCTCGGCGATTCCACCAGGTCCGGCTCCGACTCGGCTGCCGCTCCTGCGGCCGCCGACTCGGGAGCGAGCGCCACCTCGGGCGGCGCGGACGGCGTCGCGTCGGGCATCCAGGCGCCGGTCGCGGTGGATGTCCCGGTGACCGCGGGCGGCAACGCCATCTCGGTCATCGGCGACTCGACCTCGACCGATTCGTCGGCCACGGCGCCCGCGTCTGGCTCCGGCTCGTCCGCGACGGCGTCGGGCTCCGGCTCGGACGGCGGGCTGCTCTCCGACATCCAGGCCCCGATCGACGCCGCAGTGCCGGTGACGGTCGGCGGCAACGCGATCTCGGTCCTGGGCGACTCGCAGTCCTCGGGCTCGCAGACGACGGCTCCGGCAGCCGGTAGCGGGAGCACGGCGACCTCGGGTTCGGGTTCGGATGGCGGCATCCTGTCGGGCATCCAGGCTCCGATCGACGCTGCGGTGCCGGTGACGGCAGGCGGTAATGCTGTTTCGGTGATCGGTGACTCGCAGACGTCGAACTCGAGCACGACGGCTCCGGCCGCCGGTAGCGGGAGCACGGCGACCTCGGGTTCGGGTTCGGATGGTGGCATTCTGTCGGGCATCCAGGCTCCGATCGATGCTGCGGTGCCGGTGACGGCAGGCGGTAACGCTGTTTCCCTGATCGGCGACTCGACGACCTCGGGTTCGGACACGACGGCTCCGGCCGCCGGTACCGGGACCACCACGTCGGGCACGGGTTCGGACGGCGGGCTGCTGTCCGGCATCCAGGCTCCGATCGACGCTGCGGTGCCCGTCACGGCGGGTGGTAACGCGATCTCGGTGGTCGGTGACTCGACCTCCGCCGGATCCTCCACCACCGCTCCGGCGACCGGTGGTTCGACGACCGGGGGCACCACTGGCGGAAGCGATGACGGCGTCCTCGGCGGCATCGACCTGCCGATCGGTGTGGATGTTCCGGTGACCGTCGGCGGCAACGCGATCAGCGTCGTCGGTGACAGCACCACCACCGGCTCCACCACGACGCCGACCGACCCGACCGACCCGACCGACCCGACCGACCCGACGACTCCGACCACGCCCACGACCCCGACCACCCCGACGACTCCGACCACCCCGACCACGGGTGGCACCGGTGCCGGCATGGTGACGGCGTCCGCGGGTGGGTCCATGTCGCTGGCCGCGGGCAGCGCGTCGGGGGCCGCGGCCCTCGCCTCCACCGGTTCCGACGAGCTGGGCCTGGGTGCCCTCGGTGCCCTGCTCGCTCTCCTCGGAGTGATGCTGGCGTTCGTGTCCGCCAACCGGACGCGCCGCCACCACACCCGGTGACCGACACCCGGTGACCGACACCCGCTGACGCGGGAGGACGCTTCCCGGCACGTCGACGCTCCCCAGCCGTCGACGTGCCGGGAGTTCGTCGTGTCCGGAGCGTGTCCGGAGCGTTTCCCGAGCGCCGGGTCAGAAGCCGATCGGTCGCCCGGGCGTCAGCGGTTCGTCGTTGCCCACGAAGACCTTGCCCTCGTTGTAGGCCTTCTCGCGACGCTGGACCTCGGCCAGGAGAGCCTTGTTCAGCATCTCGGACCAACTGCCGTCGCGTTCGTCGAAGGACGTCTGGCGGTAGGCGGCGCGTGCACGATTTCGCATGGCGTCGGTCAGGTAGAAGGTCACCGTCGTGCGCTTTTTGACCGCCTTCTGCTCGGGGGCGGTCGCGTCGTCCACGGGGCCGGGTGCGGATGCGTTCATGTCTCACCTTTCGGCATATCCGATGTCGATGCTCGATTCCAGATACTAATCGGTCTACCCGTGCGGAGACCACATTCCACAGGTGCTAAGCATGCTTTAAAAGCCCGAGTATGCAGGCATTCAGGCTCGACGGCCTCAGTGCGAGAGGCGCTCCACGATCGACCCGAACAGCTCCGGGCGGCGGGCGGCGGTCGGTACGATCCGCGGCCGGAAGCGCGAGCGCGCCGCCACGACCAGGGCCGAGGTGAGGACGCGGAAGTCGCGTGTGGTCGCCCGCCACGCGCGTTCGTACTGCTCGGTGCTTCCCATCTTCACCGCGGCGACCGCCGCCCGCGCCTGGGCGAAGCCCACGCGCATCCCCTCGCCGGTCAGGGCATCGACGTAGCCGGAGGCGTCACCCGCCAGCAGCACCCGGCCCGAGGCCCGTGAGCGAGCGCGCTGGAGCAGCGGGCCGGCCCCGCGCGGGTCGGTCGCCACCGCGGCGCCCTGCAGGCGTTCGGCGAGCTCGGGGATGCCCGCCACCACCTCATCCACATCGAGGGGCCGGGAGCCGAGCACGGCGACGCCGACAAGGCGCTCGTCCACCGGAGTCACGTACGCCTCCGCCCCGGCCGACCAGTGCACCTCCACCAGCGACGTCCATGGCTCGACGGCGAAGTGCTTCCGCAGGCCGAACCGTCTCCGGGTCCCCGGCTGAGCACGTCCGTCGAGCTGCAGCATGCGGCGCACCGGCGAGTGGAGGCCGTCCGCGGCGATCACCCACGGGGCACGCAGGGTCGTGCCGTCGCTCAGGGTCAGGTCGACGCCGTCCCCGTCCTGGCTGAGACCGGTGACCTTCGCGTGGATACGGTGAGCGCCCAGCTCGGACGCCCGCTCCGCAAGCGCCTGGTGCAGCACGGTCCGTCGCACGCCTCGACCCGGGCGCTCGGCGAAGCGGTGCTCCACCCGCGAGTCCGCGTCGATGTAGGCCACGCCGTCGAGACGCCTCCCGGCCGGGTCCACGCCGATCCGGTGAAGGGCGGCCAGCGCCCCGGGCATCAGGCCCTCTCCGCACGCCTTGTCGATCGGCCCGACCCGCGGTTCGACGATGACGACCTCCAAGCCGTCCACGCGTGCCTCGATGGCGCAGGCGAGGCCGATCGGGCCGCCCCCGACCACGACGACCTGTGCGTTCATGCGCGTGCCGGTGCGGCGAGAACGGTGGCGAGGGCACGGTTCTCGCAGCGGATGCGCACGACGAGCAGCCACGCGTTCAGCACCGTGAACACGAGCGCGGTGATCCACGCGGTGTGGACGAGGGGCAGGGCGAAGCCCTCGACGACCACGGCGACGTAGTTGGGGTGCTTCAACCAGCGGTACGGTCCGCCCGTCACGAGCGGCAGATCGCGGACGACGATCACGCGGGTGTTCCAGCGCGGACCGAGCGTGGCGATGCACCACCAGCGCAGAGCCTGGCTGGCGAAGACCAGCACGAGCATCGGCCAGCCGAGCCAGGGCAGGAACGGCCGGTCGGCGAACCAGACCTCGGCGAGGCACGCCAGCAGGAGCCCGGTGTGGAGCGCGACCATCGGCGGGAAGTGCCCCTTGCCGAACTCGACGCCGCCGCGGGCGAACGACCACTTCGCGTTGCGGGTCGAGACGATCAGCTCGGCGATGCGTTCTGCGCCCGTCGCGAGGACGAGCACGGTGTACCAGATCACGGGACCGGGTCGATCATCGCGGCCGCGGGAAGCGCGGCGGGGGCGGAGGGCGCGGCAGCCTCGACGCCGGCGGCCGCGGGGCGCTCGGCGCCATCCGCCCAGCGCAGCAGGACGAGTTCGCTGGTCACCCCCGGGCCGAGCGCGAACAGCAGCCCGATGGTGCCGGCCGCGTGCGCATCCAGCTGCTCCGCCAGCACGTGCAGAACCGCCGCCGAGGACAGGTTTCCGACGTTCGCGAGTGAGCGCCAGCTGGAGTCGAGAGCGCCGTCCGGCAGGTCGAGCGCCTGCGAGAACGCCTCCAGCACCTTCGGGCCGCCGGGGTGCGCCGCCCAGGCGCCGACGTCCGCGACCTCCAGACCGTGGGCGGCGAGGATGCCCCGGGCGTCGCCGGCGAAGTTGCGTTCGATGACCTCGGGCACGCCGGCGCTGAGGACGATGCGGAAGCCGGTGCCGCCGATGTCCCAGCCGATCACATCGGCGGTGTCGGGGTAGATGTGGCTGCGCGAGTCGACGACGTCCGGGCCGGCGAGACCCAGCTTCTCGGCGCGCCGATCGCCGACCATGACCACGGCTGCGGCGCCGTCGCCGAAGAGGCCGCTCGCTACGATGTTCGCCATCGAGTCGTCGCTCGCCTGCACGGTGAGGGAGCACAGCTCCACCGAGAGCAGGATGGCCACCTCATCCGGGTGTCCGGCCAGGTAATCGTTGACGCGGGCTATCCCCGCGGCTCCGGCGACGCATCCCAGCCCGAAGCTCGGGAGGCGCTTGACGTCGGTGCGGAGGCCCAGCCGCGACACCAGCTGGGCGTCGATCGAAGGCGCGGCGATGCCGGTCACCGAGGTGAAGAGCAGGAAGTCGACGTCCGTGGGTGCCAGGCCGGCGGAGTCGAGCGCAGCGGTCACGGCTCGCTCGGCCAGCGTCGTCCCCTCGGCGATGAAGAAGTCGTTCGACTCCTGGAACGAGCCCAGCGAGCTGTAGCGCTCGAGCGGCATCACAAGACTGCGGCTCTGCACGCCGGAGGAGGCGTGGATGCGGCGCATCACCTTCTGCCTGGCGGGGTCCGATGTGATCATCGCGAGCAGCGCGGCGGTGATCTCCCCTTGGCTGTAGCTCCGGGCGGGGAGCACCGGGGCCACCGACACGATTCGGCTCACATGCGAAACGTACCACCAGGCCCGCGCGCTGTGATCTGCGGTCGGCGGATACCCAGGGGCGGCCGGGCGGCATGGGGGAAGCCGCCCGGCCGCAGCTCTCAGAGCGCCGCGTCCAGCCGCTCGCGCTGGGCCGACGCGACGGTCTCCACAAGGGGATCGTGGAGCGGCTCTCCGGGCTCGACGCCCATGACCTCTTCCACGATCGCGGCGGGCTCCGCCTCGTCGAGCAGCTTGAGCAGCTCGACGCTCTGGGTGTCCTCGGGCACGTCGAACCGCAGGGCGGCGCCGACGGCCGCGATCAGGGCGGCGGGGATGCCTCCGACGTGCTCCGCGTAGTCTGACGCGGGCCCGATGAAGCGGTCGTTCCTGCCGAGCTTGCGGATCGGCTCCCGCCCGACGCGGGTCACCTCGTCGACGAGGTACGGATTCGCGAACCGGCCGAGGATCTTGACGCGGTATGCCGCGAGCTCCTCCTCCGGCAGCCCGTGTTTGGCGGTGAGGGCGGCGGAGGTCTCGCGCAGGGCGGCCTCCGCGGCCTCCCGGACGGCGGGGATCGCGATCGCCTCGCTGATCGTGGTCGCCCCCTCCAGGAAGCCCGTGTACGCCACGGTCGCGTGGCCGGTGTTGACCGTGAACAGCTTGCGCTCGATGTACGGGCCGAGCGAGTCGACGAAGTGCGCGCCCGGGATCTCGGGTGCGTGCCCGCCGAACGGCGAGCGGTCGACGACCCACTCGTAGAACGTCTCGACCGTGACGTCGATCCCGGCGTCCGCCGCCTGCGCCGGCACGATGCGGTCGACCGCGGTGTTGGCGAACACCGCCCGCGCGGCGAGCCGCTCGCGGGCGTCGTCGTCCGGGAGCCCGTCCATGAGCTCCGCCGCCAGCAGATCGGAGGCGCCGATCGCGTTCTCGCAGGCCATCACGGCCAGGCGGGGCGCGTCGTCCGCCCGAGCGGCGAGGCCGCGGGCGATCACCGGGGCGACGAAGCGGAGGATGCGCGGGCCGACCGCCGTCGTCACCACGTCCGCGGAGGCGATCTCGGCGACCAGCGCGTCCTCTTCGGTCGCGCTGTTGATCGCGCGGAACCCGGTGACGGTCTTGGTCTCCGAGTCCTCGCCGACCAGATGGACCCGGTACGAGTCCGCCGCGGCCAGAGCGTCGATGAGCTCGGCGTTGACGTCGGCGAACACGACCTCGTACCCGGCTTCGTGGAGCAGGAGCCCCACGAAGCCGCGTCCGATGTTGCCCGCTCCGAAGTGGACGGCCTTCACTCGTTCACATCTCCCAGCAACGCGTAGAGCGCTTCGGCGTCCGGCGCGTCGAGCAGCTTCTGCACGTCGTCCTCCTCCGAGAAGAGGATGGCGATCTTCGACAGGATCTCGAGGTGCTCGTTGTTCTGACCGGCGATGCCGACCACGAACCGCACCTCCTCGCCGCCCCAGTCGAGCGGCGAGGAGTAGCGGATGAAGGAGAGCGCGGACCGCTTGATCTCGTCCTTGGACTCGTTGGTGCCGTGCGGGATGGCGAGGCCGTTCCCCATGAAGGTGGAGACGGTGTTCTCGCGCTCCTGCATCGAGTCGACGTAACCCGGCTCGACGGCGCCCGCCTGCACGAGCAGCTCACCCGCCTCCCGGATCGCGTCCTCCCGTGTGGTCGCGGTGCCCGCGGCCACGACGTTCGCCCGGTCGAGAATCGTGTCGGTCATTTGTTGGCGTCCTCCGTGGTTCGCTGGTTCTTGACGAGGTCGACGACCTCGTCGTACTTGGGGCTGTTCATGAAGTTGTCGACCGAGACGTGGATCGAGTCGGGCGACTGACCCTTGGCGCGGTCCGTCAGCTGCTGCTGCGTGATGACCAGGTCGGCCGTGCCGTCGAGGTTGCTGATCGCCTGGTTCGTGACCGTGACCCCCTCCACTCCGGCCTTCTTCATCTTGTTGCGGAGCACCGACGCGCCCATCGCGCTCGAACCCATGCCAGCGTCGCACGCGAACACGATGTTGCGCACCAGTCGATCCGTGGCGTCGCCCTGGGCGTCACCGGTGTCGTGCTCGGCCTCGTCGACGAGGCCGCCGAGCACCGAGGAGGACTTGCCCTTGTTCGCCTCGGTCTGGGCGACGGCGGCCGACAGGTCGCCGGCGTTCCCGGCCAGCAGGTCGCGCTTGCGGCTGGATCGCAGGACGATCGCGGTGAAGGCGAACGAGACCGCGGCGGCGGAGATGATCGCCAACGCGATGCCGAGCATGTTCGAGACGGGCGCCTGCGCGAAGATCGCGAACACCGATCCTGGCGCCGCGGGCGCTCGAAGGCCGGTCTGGAAGGCCACGTTCACCGCGACACCGGTCATGCCGCCGAGGATCGCGCCGATGATCAGGATGGGCTTCATGAGCACGTACGGGAAGTAGATCTCGTGGATGCCGCCGAAGAACTGGATGATGAACGCGCCCGGAGCCGCCGCGCGGGCTGCACCGAGACCGAAGATCGCCCAGGCGAGCAGGATTCCGGCACCGGGGCCGGGGTTCGTCTCGATGAGGAACAGGATCGACTTGCCGGTCTGCTGCGACTCCAGTGTGCCGATCGGCGTGAACACGCCGTGGTTGATCGCGTTGTTGAGGAACAGCACCTTGCCCGGCTCGACCAGGATGCTGACCAGGGGGAGCAGGTGCACCGACACCAGCCAGTCCACACCGGCTTCGAGCGCCTTGCTCAGGCCCTGCACCAGTGGAGCGATGCCGAAGAACGCGCCGATCGCCAGAAGGAAACCGAGGATTCCGGCGGAGAAGTTGTTGACGAGCATCTCGAAGCCCGCCTTGATCTTGCCCTCCCAGATGCGGTCGACCTGCTTCATGAGGTAGCCGCCGAGCGGACCCATGATCATCGCTCCGATGAACATCGGGATGTCGGTGCCGACGATGACGCCCATGGCCGCGATGGTGCCCACCACGCCGCCGCGCACGCCGTAGACCAGGCGCCCGCCGGTGTTGGCGAGGAGGAGCGGGAGCAGGTAGGTGATCATCGGGCCGACGAGGCTCGCGATGTCCTTGTTGGGGAACGGGCCCTTGTCGATGAAGAGCGCCGTGACGATGCCCCAGGCGATGAATGCGGCGATGTTGGGCATCACCATGTTGGAGAGGAAGGTACCGAACCGCTGCACGTGGACGCGCGCGCTGTTGGGCTTCTTCGGGGCCGACGCCGTCGCCGACGTCTGTGTCGCCGATGTCATTGTGGTGCCTCGTTTCTGTTGTCGGGGGCTGGTGAGGTGAAACGGTCGGCGGCCTCACGGACCGCCGCCCGCGCTTCGGCCGCGCCATCGGCGGCCAGGGCGGTCTCGGCCAGCGAACGCGCCTGGCCGAGGGTGTAGCGCTTGAGCGAGAGCCGCACGTCGGCGATCGCCGCGGGCGACATCGAGAGCGTCGTCGCGCCGAGGCCGACGAGCACGACGGCGAGCAGGGGGTCCGCCGCCGCCTCTCCGCAGATGCCGACGGGCTTGCCCGAAGCCGCGCCTGCCGCGCCGACCTCGCCGATGAGGCGGAGGACAGCGGGATGCCACGGATCCTGGAAGCCGGCGACCGAACCGAGCAGGCGGTCGGCCGCGAGCGTGTACTGCGTGAGGTCGTTGGTGCCGATCGAGGCGAAGTCCGCGTTCTGGAGCACACGGTCGGCGAGAAGCGCCGCCGAGGGAACCTCGACCATGACGCCGACGGTCTTCAGACCGTACTCGCGGCCGAGCTCCGTGAAGTAGCGGGTCTCCTCGACGGTCGAGACCATCGGGGCCATGACCCAGAGGTCCGCGTCGGTCTGCGCATCGGCTTCGGCGAGGGCGGTGAGCTGCTCGCGGAGGATGTCCTCGTTGGCGCGCAGCGAGCGGAGCCCGCGCAGACCGAGTGCCGGATTGTCCTCGTGCGCGTCGTTGAGGAACTCGAGCGGCTTGTCGGCGCCGGCGTCGAGCACCCGAACGACCACCTTGCGGCCGCCGCCGAACGCGCTGAGCAGCTTGACGTACTGCTCGCGCTGCTGGGCGACATCGGGCGCGAGGCGCTGGTCGAGGAAGAGGAACTCCGTGCGGAACAGTCCGACGCCCTCGGCGCCGGCGGCCAGCGCGTCCTCCGCGCCCGCGGCCGAGCCGAGGTTGGCGAGCAGCGGGACGGCGGTGCCGTCCGCGAGCGCGCCCGGCTCGACACCGCCGGCGAGGGCGGCGGCGCGCTCCTCGATGCGACGGAGCGCGTCCGCACGCTGGGCCTCGGTCGGTGAGACGGTGACCGTGCCGGCCGCCGCATCCACCACGACCTCGTCGCCGTCGGCGAGGCTTCCGGCGCCGGCCGCGCCGACGACAGCGACGATGGACTTCTCGCGCGCGAGGATGGCGGTGTGCGAGGTGGGGCCGCCCTCGGTGGTCACGAGCCCGAGCACCTTGGTCAGGTCGAGCAGAGCGGTGTCGGCGGGGGCGAGGTCGTGCGCGACCAGGACGAACGGCGTCTCCGAGTGCGGGACGCCGGGCGCCGGCTTGCCCTCCAGGGCTGCGACGACGCGCTGCGAGACGTCGTCGAGGTCGCCGGCGCGCTCGCCCATGTAGCCGCCCAGCTCCTTGAGCATGTCGCGGAAGACGGCGAAGCCCTCGAACACGGCGCGCTCGGCGGTCTTCCCTCCGTCGATGCGGGAGGCGACGTCGTCGGCGAGGGTCGAGTCCTCCGCCATCATCGACTGCGCCTCGAGCACATCCGCCGCGGTGCCCTGGACGGTGGATGCGCGCTCGCGCAGGTCCGCCGCGACCGTGGCGACGGCCTGCTGCACGCGGGCCTTCTCCTCGTCGGGGGTGCGGGTGCTCGGCTGGTCAGACGGCTCGGGCAGCGGGGCCGACATCCGGAGGACCGGTCCGACCGCGACGCCCTGGCCGATGCCTGCGCCGGTGAGGATGTTCGTGTCGCTCATGATGCGTCCGCCGCGCTCAGGCGTCGTGGTCCGTGGCCAGGATCACCGCGAGGTCGTCGAGGACCGCCTCGCCGTTGTCCGCGTCGGTGGTGAGCACGATCTTGTCGCCGTGGTCGATGCCCAGCGAGATCACGCCGAGGATGCTGCCGGCGTCGACGGTCTTGCCGCCCTCCTTGGTCAGCTTCACCTTCGCGCCCGAGCTGTTGACCGCCTCCACGAAGAGCTTCGCCGGGCGGGCGTGCAGCCCGTGCGTCGATCCGACCGTGATGATCCGTTCAGCCATGGTTGTGGTCTCCTTCGTTCCGTGATGGCCTGGTGGCCGCCGCCATTCCGTATGCGGCTCTGCTCATAGTGCCGCCGCCTTGGCGTTGAGAGCCAGGTCCAGGGCGCGCTCGCCGTCGAGGGCGGCCGGGGAGACGGGGGGAAGCACGGCGACGGCGGTGCCGGTGGCGGCGGCCCGCTCACGGATCGCCGGGACGGCCGACTCGAGGTGTGCGCCGACGAGGACGACATCCACTCCGGCGAGGGACTCCAGCTGGCTCGCACTCCCCGGCTGGACCTCGATGATCGCCCCGCGCTCACGGGCGGCACTGCGCAGCTTGACGGCCACGAAGGTGCTGGACGCACCGGCGCCGCAGACGACCACGATCTTCATCGATCCTTGCCTTTCGTGCTGGGTGGAGCTCATGGAACGTCAGCAATGCTCGCTCGCTGTGCGCCCGCGCTCCAGCAGCGTTTCTTCCGGGGGTGCGGAAAATTGGCCGGAAGCGCACGGCGGCACCCTACGGGGTGGTTGACTCGTCGGGAAAGGTGGTCGCTGGTGGCGCTCTCGGCGAAGCAGACGAGGATGCTCGACATCCTCGCGCGTCGTGCTGCCTGGGTGACGGCTGCCGAGCTCGCGCACGACATCGGGGTGACGACCCGGAGCATCCGCAGCTACGCGGCAGCGCTCGGCGATGTCGTCGAGTCCGGATCGAACGGCTACCGCGTCAAGCCCGATGCGTACGCCGCCTACCTGGCGGGCGACGGCAGCTCGGAGACGGGAACGGCCGGCTCGCCGCAGGAACGGCTGGTCTTCCTCGCGCGGCGGCTGCTCGACGAGCCGGACGGAATCGATGTCTACGAGACGGCCGAGAGCCTGTTCGTCAGCGACTCCACGATCGAGTCGGACCTGACGAGGATGCGCGGGCTGCTCTCCGGCACGGAACTCGCCCTTGAACGTCACGGCGCCGTCGTGCAGCTCCTCGGGCCGGAGATCGCGCGGCGGAAGCTGCTCAGCCGGCTGTTCCGCGACGAGATGCGGCAGAGCGTCGTCGATGTGGCCCGCATCCAGGAGGCGTTCGGGTCGAGCGGTCTGGTCGACTTCAAGTCCGACCTCGTCGCGATGCTCGACGCGCGCGGCTTCTTCGTCAACGAGTACGGCATCAACGACGTCCTCCTGCACATGGCCGTCGCTCTCGACCGCGTCGCGAAGGATCGCGTGCTCCCCGCTGTCGAGGAGCCGGAGGCGAGCGAGACCATCCGCTCACTCGCGCACGACCTGGGCCAACTGATCGAGCGGCACTTCGGCACCGCGCTCGACACGACCGAGCTGCGCTACCTCGCCATCCTCATGCGCACGCGCGTGATCGCACCGGGCGCCGGGCGCGACACGGTCGAGGAGTTCGTCAGCCCGACCGACCTGGCGGTGGTCCGCGGCATCGTGGACCGCGCATCCACCGAGTACCTCGTCGACCTCCACGACGAGAACTTCATCGTCCGCCTCACCCTTCACGTGCAGAACCTGGTGGCCCGGGCGCACGAGAACACCTACTCGCGCAACCCGCTCACCCGGTCGATCAAGAGCTCGTACCCGATGATCTACGAGCTCGCGGTCTACATCGCCAGCCGGCTGCAGGCGGCCGAGGGCATCGAGGTCAACGACGACGAGATCGCCTACATCGCGATGCACGTCGGCGCCTACCTCGAGCAGCAGTCACGGCGGCGGGATGCGGTCACCTGCGCGGTGGTGTGCCCCAACTACTACGACATGCACATCCTGCTGCGCGACCGGCTGGAGAGCACGCTCGGCGACGAGCTCGACATCACCAGCGTCATCACGTCGACAGACGCCGACTGGGACGCCATCGACGCCGACCTGGTGCTGACCACCATCGACCCGCGGGGGCGGCGCGAGAACACGGTCATCGTGCAGCCGTTCCTCACCGAGACCGACGTCGAGCACATCCGTCAGGCCGCGTCCCGCATCCGCCGCCAGCGCCATCGCGCGCGGATCAAGAGCGAGCTGCTGGAGTACTTCGACGAGAGCCTGTTCCTGCGGAACTTCTACGCCCGCGACCCGATCACGATGATCCGCGCCCTCGGCGACCGGATGATCGCCGCCGGCGCGATCGACCAGGAGTACGTCGACCAGACGGTCGAGCGCGAGCAGATGTCGTCCACGGCGTTCACCGACTCCCTCGCGGTGCCGCACGCCATGACGATGAGCGCACACCGCACCGCGATCGCGATCGTCGTCAACGACACGGCGATCGACTGGGGCGACGCCCGGGTCAACGTGATCGCGTTCATCGCCTTCTCGGCGGCGGGTCGCGCATCCTTCCAGACGGTTTTCGACCAGTTCGTCGAGGTGTTCTCCGACCGCGAGACCGTGCTCGGTCTCATCCGCCGCTCGGACACGTTCACCGCCTTCATCGACGAGCTCGTCCGCATCATCGACGCCTGACCCCGACCCAAGCCAAGAGCTCCGGAGTTTTTCGGGTCGAATCGGTCGATTCGAGAGAAAAACTCCGGAGCTCTTCGATGGTGTGCGGTGTTACTGGTTGGCGGTGACGTTGTACGTCACGGAGACGCCAGGAGTCTTCACCGAGACCGTGTAGGTGGCGTTGGTGTAGACGGCGGACGTGTCGGTGGCGCCGGGCTGCTGCGTGAAGCCCTTGCCCTCGAGCGCGGACTTCGCGTCGGCGAAGCCGTTCTTGCCCGACGGCTGGACGGTGATCGACCAGCCGTTCTCCTTGTCGCCGCGGGCGACCACCACGGTGCCGTCGACGACGGGCACTTCGTCCTTCGGGAAGTCGGAGGGCAGTTCCTCGGACTTCGCGTCCTCGGACGAACCGGCGGCCGACGAGGACGACGACGCGGGCGTGTGCGAGGAGACGTAGTTGGTGTTGCCGCCGCTGGAGCAGGCCGCAAGCGAGCCGATGGTGAGGGCCGCCACGATGGCAGCCGGAACGAACGGATTACGTGTGCGCATATGGATTCCTAGTGCTGTATGAGGTGCGGTTTCGCAACACATCAGCCTACCCGTGAGCACACGGCGCCGCCTAGTCCGTGTCGGTGAACAGTGCCGGAAGCGGTCAGCCGAGCAGCAGGGCGCTCAGCTGGTCGGCGGAGTGGACGACCGCGATGGCCCCGGAGGCCTCGGCGGGCGAACCGTAGCCCCACTCGACGAGGATGGTCGGCAGGCCGTGCGCGCCGGCGCCCTCCACGTCGTACTGGCGGTCGCCCACCATGACGGTGTGCTCGAGGTCGACGCCGCGCTCGCCGAGACGGCGCAGGGCCTCTGCCACGACATCCGCCTTGGCGCTGCGGCTCTCGTCGTCGGTCGCGCCGGTGATGACGTCGAAGTACTCGGCCAGCCCGAAGTGCTCGAGGATGCGGGTCGCCTGCGCCTCCGGCTTGCTGGTCGCGATGGCCAGGGGGATCCCGGCCGCGTGCAAACGCTGCAGCAGGCCGCGCACTCCCGGGAAGACCGCGGAGTCGAACGCGCCGTGGGCGGCGTAGTCCTCGCGGTAGACGGCGAGGGCGTGCCGCGCGGCCGGCTCGGTCATGCCGCCCAGGCTCTGCAGCGAGTCGAGCAGCGGCGGACCGACGTACTCGAGGAGCTGGGCGGGGGAGGGCACCGGCTGACCGATCGTCGCGAACATGCGGGCGAGCGACGAGGTGATGCCGGGTGCGGAGTCGGTGAGGGTGCCGTCGAGGTCGAAGAGGACGCAGGTCCAGGTTCGGGTGACGGTGGGGGTCGGGTTGGTCATAGCGGTCCTATGGTATGTGACGTATCTGAGGCCCAGGTCAGCGCTCGCCGAGGGCGGATTCGATGTGAGAACGTGCGACGACCATGGTGTGCGCCGCTCCGGGGTCGAACTGGACGGCCACGAACTCGGCGGTGCGGATGAATCCCAGCGCCTCGAGCGCCGGCACGATGACCGCCTGCACGCGCGCTCCCTCGCCCTCCGCCGACTGGGCGACGGCCGCCCGGAGCGCATTCATCGACGTGAAGAGCGGCAGCACCGCCTCGCCGGTGGTGGAGCTGATGGTGCGCAGCCGGGTGTCCTGCGGAGTGGAGCCGGTCACATCCACGACCAGGCCGCCCTTCACCGCGGCGGCGAGCAGCGAATCCAGGTTCTCGAGGGTCGGCTCGGCGGCGAGGGTCGTCAGGGCCGTGCGGACCGGGACGTTCTCGTAGCTCTGGGGGAACCGCGGCTGCGCCATCAGAAGAGCCTGCTGTCGCTGTCGTCGAGGCCGCGCATGGCGTCGTAGTCGAGCACCAGGCAGCGGATGCCGCGGTCTTCCGCCAGCGTGCGCGCCTGCGGCTTGATCTCCTGGGCGGCGAAGACGCCGGTGACCGGGGCCAGGTGGGGGTCGCGGTTCATCAGCTCCAGGTAGCGCGTCAGCTGCTCGACGCCGTCGATGTCGCCCCGCCGCTTGAGTTCGACGGCGACCGCCGCCCCCGCGGAGTCGCGGGCGAGGATGTCGACAGGGCCGATCGCGGTCATGTACTCCCGGCGGACCAGCACGTGGCCGTCTCCGAGAAGGTGGATCTGCTCGGCGAGGAGCTTCTGGAGGTGCGCTTCCACGCCATCCTTCTGCAGCCCCGGGTCGATGCCGAGGTCGTGCGCGGTGTCGCTGACGATCTCGTGGATGGACACCACGAGCATGTCCGCGGTCTTCGCCTGGGTGACGCGCCAGACCTCGCTGATGCCGGCCGCGCGCTGCAGTTCGTCGGGCTCGTCGACGGTCAGCGTGCACGGCGGGCTCATCCAGTTGAGCGGCTTGTACGACCCGCCGTCGGAGTGGACGAGGAGGCTGCCGTCGGCCTTCAGCATCAGCAGCCGCGTCGCCAGCGGCAGGTGCGCGCTGAGCCGTCCTGCATAGTCGACGGAGCAGTTGGCAATGACGAGGCGCACCGCAACATCCTAAGTGCAGCGGGCGACGGTGGTTGGATGGTCGGCATGGCCCACGAGCTCCTCATCGGCACCTACACCGAACGCCTCCCGCATGTCGACGGTCACGCCGAGGGGGTGCTCAGCGCCCGGTTCGACGGGTCGGACGTGACCGATGTGACGGTCGCGGCGCGGGTGGCGAACCCGTCGTGGGTGACAGCCGCGCCCGGCGGTCAGCACGTGTACGCGGTGAGCGAGACGGAGCCCGACGGTGGCCTCGTCGCCTTCGCGCGCGCGGCCGACGGCTCGCTGACGGAGCTGGGCTCGGCGTCGAGCGGCGGGCCGTCCCCGGCCCACGCGGTCGTGCACCCGAGTGGGCGCTTCCTCATCGCGGGAACGTACGGCGGCGGCACCGTGTCGGTGTTCGCGCTCGCCGCCGACGGATCGCTCGGAGAGCGCACCGCGTTCGTGCGGCACGAGGGCCGCGGACCCGACCCGGAGCGGCAGGATGCGCCGCACGTGCACCAGCTGAGCGTCGACCCGGTGAGCGGCGATGTCGTCGTCGTCGATCTCGGCATCGGCGAGGTGCGCTGGTACGCGTTCTCGGATGACGGCGCGCTGACCCTCCGTCCGGAGGCGACCGTCGTACTCGGCTCGGCCGGCCCGCGGCACCTGGCGTTCCATCCCGACGGCCGTCACGTGGTGCTGGTGAACGAGCTCGATTCCAGCGCCGACGTGCTGCGGTGGGAGGGCGACCGCTTCGTGCGGGTGCAGAGCACGACGACCCGAGCAGACGGGGCCGACGGCGACAACCTGCCCGCCGCGGTGTGCATCAGCGACTCCGGGCGCACGGTGCTGGTGAGCAACCGAGGGGATGACACAGTCGCGGTCTTCGCCTTCGACGCCGAGGCGTCGCAGTTGCGGCTGGTCGACTCGGTCGCGGTCGGCGGACGCACGCCGCGCGACCTCGTCATCGCGCCAGGCGGCGATCGGGTGCTGGCGGCCTGCCAGGACAGCGACGAGGTCGCGGTGTTCGCTTTCGACGACGACGAGCGCACCCTCCGGCTGCTCGGCACATCGCCCGTCCCGACGCCGGTCAGCCTCCGCTTCGTCTAGCGGGGCGTCAGGTCTGGCGGCGGGTCAGGCCGGGTCGGGGGAGGCGGCGCGACGCTCGGCGGGCGCGTCGACGGGGCGCACGGCCGGTGCGGCCAGGAACGCGGCGATCAGCAGCGCGAGCACGAGGAACAGCGCGTTCAGGAGGCCGAAGTGCTGACCGAGGAAGCCGATCAGCGGGGGACCGGCCAGGAAGGCGCAGTACCCGATGATCGCGACCGCGGAGACGCGTGCGGCGGGGTTCGCGGCGCCGTCGGCGGCGGCCGACATGCCGAGCGGGAAGCCGAGCGAGACGCCGAAGCCCCAGAGCACGGTTCCGATGACGACGAGCCACATCGGGCCGCCCACGATGAACAGCACCAGGCCGACGGCGCCCATCCCGGCCGTGATCCGGATGGCGTTGACGCGGCCGATGCGGTCCACGATCGGGCCGCCGACCACCCGGCCGACGGTCATCGCGACCACGAAGAAGCCGAAGACGAGGGCGCCGACGGAGTTGGCCTGGCCGTGCCCATCGACGACGGCCAGCGAGATCCAGTCGTTCGCCGAGCCTTCGCCGAACGCCATGCCGAGCATGACGACGCCGATCAGGATGAGCCGCCAGTCGGCCCAGACGGCCAGCGACGTGCGCATGCGCTCGCCGAAGGGGATGCGCTCCTTCTCGGCCGCCTCGTCGCCCAGTTCGGCCTCGCGCGGGATGTAGCGGACAGCGACGATGGCGATCGCGACGATCACGACGGCCGTGCCGAGCAGGTGCCAGACGACCGCGACCCCGAGCGCGGCGGCCGCTGCGCCGATGCCGGCCCCGAGCACCGTTCCCAGGCTGAAGCAGGCGTGCATGAGCGGGAGCAGCGTCTTGCCGATCTCGCGCTCGACGGCGGTGGCCTCGACGTTCATCATCACGTCGACCATGCCGTTGCCGAAGCCGAGCAGGATGAGCCCGATGGCGACCGAGGGGATGGAATGGAACGTCGTCGCTCCGAAGCCGATGAACAGGATGCCGACGGCGACGATCACGAGTCCGCCGACCATCCCGCGGTGCGGACCGAAGCGGACCAGGATCGGGGAGGAGACGGTGAGGCCGAGGATGGCGCCCACCGACATCCCGAGGATGAGGAGGCCGACCGCCGACGGGTCCTTGCCGAGCCCCAGATCGTCGCGGATGCCCGGGATGCGGGCCACCCAGGTCGCGAGGGCGAGGCCGGAGAGGATGAAGATGACGAAGACCGCGTTGCGCCAGGCGGTGAGCTCCCGACGGGAGCGCGTGGTGGTCGAGATCGGCTGTGACATCGGGCGAATTCCTGTGGGTTCGTCTGCTCGAATCGTTTCGATCGAAACGATTCGACTAAGCTACCACACGTGAACGAACCCAGCACAGCCCCCGCGAGCGTCCGGCCCACCCTGGCCGCGGTCGCCCGCCTGGCCGGTGTCTCGAACTCCACCGCCTCGCTCGCCTTCTCCGGAACAGGCCCGGTCTCCGACGCCACGCGCGAGCGCGTGCTCGCCGCAGCGAAGCGCCTCAACTACGCCGGCCCCGACCCTCGGGCGCGCTCGCTGCGCCGCGGACGCTCCGGCATCGTCGGCGTCGTGATGGAGGAGCGCGTGCGCGACGCCTTCCGCGACCCCATCAAGATCGCCCTCCTCGACGGCATCACGGAGGAGATCGGAGCGATCGACGCGGGCCTGCTCATCCTCACCGACGCCGGCGAGGCCGCGCAGCGCATCGAGGACGCTCCGATGGATGCGGTGGTCCTGATCGGCTGCAGCCCGCGTCTCGACGAGTCGGTCGCCACGCTCCGCCAGCGCGGCATCCCGCTGGTGGCGATCGAGGGCGACCCGGCCGATGGCGTCCCGACCATCGGCCAGGACAACCGGGAGGCCACCCGGGTCGCCGCACAGCACCTCTACGACCTCGGCCACCGCGATGTCTCCGTGGTGACCCTGTCGCTCACCCGCGATCGAGCCCGCGGGCCGCTGACCGCGGACCGCCTGGCGGCGGCGAGTTCCACGACCGCCCTCGACCGGCTGGCCGGTGCCCGGGACGTCTTCCCGGACGCGCCCGGCTGGGTCACCCGCGGATCGTTCGTGGAAGAGGGCCGCGCGGCCGGCCGCGCCATCCTCGCCGACGCTCGACACCGGCCGACCGCCATCATCGCCCAGAGCGACCTGCTGGCCGCGGGCGTCATCCGGGCGGCGGAGGAGCTGGGCCTGGAGGTGCCGTGGGATGTCAGCGTCGTCGGTTTCGACGGCGTCCGCGTCGACGGCCTCTGGCCCTACGACCTCACGACCCTCGTTCAGCCCGCCGTGGACAAGGGCCGGGCGGCCGGACGCGCGGTCGTCGAGATGCTGGAGGGCGCAGAGCCGATTCCCTCCACATTCACCAGCGTTTTCCACCAGGGGAACACAACGGCGGCTCCGCGGGTCTCCTCGGGAGCGCCGGTCGTAGGCTGACGGCATGGATCTCGAAGCCCTCTACCGCGACCTTCACGCCCACCCCGAACTCGCCTTCACCGAGCATCGCACCGCCGGCATCGTCGCCGAGCGGCTGACCGAGCTGGGGCTCGAGGTGCACACCGGCATCGCCACGACCGGTGTCGTGGGAGTCCTGCGCAACGGCGACGGCCCGACCGTACTACTGCGGGCCGACATGGATGCGCTCCCCGTTCGCGAGCAGACCGGGCTCCCGTGGGCCTCGACCCAGACGGTGACCGACGAGGCCGGCAACGCCGTGCCGCTGATGCACGCGTGCGGCCACGATATCCACATCACGTGTCTCCTCGGTGCGGTCGAGGCGCTGAACGACGCGCGGAGCGAGTGGTCCGGAACCCTCGTCGCCCTCTTCCAGCCGGCGGAGGAGCACGGCGGCGGGGCCCAGGTGATGGTCGACGACGGGCTGTACGAGAAGGTGCCGGTTCCGGATGTGGTGCTCGGGCAGCACGTGCTGCCGTACCCGGCCGGGATGGTCGGCGCGCACCCCGGCGCGGCCATGGCGGCGGTCGACACGATGGAGGTGACGCTCCACGGGCGAGGCGGTCACGGTTCACGGCCCGAGACGACGATCGATCCGGTGGTGATGGCGGCGGCGACGGTCATGCGGCTGCAGACGGTCGTGTCGCGCGAGATCGCACCGCAGGACACCGCCGTGGTGACGGTCGGCAGCCTCCACGCCGGCACGAAGAACAACATCATCGCGGCCGAAGCCACGCTCGGGATCAGCGTGCGCAGCTTCAACGAAGAGGTCCGGCAGCGCGTGCTGGACGGCGTGCACCGCGTCATCGCGGCGGAATCGCAGGCGTCCGGCGCCCCGAAGGCTCCGGATATGGAGTGGGGGGAGCGCTACCCCGTCACCGTGAACGACCCGGAGTCGACCGAGCGGGTCAACGCGGCCTTCGCGGCCGAGTTCGGCGCCGACCGCGTGCTGCACCCCGGCGCGCTCTCCGGCAGCGAAGACGTCGGAAACCTCGCCACCGCCGCCGGCGCTCCGCTGGTGTACTGGATGCTCGGAGGGGCCGACCCGGAGACCGTGCTCACGGCGATGGCGGCGGGGACGGTCGACACCGACATCCCGACCAACCACTCGCCCTTCTTCGCGCCGCTTCCGCAGCCGACGATCAATACCGGGGTCCGGGCGCTCGTGGTCGCTGCGCGGGAGTGGCTGGCGTAGGGGCTCGCGGGGAGCATCGGCGCGGCCGTGCCGCCTGCGCCGGCGGGGGGAGGCGTAGCGGCCGAAGCGTGAGGGTCAGATCGTCGCGCCCGCACGCATCCACGTGCGGCCGCGAGCGCGCAGACCGAGCGTGAGCGCGCGGGCGCCGAGGTAGCCGAAGGCGAACGCCGCCGTCAGCCAGGCGAGGCCGCTCGCATCGTGCCCGCCCCAGAGGGCGGCGGCGACCGCGAGCGGGACGAACACGGCGACGTTCGCGAGGCCGGTGAGGGCGAGATAGCGCGCGTCTCCGGCGCCGATGAGCACCCCGTCGAGCACGAACACGTACCCGCCCAGCGGGGCGCCTGCGCCCACGATGGCCAGCGAGAGGGGCAGCAGCGCGGCGACCGACAGATCGCTCGTGAAGACGCCCGCCGCGAGCGGGCTCAGCGCGATCGTCACCAGACCGAGAACCGCGCCCGCACCGATTCCCCACTGAACGCACCGGCGCAGCACCGCACGGACGTTCTCGAGGTCGCCGGCCCCCAGCCCCTTCCCGATGAGTGCCTGGGCGGCGATGGCGAGGGCGTCGAGGGCGAAGGCGAGGGTCGCGAACACGGTCATCGTGACCTGGAAGGCGGCGAGTTCGTCCGGTCCGAGACGGGTTGCGGCGAAGACCGCCAACAGCATGGCCGCACGCAGGCTCGCCGTGCGGAGGAACAGCCAGCCGCCGGCACGCGCCGTCCGGCCGATGCCGGTGTGATGGGGCAGGAGGGAGGCCTGGACCCGGCGGGCGTGACGGGCAACGATGATCGCGTACACCAGCACCATCGCCCACTGCGCCGCGACGGTTCCAAGCGCCGACCCGCGGATGCCCAGTCCCGCGACATAGATGAACAGGTAGTTGAGCACGATGTTCGCAGCGAAGCCCGCGACGGCGACGGCGAGCGGAGTGCGGGTGTCCTGGAGTCCGCGCAGCAGCCCGGTCGCGGCATAGACGAGCAACATGGCCGGGAGCCCGAGCATGGAGAGGCTCAGATACTGGGTCGCCTGCTCGCTGACCTCGGACGACGCGCCGAAGAGGCTCACCAGGAACGGCGAGGCCGCCCACCCGGCGCCCGTGAGCACCACCCCGAGCACGAGCGCGAGCCAGCAGCCGTCCACCCCCGCCGCGACCGCACCGCGCTCGTCGCCCGCCCCCAGCCGCCGCGCGACAGCGGGAGTCGTGCTGTAGGCGAGGAACACCATCAGCCCCACGATCGTCTGCAGCACCGCACTCGCGATGCCGAGACCCGCGAGGGGCGCAACCCCGAGGTGCCCGACCATCGCCGAGTCGGCCAGCAGGAAGACCGGCTCCGCCACCAAGGCCCCGAGAGCGGGAACGGCGAGGCGGAGGATCTCGCGGTCGACCGGGCGGCGGAGAAGGGTGCTCACGACCATCCACGCTAGCCCGGGCCGCCGACGTCGTGTCGTCGGACCGATGTCGGTGGCCATTCCTACAGTGGAGCCATGAGCCACCTGATGCCGGAACCCCTCGCGACCTGGACCTGGCGGCTCGAGCGCGTGCGCAACGGTCGCACGGTGCTCACCCGGGCGCAGGCGGCTACCGCGCGCACCGACCTCGTCAACGACCGCGCCGCGCATCCGGCCGACTACGCCGACTACGAGGAGGAGTACGCGACGGCTCTCGACGAGCTCGAGGTGCTGTCGCGGCAGGCCAACCGGCACGACGACCTCCTGTCGGTCATGGCAGCGGACCGGCGAGCGGCCGAGCGCGAGGCCGCCGCGAGCGGGACAGCGTCGGCCGGTGGGTCGACGAGCACGTCGGCAGCTCGCTCCCTCACGTCCCTCGCCACCGAGCACGACCGGGTGCCGAAGGGGCTGCCGGAGGCGCTCGACCAGTGGGTGCACCGGCTGATCCGGTACCGCGCCGGCGTCAAGATCATCACGCCCATCGAGGCGGCACGGGCCGAGATCCGCCTGCGCAACGAGGCAGACCTGCAGCCCGCCGCGTACCGCACGGGCGTTGCTGCGGCGTACTACAACCGGGTGATCCGTGAGCTCGGCGAGATCGCCACGGCAGAGCGTCCGGGCCGACGGGATGCTCCCGGGCTGACGCGCGGGCTCGGCGCGGCGCTCGTCTGATCGGTTTCCGGCTGAGGTCGCGCCGGTCTGTCCTCAATGGCGGGGCGCAGTTGGGCGATCCGCCACTACGATCAACCCATACGCGTGAGCTGAACGGGGGGCGCGGTGAGTCCGAACGAGGCGGCAGAACTGCTGGGGGTGTCGCCCGCGGCGACACGCGACGAGGTGGAGCGCACCTACCAGGCGCGGCTCGCGGAGGCCGGTGCCGATGCGCAGCGCCGAGACGCCCTGACGGCGGCACGGGATGCGCTGGTCGCGGCATCCGCCTGGCAGCCGCCGTACCCGCAGAACGCGCCGGCGCCTTACCCGCCGCAGAACGCGCCGACGCAGCCGTACCCGCCGCAGAACGCGCCGACCCAGCCGTACCCGCCGCAGAGCGCGCCCGCTCAGCCGGCGCAGCCGTATCCGCCGCAGAACGCGCCCACCCAGCCGCAGCCTCCCTTCGCCCCGCAGCAGCCGTACGGCGCTCCGACCCAGGCGCCGAGCGGGGGGTCGTACCCCGGCCCAGCGCAGGGCGGCTACCCGCCGCAGGGATACGCCCAGCCCGGGCAACCCGCGCCGGGCTACGGCCCCGGTGCCTTCGGTGCGTACCAGGGCTACCCGCCTCCGCCGCCCCGCAAGCGGATGTCGACCGGCGCCATCGTGGGCATCACGGTGGGCGGAATCGTGGGCGGGCTCGCCATCCTGCTGGTCGCGGTCCTCGTCATCGCCTCGATCGGGGCCAGCGCCAGCCGGATCGCACAGGCCGAGAGCAGCTCGAGCGCCTCGCCGTACGACAGCGATCCGGGCGACGGCTCGTCCGGCGACCCGTCGGAGGAGCCCTCGGACCCCGGCTCCGGCGACCCCGGCTCCGGCGATTCCGAGGTCGAGGACTACGACGTCGACGGCGTGCACGTCCACTACGTCGACGGCTGGACCTTCGAACTGACACCCGGCCAGACCTGCGCCGGCGCGACCGTCACCGCCACGTTCGCGGACACCCCCGAGGGCGAGACGCTCGACTCGTGGACCACCACCGTCGACTTCGAGGCGGGCGTCCCGTACGACCTGACGATCCCCGACGATGCCTCCGAGTACGACTACGTCGGCATCGAATCGGTGCAGTGCGGTCAGGCCTGAGACGGCGAGAACCGGCACGCCAAAACACAACTTTCACAAATTACTGAAAAAGGCGTAGCATCCCGCCCATGGATGCAGTGATCGACGTCGCCGGACTCGAGAAGAGATTCGGCCGCGTGCGCGCTCTCGATGGCCTCGACCTGACGGTGTCGCCGGGCGAGGTTCACGGCTTCCTCGGTCCGAACGGGGCGGGGAAGTCGACCACGATCAGAATCCTGCTGGGCCTCGCCCGGGCCGACGGCGGTCGCGCGACCGTCTTCGGGGGCGACCCGTGGAAGGATGCGGTCGCCCTGCACCGCCGCCTCGCCTACGTGCCGGGCGACGTCAGCCTGTGGCCGAACCTCTCCGGTGGAGAGGCGATCGACCTCCTCGCGCGCCTGCGCGGCGGCACCGCCGACCACGCGCAGTATGCCGCGCGCAAGAAGCGACTCATCGATGTCTTCCAGCTCGATCCGACGAAGAAGGGCCGCGCCTATTCGAAGGGCAACCGGCAGAAGGTCGCCCTGGTCGCCGCGTTCGCGACACCGGCCGACCTGTACATCCTCGACGAGCCGACCAGCGGACTCGACCCGCTCATGGAGGCGGTGTTCGACGCCGAGATCCAGCGCGTCGCCGCGGAGGGTGCGACGGTCCTGCTGTCGAGCCACATCCTGTCGGAGGTGGAGCAGCTCTGCGACCGGGTCAGCATCATCCGCGCCGGTCGGACGGTCGAGACCGGCACTCTCGACGAGCTGCGACACCTCACCCGCACCGAGTTCTCGTTCATTGCAGAGGGCGTCGGACAGGATGCGCTGACGGCCCTTCCCGCGACGCACGACCTGAATGTGGTCAACGGCCGGGTGCGGTTCACGGCCGACAGCGACGCGGTCCCGTCCCTGCTGGGCGCGCTTTCGCGGTTGGAGGTGCGCGGCCTCACCGTCGCGCCGCCGTCGCTGGAGGAGCTGTTCCTCCGCCACTACGGCGACGACGTCACCGCCGATGAACGCGTCGGGGCGTCACGATGAGCACCATCGCGCCGGACCGTCCGCCGCGCACCGACGAGGCCGTCCCACGGGCGAGCGCGGGCTCCGTCCTCTGGTCACTGATGCGCCAGCGGCTGCGGCGCGACCGGTGGCAGCTCGTCATCTGGATCGTGTGCATCGCCCTGCTCGCGACGTTCTCGGCGTCCGCCATCGATCAGACGTACGGCGACGCGAACGCACGCGCTCAGCTGATCCGGCTCGCGATCGCCGACCCGACCATCATCGTCCTCCGCGGGCTGCCGCAGGGCACGTCGCTACCGGCGGTCGCCTTCTTCGAGATCTACACGTTCCTCGCGCTCCTCGCGGGGCTCATGAACACCTTCCTGGCCGTCCGCCATTCGCGAGCAGAGGAGGAGACCGGCCGCGCGGAGCTGATCGGCGCAACGCCGGCGGCACGGCTCCTGCCGACGACCGCGACCGTGCTGCACGCGCTCGCGGTCGACGTCGTCCTCGCCGCCGCCACCGCGCTCGGCTTCATCGCCGGAGGCCTCCCGGTGTACGGCTCCATCGTCGCCGGCGCCGCGACCGCGGGTGCCGGGTTCGCCTTCTTCGCGGTCGGCCTGCTGCTCGCCCAGCTGTTCAGCACCTCCCGCGCCGCGAACGGCTTCGCGGCCGCGGTCGTGGTCCTGGCCTACCTCGTGCGAGGGATCGGCGACGCGATGGGCACGCCTTTCGGCGACGGGACGCACCTGCGTTCCGCGTGGCCCACCTGGCTCAGCCCGATCGGATGGGGCGAGCAGTTCGCGCCGTACACCGGCGACGACTGGCGACCGCTGCTGCTGCAACTCGGCCTCGCCGCCCTGCTGATCGCCGCGGTGTTCGGGCTGCAAGCGGTGCGCGACTCCGGCGCCGGGGTCATCCCCGAACGAGCCGGTCGTGCGAACGCGCGCCCGACCCTCGGAGGCGTCTTCGGCCTCGCGTGGCGGCTCCAGTGGCCGACTGTGCTCGGCTGGACGATCGGCGGGGCGCTCGGCGGTCTGCTCGCGGGCGCACTGGGCACCGTCATCAACGGCTCGATCGCCGACAATCCCGCCCTGTCGGGCATCCGTGAGGCGATCGGCCGCATCGGCGGCGGCGGTTCCGGTCCGCTCACGCAGCTGTTCATCTCCGCGATCTTCTCCATCGTCGGAGTGCTCGCGGCGGCGTGCGCGGTGCAGGCGGTCATCCGGCTCCGGCAGGAGGAGTCCGCCGGCACGGCGGAATTGGTGATGTCGGCCCCGGTCACCCGAACGCGGTGGCTGTTCTCGTACGTCGCCGTCGGCGTCATCGCCGTGCTGGCGGTGCTGCTCGCGGGGGCCATCGCCTCGGGACTGTCGGCGATCGCCGCGGGAGAGGACGCATCCACCTTCGGCGACTCGTTCGCCGCCGCCGCGGCGCAGGTGCCCGTCGCGCTCGTCTACCTGGGTGTGCTCACGCTGGTGTTCGTGCTCGTGCCGAGCTGGACGGCCCCGGTCGGCTGGGCCACACTCGGACTGGGTGCGTTCGTCGGCATCTTCGGCGGGCTGGTCAAGCTGCCGGAGGGAGTGCGGCACCTCTCGCCGTTCGCCGATGCACCGGTCGTGGTCGGCGACGTCGACTGGAGCGGTGGATACTGGATGCTCGGCATCACGGTCGTCGCGCTCGTCGGCGCCGCGGCCCTGATCCGCCGCCGGGATTTCGCGATCGGATAGACGGGACGGTGCCCATGGCCCAGGACGAGGCGGCGCTCGCTGAGGTGATGGAGCACTCCGCTGCCGTGCTGACGGCCGCCGGGTTCCCGAAGATGCCGGCGCGCGTGCTGATGGCGCTCACCGTGACGGAGACGCCGGGGCTGACAGCCGCCGAGCTCGCCGAGCGTCTCGAGGTGAGCCCGGCGGCCATCTCGGGAGCCGTCCGCTACCTGCAGACGCTGGGCATCATCCGTCGTCTGTCGCAGACCGGCAGCCGGCGCGATCGGTACGAGATCCCGAGCGACTGGTACGCCCTCATGGTGCGCAACAGCCCCATCTACGGAGTGCTCGCGGACCAGGCGGAGGCGGGGCTCGCCGCGGTCGGAGACCCGGATTCGCCGGCGACCGAGCGGCTGCGCGACATGGCGGGGTTCTACCGCTTCGTGCAGGGCCGGCTCCCGCAGATGATCGCCGAGTGGGAGCAGGTCCGCAGCGCCCGCCAGCAGTGACCACGCCGGCCGGAGCCGCGCCGTTATGCTGTTCGCGTGCCACCGGTAGCCGACCTCGGGATGGCGACGGTGGGCCTGTGCGCCGCAGCCGTCGCTGCCTTCGTCGTCGTCGTCGCTCGGCGCCGCCGCTCAACCGCCGAGGCGGCCGACACCGTGGCGCGGGCGACCGCACGCATCGATGCCCTGACCGGCACGACCTTCGAGACGGTCCGCTACCGCGGCGAGACCCCGCAGCTGGTCTTCGAGGGCGACCTGACGCAGGTGATGACCGTGGATCGACTGCCCACCGTCGTCCGTGGCGCCTCCATCCTGCGGGCGGGGCAGCCGGGCCACCGTCAGGCTCTGGCCGATCTGCGCGGGGAAACGGTCTTCGTCGCGCGCTTCTCGGCGGAGGGCGAGCTGGTGCTCGAGTTCGGTATGGGATCGCTCGTCATCGAACCGTCGACGCCGGCGTGACCCGTCCCGCGACCAAGCGCGGACTCAGAACACGTACTCCAGCAGGTCGAGGCCGACGGCACGCATCCCCTCGATGACCGCGAGCCGCTCGGGCAGGCTGGTGTCGTCGAAGTAGGTCGAGACGGCGTAGGTGACGCCTGCGCGCGGGCCGCGGAGCACGCCGACCTCGCTGCGCACGCCCTCATCCGTCCCCGTCTTGTTGACCAGCAGGATGCCGTGTTCCGGGTGGCGGTGCGAGTGCGGGTCGAGGCCGAACGCACTGGAGACGAGCGAGAAGTCGCTGTTCAGCGACAGCCACGAGATGACGCGCTGGCTGGTGGCCGGGTTGACGATCTCGCCGCGGGCCAGCGCCGAGAACAGCCAGGTGAGCTCGTTCGCACTGCCGACGGAGAGCTGCGGGGCGTCGTCCGGGCCGCGGTGGTCGCGCACCAGGTCGAGCAGTGCCGTGCGGGTCAGCCCGAGCGACTCTGTGCGGGCGCTGACGGCCTCGAGGCCCACCCGGCGCAGGAGCACGTTCGTCGCGAGGTTGTCGCTGGTCGCGCCGACGAGCGCGGCCAGGTCGGCGACCGGGAGGGAGGGGACGTGAAGGTGCTGCCAGATGCCGGACTCGCCGGCGATGTCGCGGGTGTCGCGGTCGAGGTGCGCCAGCGGACTGAGCTGACCCGACTGCAAACGCGCCGCCACCTCCACCAGCAGCAGCACCTTGCCGATACTCGCGGTCGGCATGACGACGTGATCGTCGACCGAGAACAGCACGGCGCCTGTGGAGAGGTCCGTCGCCCGCGCCGAGACCTGCACGCCTGACACGGCGAGCCGGCCGAGAGCATCGAATCCGCGGCTGAAGGTCTCGGTCGATCCCGGCGCGCGGTGGCGGCCGCGGCGGGTGGCCGCCTGCCGGGCCCGCCGTGCGGACTCTTGCGCCTGGATCGTCACTGTGTCGCTGGGTCTTTCTTCCGAGTGCGGTGTACCGGAACTGCGGCGACCGTGCACCGGCCCCGCGGTCGGGGCCGCAGGGGTGCCCGCGGCGACGACAGGGACGATGTTACCCCGTGATCGGGGGTCATGGAGCGCCAAGAATCGATGCTCGCCGGCTCACCAGATGGTGACGCGCTCCGCCGGCGGAAGCCAGAGCCGGTCGCCGTCGCCGACCTGGAAGGTGTCGTAGAAGGCGTCGATGTTGCGGACGATCTGGTTGCAGCGGAACTCGTTCGGCGCGTGCGGGTCGATCGCCAGGAGGCGGATGACCTCCTCGTCGCGGCCCTTCTGCTGCCAGGCCTGGGCCCAGGACAGGAAGAAGCGCTCGGCGCCGGTGAGGCCATCGATCACGGGCGGCTCCTCGCCGTTCAGCGAGAGCAGGTACGCCTTCCAGGCGATGCCCAGACCGCCGAGGTCGCCGATGTTCTCGCCGATGGTGAGGGCGCCGTTCACATGGTGTTCGGGTACCTGCGCGGGGGCGAGCGCGTTGTACTGCTCGATCAGGCTGGCGGTGCGCTCCTCGAAGGCGGCGCGGTCGGCCTCCGTCCACCAGTCCTCGAGGCGGCCGTCACCGTCGAACTTGGAGCCCTGGTCGTCGAAGCCGTGACCGATCTCGTGCCCGATGACCGCTCCGATGGCGCCGTAGTTGGCCGCCGCATCCCGGTTGGCGTCGAAGAACGGGAACTGCAGGATCGCCGCGGGGAACACGATCTCGTTGAAGCCGGGGTTGTAGTACGCGTTGATCGTCTGCGGGGTCATGAACCACTCGTCGCGATCGATCGGCGAGCCGATCTTGCCCAGCTCGCGCTCGAACTCGAAGAGCGCCGCGGCGCGCACGTTGCCGACGAGGTTCGTCGGGTCGATCTCGAGGCGTGAGTAGTCACGCCACTTCACGGGGTAGCCGATCTTCGGCGTGAACTTCTCGAGCTTGTCGAGGGCGCGCTCCTTGGTCTCCTCGCCCATCCAGTCGAGGGTGCGGATGCTCTGGCGGTATGCCTCGATCAGATTGGCGACCAGCTCGTCCATCTGCTGCTTGGCGGCCGGCGGGAAGTGGTTCTCGACGTAGATGCGGCCGACCGCTTCGCCCATCGCGCCCTCGACCAGCGATACGCCGCGCTTCCAGCGCACGCGCATCTGCGGGGTTCCGGTCAGGGTGCGGCCATAGAAGTCGAAGTTCGCCTCGACGAAGTCGCCCGAGAGGTACGGAGCGGCGCCGTGGATGACCTGCCAGGTCAGCCAGTCGCGCCACGACTCGAGGCGGTCGTCGGTGAGGAGCTCCGCCAGCCCGGCGGTGAACGACGGCTGGCGGAGGACCACCTCGGCCAGCGCTCCCTGCGGGGCGTCCAGCGCCTCCGCCCAGACGTCGAGGTCGGCGCTCTGACCCTCGGCGGCGCCACCGGTGAACACGGTCTTCGCGTCGGCCCAGTCGTAGAGGTTGTACGTCTTCTCCGAGTCGCGGGAGGCGACGTTGTCCCAGTGCTTCCCGGCGATCTCGGTCTCGAGGTCGAAGACGCGCTGGGCGCGCTCGGGGGCGTCGTCGTAGCCGGCGAGCTCGAACATCTTCTGGATGTGGGCGACGAACGCCTCGCGGACGGGCGCGAAGCGCTCCTCCCGGAAGTACGACTCGTCCGGAAGCGAGATGCCCGCCTGCTCGAGGAAGACGAGGTAGCGCTCCGGGTCGCCCGGATCGTTGTCGACGAACAGCTGGTAGAAGCCGCCGAGGCCGCGACGCTCCAGCTTCGCCACGGTCTGAAGCAGGCTCGGGATGCTGTCGACACCCTCCGCGAAGGTCAGTTCGTCGCGGATCGCCTCCACGCCGAGAGCGTCGATGCGCTCCTCGTCCATGAAGCTCGTGTACAGGTCGCCGAACTTGCGCTCTTCGGTGCCTTCGGCGGCGGTCTGCGCCTTCTCGACGATCTCGTGGACGGCGGTCTCCGACTCCTCGGCGAGGATCATGAACGAGCCCCAGCGCGCCTTGTCGGCGGGAATCTCGGTGGCCTCGAGCCACTTGCCGTTCACGTGCCGGAAGAGGTCGTCCTGCGGACGGACGGCCGGGTCGAGTTCGTCGGTGCGGATGCCGGAGTCGAGCGTCATGCGCCCAGCCTACGGGTCAGGCGGTGGCGCGGGCCACCGAGCTCAGCCGCAGGTACGAGAGCGCGAAGAGCGAGCCGAGTGCGAGCTCGGCGAGGATCGACACTGTTCCGGACAGGCTGCCGAATCCGGCGAACGACAGCACGATGTTGACGACGGCGAGCAACCCGTAGCCGGCAGCCAGTACACCGCTCAGCAGCGGCCGGTTGGTCATGCGCCACCAGGGTCGCGCGGCGGCGACCGGTTCACCCGGGCCGCGGAACACTCGTGTGACGAGATACCAGCCGAGCGTCTGCAGCACGGTGAGGACGATGGATGCGGCCTCCGAGTGGAGCGCGTCGAACAGGAGCACGAGCACCAGGGTCACCGCGAGGAGGACGACGATCACGATCGTCTTCTCGCGCGGAGTGGTGAAGCGCATGGTGTTTCCTCCTGGTGTTCAGCATCCAGGATGTCAGGGCGGCTCGGCGCGTCGCCGCAGGCTCGCCGTGTCGCCCGGACGGGGAGGCGAGGCGGGCGCGCGGAATTCGTATGCTTGCCCGGTGACCATCGCACCGTCCGACAGCTCCGCCGGCCAGTCCGACGCAGGCCAGTCCGCCGCCGGCCAGAATGAGGCCGGCTGGACCCCGCCTCCCGGCTGGACCCCGCCTCCCGGCTGGTACGGCGACCCGTACGACGCGCGCTCGCTGCGCTGGTGGAGCGGGGCGGAGTGGACCGCGTACACGTACCCCGTCCAGATCCAGCCCGTCCAACCGGAGAAGAAGGCGAGGCCGCCGCGCAAGTGGATCGGCCGGTTCGGCGGGTGGATCTTCGCGGCCTCCAGCGTTTTCATCTGGCTCTGGATCTTCGGGTTCAGCCTCCTCTTCACCGCGATCGCGCCGCACGCGCACGACGACGGCCCGGCGGTGCTCTCCCCGTTCCTCCTGGTGACCGGGGCGGCGACCGTGGCCGCCGCCATCCTCTACACGATGGCCTACCGTCTGAAGCCTGCCGACGGACTGTCCGCCTCGCGGCTCGTCATCATCGCGGGGGTCGGCGGCCTGGCGGCGACACTCGTCGCCGCCCCCATCAACACGGCGATCAACCTGCTCGGCGGCGGGACGTCGTCGCACCCGAGCGGAGCGGCCCTCGTGCTCGCCGGCGTGGTGGAGGAGCTGGTCAAGGTGGCCGCGGCCATCCTTCTGGCCCTGCGGCTGCCGGTCAAGAACGCGCGGATCGGCCTGTTCGTCGGCGGCGCGGTCGGACTCGGGTTCAGCGTCATCGAGAACCTCAGCTATCTGCAGGAGGCGTTCGCCCGCGGGCAGGATTCCCCGCTGGGCTTCGGCGTCTTCGTGGGCACGGCGATCGGCAGGGAGCTCACGGGTCCGTTCCTGCACCCGGTGTTCACGGCTCTGCTCACCGCGGCCGTGTTCGGTGCGACGCGCAACGGCCGCTATCGGGTGACGCTCGGGGTCGTCCTGGCGTACCTCGGCGTCGCGGCGGCCCACGGGATGTTCAACGGAGCGGCCTGGCTGGCGCAGAACCTGCCGTGGCCGGCAGCGGCGCGTGGTGGCGCCATCCTGCTGTTCGACCTGGTGTTCGTGGTGGCCAGCGGTGTCACCTGGCTGCTGATCGCCCGGAGGATCCGGCGCAGGTCGGACGAAGAAGCCGCGCAGCAGGAGGCAGCCGCGCAGCAGGAGGCCGCCGACCAGCAGGCGGCGGATCAGCGCGCGGCGACGAACGCATCCTCTCCGGCGTAGTCGAACCAGCGATCGGTGCGCGCCCGGTCGACGAGGTTCGGGAAGACCGCCTCCCACGTCTCCTCGCGGCGCTCGGCGGCGTGCACCTCGCGCACGGCCCAGTCGATCGTCGACGCCACGGCATCGGCGTACGTCACCGGCTGCCGGTAGCCGAGCTCGACGGTCGCCGCCGTCATGCTCAGCAGCAGCGGGTGCGCGACCGTCCACGGGGTGCTGCCGACCGCATCGATCGGGGGCCCGGGGAACGCGACGATCTCGACGTCGTGATCGAGCGCACGGAACACGATCCGCGCGATCTCGGCGACGCTGAGGTCGTCGCGGTCCACCGCGTTCAGCACCCGCTTGCCGGGCTGCGACGCGCACAGGGCCACCAGTTCCGCGATGTTCACGGTCGATGAGGTGCTGAACCGGTTGGTCCCGTTGTCGGAGAGCACGATGCGCCGCCGGCCGTCGAAGGCGCGCTTGATGAAGTACCACTCGCGGAGCGCGGGGCTGAACGGCCCCTGGATGGCGCCAGGGCGCAGGATGCTGACCGGCAGGTCGTCGACCGCGAGCAGCCGACGCTCCATCGCGGCTTTGAGCGGCGAGTACGTCCGTTTGTCGTTGTCGACGGTCGGGTCGCTCTCCCGCAGCGGGATGGGATAGCGCGGGAAGTCGTCCGGCCCGGTCACCACATCCAGGTACCCGCCGTCTGCTCCGACGTACACCGAGCCCGTCGAGATCACGACGAGCGACCCGACGTCTCCGGCCAACTGGGCGAGCTGGTCGGCGTGGCGCGGCTCGTAGGCGACGGTGTCGAGCACGAGGTCGTGGCCGCGCGCCCGGTCGAGCAGCGCGTCGGTGTCGTCGCGGTCCAGCCGGATGCTGGTCACGTCCAGGTCGGCGAGCTCAGTGTCTCCGGTGTGGCTGCCGCGGTGCGCAAGCAGCACCGACCACCCGTCGACCGCGAGGCGCCGGGCGACAGCGGAACCGATCTGGCCGGTGCCGCCGATGATCATGGCGGTGCGCGTCGTGTCGGTCATGCGGTCACCGTACCCCGGGGAGCGGTCCCGGACGGAGTGGCGACGCTAGCGGATGAGCGTGCGCGCGAGCGCGACGTACTCGCGCGCATTCGCGTCCGGCAGGTACGCCTTGCCGATCGCGTTGCCGATCGCCGGGAGCGCGACCGGGTCCGGGTAGGCCATGTAGATGGTCTCGTAGGTCGGGTTGAACTTGCTCTTGAACGAGAACAGGGAGGCGAACCCGTAGGCCGGCTCGAGGGTGCGTGCGAGGAACGCGAGGAGCCGGTCCATCGTCGTCGGCTCGTCCGCATCGGTATCGTCGACAGGCTTCGTGGCGAGCGGTGCGCCCGACAGGCTCAGCACCTCGATGCCCTCGTCGCGCATGTGCTGCGCGGCCGAGGCGATGATGAACTCCATGATTCCGGACATCGAGCCGTCCGCGCGTCGCATGAAGTCGATCGTGTAGCCGACCACACGACCGTCCCGCCAGCTCGGCAGCCAGCTGGTGACGGCTTGGAGACCGCCCTCCGGGTCGAAGGCGAGGTACAGCCGGACATCCGGATCCTTGAGCTCGTCGACGCCGCCGAGCGTGAATCCCATCTCGGGCAGCTCCTTCTCAGAGACCCACTGCTCGCTGACGGCCGTGATCTGCGTCTGGATGAGCGGCGACAGGTCGTCCCAGGTCGTCCAGAGCGTCGAGATGCGCGCCTTGACGCCGCGGTTGTGCGCCTGCCGCACCTTCTGCCAGGGCTTGCCCACCAGGTCGAAGGTCTGCGGATGCATCAGCGTCTCCTCGCCGACGGACATCGTCGGCCAGCCGAGCGCGTCGAAGACCGGGAGGTACTCGCCGTGGATGCTGTAGAAGACCGGCGTCCAGCTGTTCGCGTCGCAGAACTGGACGAACTCGGCGATGGTCCGCTCCGCCCTCTCCGGCCGACACACCGGGTCGGAGAGGGTGATCGCGATCCCGTTGATGACCCGGTAGGCGATCGCGGACTCGCCGTCGGAGCTGAACCAGTAGACGTTGCCCGGCCAGGTGCCCATGAAGCCGAGCGTCCCGCCGCCGCCCTGGCGCAGCAGCGACCGGAAGTGCTCCTCGTCGGCCACGGTGCGGCCGGTGAACGTCGCGCGGTACAGCTGCAGCGTGGCGAAGATGAACACGATCCAGAACATCGGACCGACCCAGTGGTAGAGCACGAGCACGATCGGTGACGTCGGCACGATCGGGGTGCCGAGCAGCGACAGGAAGCCCGCCGGGACGAAGCGACGCAGCGCCGAGGAGAACACGTCGGCGACGGTGGCGTCCGGCACGAACTCGGTGAGGGAGGCGAGCCCGGCGATCAGGTAGGCCAGGGCGAGCAGCGCGAAGGTGCAGAAGACGATGATCGCGAAGCGGACGGCGGCCTCGCGGGGCGACCGGATCTGAAACTGCCGGCGGGTGGCGATCAGCAGCGCGATCGACGCGATCGGAACGATCAGGGCGGCCAGCAGCCACAGCAGCACCTCGAGGGCGGGGGCGAGAGCCTCGATGCTCTGCACATCCAGGTCGATGTCGCCGCCGAGCGCGGTGAACGGCAGCAGCAGCATCGCCGCGTTGACCGCGATGCCGAGGATCAGGGCGAACCGGCGGCCGCGGCGCAGGCCGATGGCGGTGAGGAGCAGCAGGGCCAGCGGAAGGATCGAGAGGAGCAGCGGTCCGGGTCCCTGCACCGACACCATGAGCAGCTGACTGCGGCAGTTGCTCGTGTACGAGACGTCGCAGCGCGCCATGACGGCGGCGACATCCACCTCGGGGCGCTCGAACAGCGCGGCGACGAACGAGAGCGGACCGAACCCGCCGGGAGGGAGGAGGGCGAGCAGCGGGCCGAACGCCGTGATGGCGATGACGGCGGCGACCAGGGTGCGCGTCTCCGCGTGCGAGCTGCGGTGCAGTCGACGGAGGCCGCCGCGGCGGAGCACAACGCCCAGGCCGAGACCGAGAAGAGCTGCGATGAGCCGGTAGACGTTGTTCTGGTCGCCGTTGTAGAGCACGAAGACGAGCACGACCGCGAAGGTGAGCAGCCGGATGCGCCTGCGCCACAGCGCGCTGGCGAACGCGCTCGCCGTGATCAGCGTCCCGACGATGCCGACCGTCGGGTCGAGCGTGAAGTCGAACTCGGTGGCGGTCGCCCACAGCTCGCCGACATTCGCGGCGCCCCACTGCAGCAGCACACCGAGCGCGATGCCGAGCACCCCGGTCACCAGGAAGGCGAGGACGGTGCGGGCCGTGCCGATCAGTCGTTCCGCCGCGGCCATCACCGTGAGGGCGAGCACGACCGCGATGATCGTCTGCGCGAGGTCCTCCGGCACGAAGAGCGCTGTGAACGGGGTCCACCAGAAGCCGGCCCGGATGGTCGTGGTGACGCCGGCCGCCCAGACGAGCGCGTCACCGCCGACGGTCGCGGCGCTCCACAGCGTCCCCGTGACGATGGATGTGGCGAGCGCCACCACCGCCAGCGCGATGCTGGCCGGTGCGATGCGCCCGTAGCGGGTCAGCATCCGCTCGAAGCCGTCGCCGCGCTGCTCGGAGGACTCGTGCGCCGTCCCCTCGGACGTGGCGGCGCTCGGGTCGGACGTGGCGGCGCTCGGGGGCGTCGACGTCGTCCGGTCGGTGTCTGCGTCGCTCATTCGGGCCTCCGTCACACTGGGCTCGGTCCGAGGACAGGCTAGAGGATGTCGGAGCCCGCGCGGGTCAGATCTCGCGGAGTCGTTCGGCCAGGTAGCGGTCGAGTCCCTCGAGCGGGATGCGCTCCTGCTGCATCGTGTCGCGGTCACGGACGGTCACGGCGTCGTCCTCGAGCGAGTCGAAGTCGACCGTCACCGCGAGCGGGGTTCCGATCTCGTCCTGCCGACGGTACCGGCGTCCGATCGCGCCCGAGTCGTCGAAGTCGACGTTGCGGCGCTTGCGGAGCCGGTCTGCGAGACCGCGGGCGAGCGGGGACAAGGCCTCGTTGCGCGAGAGCGGCAGAACGGCGACCTTGACCGGCGCGAGGCGCGGGTCGAGGCGCAGCACCGTGCGCTTGTCGGTGCCGCCCTTGGCGTTCGGCACCTGCTCCTCGTCGTACGCGTCGACGAGGAACGCCATGAGCGCGCGCGTCAGACCGAACGACGGCTCGATCACGAAGGGCACGTAGCGCTCGTTCTTGTTCTGGTCGAAGTAGCTCAGGTCTTTGCCCGAGTGCTCGATGTGCGTCTTCAGGTCGAAGTCGGTGCGGTTGGCGACGCCCATGAGCTCGCCCCACTCGCTGCCGACGAACTCGAACCGGTACTCGATGTCGATGGTCCGCTTCGAGTAGTGCGCCAGCGACTCCTTGGGGTGCTCGAACCGGCGGATGTTGTCCGGCTTGATGCCCAGATCGGTGAACCACTCCCAGGCGAGGTCGATCCAGGTCTCGAACCACTCCTCGTCCGTGCCCGGTTCGACGAAGTACTCGATCTCCATCTGCTCGAACTCGCGGGTGCGGAAGATGAAGTTGCCCGGCGTGATCTCGTTGCGGAACGCCTTGCCGATCTGGCCGATGCCGAACGGCGGCTTCTTGCGCGAGGTCTGCAGCACCGAGGCGAAGTCGGTGAAGATGCCCTGCGCCGTCTCCGGGCGCATGTAGTGCAGGCCGGACTCGTCGTCGACGACGCCGAGGTAGGTCTTCATGAGGCCCGAGAACTGCCGGATCGGCGTCCACTGGCCGACCTTGTCCGGGTGATCCGGGTCCGGGATGTCGTCGAGGCCGTTCGCCGGCGGGTGGCCGTGCTCGGCCTCGTACGCCTCGAACAGGTGGTCGGCACGGTAGCGCTTGTGGGTGATGAGCGACTCGGTCAGCGGGTCGCTGAACACCTGAACGTGACCGGACGCCTCCCACACGGCGGTCGGCAGGATGATGGCCGAGTCGAGGCCCACCATGTCGCCGCGGCCGCGCACGAAGGAGTTCCACCACTCGCGCTTGATGTTCTCCTTCAGCTCCACGCCGAGGGGACCGTAGTCCCACGCCGACCGGGTTCCGCCGTAGATCTCTCCGGAGGGGAAGACGAATCCACGGTGCTGAGCCAGCGTGATGACGGAATCCAGTCTCGACGGTGCGGCCATGGTGCTCCCTGTGCGGTGCGGGTGTGTGGGGGACCCGTCCATCCTACTGAGGAAGCCGCACCGTCACCGCGCCGAGCGGAACTCCTGCTCGAGGATCGCGTAGACGGCGGTGTCGGACCACTCGCCCTTGAAGATCTCGGTCTCGCGCAGGAGGGCCTCCTGGCGCATCCCGAGACGCTCGCACAGGCGGGCGGATGCGTCGTTGCGGGCGTCGAGCTGGGCGAAGACGCGGTGGGCGCCGAGGGTGTCGAAGCAGAGCTCGAGCACCCGCTGGGCCGCCTCGGTCGCGTAGCCGGCGCCGTGGACGGCGGGGTGGAAGACCCAGCCCATCTCGAACTTGCCCCAGGTCGCGTTCTTCAGGAAGAGGCTGATGTCGCCGATCACGCGGCCACGGCCGCCCTCAGCGTCGGCCAGCTCGACGGCGAAGACGATGCCGTCGCCGTTCTCGGCCAGGCGGTTCATGGCGATCCGCTTGCGCAGGTGCTCCGCCGACTCGTCGTGGTCGTGCACCTCCCAGTAGAGGTAGCGGACGACGTCCTTCAGCTTCTGGTAGGCGTGCACGTCCTCCAGGTCGCCCGTGTTCAGCGGGCGGAGCAGCAGGCGTTCGGTGCGCAGCTGCTCGGCGGCGTAGGGCAGGCCGGTCGCGCCGTGCGGCGGGATGACGGCGGTCGTGGTGGCTTCTTCGTCGCTCACGGTCGCTCCTCGTGCTGTGTGGTGCGGGATGGTGCGTGGTTCAGGATGCCGCTGACTCGTCCTCGACGGCGGTGAGGCGCGGGCGGGCGCGCTCGGCGTCCACATCCACGCCGAAGACGGCGGCGGCGCCGTCGATGAAGGACTGGGCGTCGCCCTGCCGGGCGAGCTCGCGCGCGCGGACCGACGGGGTGTGGAGCAGGACTCCGGCCAGGTGGCGCAGAGCCGCCTCGGTCTGCTCGCTGCCGTCCCCGCGGCTCCTGGCGCGCTCGATCTCGGCGTCCAGGACGTCGAAGACGTGCTTGCGCAAGGCGACGAGGGCCGGAGTGACCTCCTGCTCGGCGGTCTGCGCCCGGTATTCGGCGGCGGCCGCGTCCACGATGCTGCGGGCGTCATCCGCGGCCTGCAGCTCGGTCAGCGGCGCGTGGATGCTGATGGTCTCGAGGTCGAGCAGCTCGACGCCCAGCAGCTCGGCGACCGCCGGGTCGACGTTGCGGGGGAGCCCGAGGTCGATCACCAGGCGGCGCTCGACCGCGCCCGGCAGGGCGACGGCCTGGGCGAGGAGCGGCCGGGTCAGGACGTAGTCGGTGACGGCCGAGCAGGTGACGACGAGGTCGCTCTCCGCCAGCGCGTCGACGAGCCCGTCGGCGGCGACGGGCGCGATGTCGTGCGAGAGGGCGAACTTCGCCGCGCGACCCGACGGCGAGTACACCCGCACGTCGGTCACGCCGCGGTCACGGAGGGCGGCGAGGCTGGCGCCCGCGTACTTGCCGGTGCCGACGAGCAGCACGCGGGTCTGCGCCCAGTCGCTGACCCGGCTCTCGGCGAGGTCGAGGGCGAGGCGGACGAGGGAGCGGCCGGCCGTCATGATGCCGGTGCGGTTCTTCACGCCGCGGGAGGTGCGCGATGCGACCTGGAACAGGCGCTCCAGCTCGCTCGTCACCGATCCGTCGCGGCGGGCCGACTCCAGTGCGCGTCGCACCTGGCCGGCGATCTCGCCCTCTCCGACGACGACCGATTCGAGGCCGCTGGTCACGGCGAACAGGTGCTCGGCGACAGCGTGGTCGCTGTAGACGGCGCTGGCGCCGCGAAGCCGGTCGGGGTTGATGCCCGCCGCGCTGCTCACCGCATCCAGCACCGCCTCGGTGGACACGGCACGGGCGGCAGGGAGCGGCTCGTCGATGTCGAGGTAGGCCTCGAAGCGGTTGCAGGTCGCCAGGACGACCGAGCCCGAGACGATGTCGCTGTGCTCCGAGAGTGCGGCGGTGATGGCCGGAGCGTGACGCTCGAGCCGTTCCAGGAGGTCGAAGTCCGCCGTCCGGTGACTCGACGAGAAGCACAGAAGCACGGAGGAAAGCCTACGCTCGCGTCGGAGCAACCTCGAATCGGGGCCCAGGTTCCCTTCAGCCGGGCGTTCTCGCGGCAGAGCCCTGGCACAATCGTGTAGTGACCACCCTCGCCTCCGAGCATCCCCTCTCCTCCGGCCTCACCGCCTCCAGCTCCCTCGTCCGGGCGTACCAGGGCAAACGCCAGGAGGTGACACCGGTATGGTTCATGCGACAGGCGGGGCGCTCCCTGCCCGAGTACCGCGAGCTGCGGGACGGGACGCGCATGCTCGACGCCTGCCTCGACCCGGCGATGGCGAGCGAGATCACCCTGCAGCCCGTCCGGCGCCACGGTGTCGACGCGGGCATCTTCTTCAGCGACATCGTCGTCCCGCTGAAGCTCGCAGGAGTGGATGTGGAGATCGTTCCGGGCAAGGGGCCGGTCTTCGCGCAGGCCGTTCGCACGGCGGCGGACGTCGAGCGCCTGACCGCGATCGACCCGGCGTCGCTCGACGAGAGTGTCTTCGCGCCCATCCAGGAGGCCGTCCGCCTCACGGTGGCCGAGCTCGGCAGCACGCCGCTGATCGGCTTCGCCGGCGCTCCGTTCACCCTGGCTGCGTACCTCGTCGAGGGCGGTCCGTCGAAAGACCACATCCGCGCCCGGACCCTCATGCACGCCGATCCGGAAGCATGGGCTCGCCTGATGGAGTGGACCGCAGACGTCTCCGGTGCGTTCCTCCGGGCCCAGGTGCTCGCCGGCGCGAGCGCCGCCCAACTCTTCGACTCCTGGGCCGGTTCGCTGTCGCTCCACGACTATGTGACGCACGTGGCTCCCGCTTCGGCGCGCGCGCTGTCGCACGTCCGCGACCTGGCGTACGAGCTTCCCCGCACCGCGGCAGCCGGCGACGCCGAGCCCGCGCTCGACGACGTCGTGCGCAACGTCCCGCTCGTGCACTTCGGTGTCGGAACCGGCGAACTGCTCAAGGCGATGCACGAGGCGGGGGCGGATGCGGTGGGTGTCGACTACCGCATCCCGCTCGACGAGGCCAGCCGCCGTCTCGGGCACGTCGTGCCGGTGCAGGGGAACGTCGACCCGGCGATGCTGGACGCGCCGTGGCCGGTGCTCGAAGCCCACGTCCGCGATGTGCTCGACCGCGGCCGCGAGGCGCCCGCGCATATCCTCAACCTGGGTCACGGCGTCCCGCCGGAGACCGACCCCACTGTTCTGACGCGCGTCGTCGAGCTGGTGCACGGGTGGCGACCGGAGTGAGCGGCGAGGGCGACGACATCGGCGAGGAGATCCGCCATGCTGTCGAAGCGCCGCCCACGCGGATCGTCGTCGTCGGCGGAGGAATGGCCGGGCTCGTGGTCGCCCGCGAGTGCGCCCGTCCAGGGTTCGAGGTCACCCTCCTCGAGGCCTCCGACCGCGTCGGCGGCAGTGTCGCGCCGCTTCCCCTCGGCGGGATGACGCTGGATGCGGGTGCCGAGAGCTTCGCGACCCGAGGCGGCCACGTCGCCGAGCTCCTCAGCGACCTGGGTCTCGACGACGACGTGGTGCAGCCCAACCCCTCCGGTGCCTGGGTGCGCCACGGGAGCCGCTCGGTTCCCCTCCCGAAGGCCGGGCTGCTCGGCATCCCGAGCTCGCCGCTGGCCAAGGATGTCGTAGCGGCGATCGGCTGGCCCGGAGCTCTGCGCGCGTACCTCGACCGCCTGATGCCGGTGCTGAAGATCGGCAAGGAGCGTCGCCTCGGCACGCTCGTCCGCAAGCGCATGGGAAGCAGAGTGCTCGACCTCCTCGTGGCCCCGGTCGCGACCGGCGTGTACTCGGCCGCACCCGACGAGCTGGATGTCGAAGTGGTCGCCCCGGGGCTCAACTCCGCGCTCACCCGGCTGGGCTCGCTGTCCGGCGCGGTCGGCGAACTGCGATCGGCGTCGAAGGCGGGAAGCGCGGTCGGCGGGATCCGCGGCGGGATGTGGCGGCTGCCGGAGGCGCTCGCCGCAGACGTCGAGGCGCGCGGCGGGACGGTTCGCACGGGCGCCGCGGTCGCGGCCATCGACCGGTGGAGCGCGCCGGACGCCGAGGAGACGGCGCGCGCTGTCGTCGAGTCGGTGCTGGCCGAGTCGCTCGCGGGTGACGAGGCGACGGCGACCGTCCCGGAAGCGGAGGCGCCCCGCCCGGCCCGTTGGGTCGTGCGCACGGCCGACGGCCACGAACTCCCGGCCGATGTCGTGGTGCTCGCCGCTCCGGCCGACGCCTCGCTGCGGCTCCTCCCCGCACTCGAGACGGCGCCGGGCGACACAGGCGATCTCGCCGACCTCGCGGGCCTGGACTGGCCCGCCGCCTCCAGCGTCGAGCTGGTGACCCTCGTGATCGACGACGACCGCCTCTCGACCACGCCGGTCGGGACGGGTGTGCTCGTCGCTGATGTTCCCGGCACGGATGTGCGCGCCAAGGCGATGACCCACTCCAGCGCGAAGTGGGCTTGGGTCGCGCAGGCCGCCGGACCCGGCCGCCATGTGGTCCGGCTCTCCTACGGACGCGCCGGTCGCGCGGCGGAGACGCGGGACCTGGACGACGCCGGACTGCGCGCTCTGGCGGTCGCCGACGCGTCCCGGCTTCTCAATATTCCGATCGCGGAATCCGCCGTGGCCGCATTCGCCCGAACCCCCTGGACGAACGCCCTCCCGTATGCGACAGTGGGGCAGCGGGAACGCATCCAGCGGGTCCGCACCGAGGTCGACGGCGTCGAGGGTCTCGAGGTCACCGGGTCCTGGCTGACCGGTACGGGCCTCACCTCCGTCATCCCGGATGCGCGCCGGACTGCCGAGCGCGCGAGAGGTCTACGCTGGAGGGCCCTGACGGCCGCACTCCACGCGGACAGCTCAGGAACCACCGAACAGGGACTCGAGACTTAGGAGACGGAATGCGCGGCAAACTCCTCTTCATCGCCGGAGCGGCGGTGGGCTACGTGCTCGGCGCCCGCGCCGGACGGGAACGCTACGACCAGATCAAGGCCGCGGCCGCCCAGGCCTGGCAGTCGCCGAGCGTGCAGAAGCAGGTGCACGCGGTGGAGGACTTCGTGTCCGAGAAGGTCGGCGAGTTCCCCGAGACCGCGTACATCACGGTGAAGAAGCTCGTCGTGCAGGCGAACCGCCGCCGCCGAGAGGCCCGGGCGCCGTATCCGTCGCCCGCCGCCGAGGCCGCCATCCGCGCGGGAGACGGCCGCAGCGACACGTCGTCCTGACGGGAGTACTGTACGGAAGCGACGAGGGGAGACGCCGATGACCGACCGTGAGCGGGGAGCCGCAGGCGCTGCCGGCGCGACCGGACCGCAGCAGGTGCGGACGCCCGGGCAGCGCGCCCGAGCGGAACAGGCGAAGTCCCGGCCTCTCGTCCAGCTGATCTCCGATCTGCCCCGGCTGATCGTCGAGCTGCTCAAGGCCGAACTGAACCACCTCAAAGCCGAGTTCGCCGAGAAGGCGAAGTATGCCGGCGTCGGCATGGGGCTCCTCGCAGGGGCCGCCTTCTTCCTGTTCTTCGCGTTCGCGACCCTGGTCGCCGCGGCGATCCTCGGCATCGCGGTCGCGCTGCCCGCCTGGGCGGCCGCGCTCATCGTCTTCGGCGCGCTCGTCGTGATCGCCGTGATCCTGGCGCTGGTCGGCATCCGCTCGTTCAAGAAGATGGACGGCGTCGCCCCCTCGCAGACCATCGACAGCATCAAGGAAGACGCGGACGCGCTGAAGGGACTGGGGAAGTATGACAACTGACCGCAGCGACGTCGACCGGGCGCGGGCCGAGCTCGCCGCAACGGTGGAGGCGATCGAGTACAAGCTGAACGTGCCGAAGCGCGCGGCCGAGACCGTCGAGCGGCTGCGCCGGGACAACCCGCTGGCCCTCGCCGGGATCGCGGCCGCGGCGGTCGCGGCGACCGCCCTCGCCGTGTGGGGCGTCGTCCGTCTCGTCCGACGGTGAGCGCCTCCGCGTTTTTGGCCTTCTCAGGTTTGGGAGGGAGACTGTGGGTATGAGTACCCCGGCTGCCGTTCCGGCAGAGTCGACCACCCCCGACACCCCCACCGACGCCCCGACCGGATTCACGCTCTGGGCTGTGCTGCGCCGCGATCCCGCCCGACCGGACGACCTCGACGGCACGGACGTTCCGACCGCCGTCTCCGAGCTCGAAGGCGTGATCGCCGACATGGAGCTCCAGAACGTCACGACGCGCGGACTCTACGACGTCTCCGGCCTCCGCGCCGACGCCGACGTGATGATCTGGCTGCACGGCCCCGAGGCCGAGGCGCTGCAGTGGGGACTCCGCCAGCTGCGTCGCACGCGACTGCTGAAGGCGCTCCTCCCGACCTGGAACGCCATGGGCGTTCACCGCGACGCCGAGTTCAACAAGTCCCACGTCCCCGGCTTCCTCCGGGGCAAGGACCCGAAGGAGTGGCTCTGCGTCTACCCGTTCGTGCGCAGCTACGAGTGGTACCTGCTTCCGGATGAGGAGCGGTCCAAGATGCTCGCCGAGCACGGACGAAAGGGTGCCGCCTTCCGGTCGGTGCTCGCGAACACCGTCGCCTCGTTCGCCCTCGGCGACTACGAGTGGATCCTTCCCCTCGAGGCGGACGAGCTCACCGACCTCGTCGACATGATGCGCGAGCTCCGCTATACGGAAGCGCGTCGCCACGTGCGCGAAGAGGTCCCGTTCTTCACCGGGCGCCGCATCCAGCCGGCCGAGGTCGTGGAGGTCCTGCAGTGACGGATGCGCAGACCACCCAGCGCGTGCTGGGTGCGACCCCGGCTGCGGCCGCGGGCCCCGAGCACGTGACGGAGCCGACCGCGTACGACGCCATCCTGCTCGCAGGATTCGGCGGCCCGGAGGGGCAGGACGACGTCATCCCCTTCCTCCGCAACGTCACGCGCGGCCGCGGCATCCCGGAGGAGCGGCTCGAAGAGGTCGCCCACCACTACCGTCACTTCGGCGGGGTCAGCCCCATCAACGACCAGAACCGCGAGCTCAAGGCGGCCCTGGAGGCGGAGCTCGCCGAGCGCGGCATCGACCTGCCGGTGCTGTGGGGAAACCGCAACTGGGACCCGTACCTCGCCGACGCGCTCCGCGAGGCCGACGAGCGCGGCTTCACGAAGCTGATCGCGATCGCGACGAGCGCGTACTCCTCGTACTCGAGCTGCCGGCAGTACCGCGAGGACTTCGCGGGCGCGCTGGAGGCCACGGGACTTGAGGGGCGCATCCAGATCGACAAGGTGCGCCAGTTCTTCGACCATCCGGGCTTCGTCGAGCCGTTCATCGAGGGCGTCAAGAACGCCATCGACGAGCTGCAGCAGAAGCTGCCGGGCATCAACCCGGCGACCGAGGTGCGCATCCTGTTCTCGACGCACTCCATCCCGTCGACCGACGCGGCCAAGTCCGGGCCGGCCGAGCGCGGCTTCGGCGAGGGCGGCGCCTATGCGGCGCAGCACCTCGCGGTCGCCGAGGTCGTCTCGCACGCCGCGACCGGGGGCACCGTGGGCTGGGATCTGGTCTACCAGTCCCGCTCGGGCCCGCCGTCGATGCCGTGGCTGGAGCCCGACATCAACGACCGCATCGCCGAGCTCCCCGCGCTCGGGATCAAGGCTGTCGTCATCGTGCCGCTCGGCTTCGTCAGCGACCACATGGAGGTCCTCTGGGATCTCGACAACGAGGCGATGGAGACCAGCGACGAGAACGGCCTGGTCGCCGTCCGCGTGCCCACTCCCGGCACCCACGCGGCGTATGTGAAGGGACTGGTGGACCTCGTCCTCGAGCGTCGCGACGCCGTCCCGGTCGACCAGCGTCCGGCGATGACGTCGCTCGGCCCCTGGTATGACGTGTGCCGGCCCGGCTGCTGCGAGAACGTCCGGCTCGGCTTCAAGCCCGCCGCTGCGGGGCTGGCGCCGTGACCGGGACCGTGACGAGGGTCGACGGCGCCGCGGAGCGTCGCGAGGGAGTGCTGCGCATCGGCACCCGCGGCAGCGCGCTGGCGGTCGCGCAGACGACGGCCGTCGCCGAGTCCATCGCTCGCGCGACCGGGCTGGATGTCGAACTCGTCACGGTGACCACCCACGGCGACACGTCGCGCGAGTCGCTGGCTCAACTCGGCGGCACGGGCGTGTTCGCGACCGCCCTGCGCGACGCCCTGCACGCCGGCGAGGTCGACCTCGTCGTGCACTCGCTCAAGGACCTCCCGACCGCGCCGGCACCCGGGCTCGTCATCGGTGCCGTCCCCAAGCGGGCCGATGCCCGCGACACGCTCGCCGCGCGCGAGGGTCTGACGCTCGAGACACTCCCCGGGGGCGCCCGCGTGGGCACGGGGTCTCCCCGCCGCGTCGCCCAGCTGAAGTCCCAGCGCCCCGACCTCGACGTCGTCGACCTGCGCGGCAACGTCGACACGCGCCTCCGCATGGTGGCCGACGGTGAGCTGGATGCGGTGGTGCTCGCCGCCGCGGGCCTCAGCCGTCTCGGCCGTCTCGACGCCGTGACCGACTACTTCCCGCTGTCGCTCGTCCCGACCGCTCCCGGCCAGGGAGCGCTCGCGCTCGAAGTCCGCGCCGGAGACGAGAAGGGCCGCGGTCCGATCGCCCGGGCGCTCTCTGCGGTCGACCACGTCACCACGCATGCGTCGGTGACCGCCGAACGGCACGTGCTCGCCGGTCTCGAGGCCGGATGCGCCGCTCCCATCGGCGCGACTGCGCTGGTCGACGACGGCCTGCTCTTCCTCACGGCGACCGTGTACCGGCCCGACGGCACGGAGAAGCTCACCGCATCCCACGCCGCCACCCCCGACTCGCTGAGCGCCGCCCATCTCGACGAGGCCGCACAGGATGTGGGCGCCCGCGTCGTCGCAGAGCTGCTGGAGGCCGGGGCCGCGTCGCTTGCTCCACTCGGGAGCGATCGATGACCAATACCGCTCCGACCCCGAAGCCGCTCGCCGGCTGGCGCGTGCTCGTGCCGCGCGGCGGTCCGTGGGGCGACTCGGTCGCCGCCGACCTGCGGGCGAAGGGCGCATCGCCGGTCGTCGCCGCGATGATCAACTTCGCGCCGACGGCGGACGCCTCAGCACTCGAGGCGGCCCTCGCCCGGCTGGCGAAGGGCGAGTTCGACTGGATGACGGTCACGAGCGCCACGACGGTGGATGTGCTCAGCGCCCAGCGCGCCGTCGTCCCGCCCACGACACGGGTCGCCGCGGTGGGCGAGACCACCGCCGCCGCACTCGCCGCCGCCGGCTATCACGTCGACCTGGTGCCGTCGGAGGACAACTCCGCCCGCGGCCTGCTCGCCGAATGGGAGGCGGCCACCCAGGGCGCGTTCCCCTTGCGCATCCTCACCCTCCGCTCCGAGATCGCGAAGCCCCTCCTCACCGAGGGGCTGCGTCGCATCGGGCACGATGTCGAATCGGTCGTCGCTTATCGGACCGTCGGGGTGCCTGTTCCCGAGAACGTCATCACCGACGTGCGCGACGGGCTCGTGCAGGCGATCCTGGTCACCAGCGGCTCGGTCGCCGAGCAGGTGCAGAAACAGCTTGGCCCCGTCCCGGAGTCGACGCTGATCGCGGCCATCGGTCCGCAGACCGCGCGCGATGCCCGCTCCTTCGGCCTCCGGGTCGATGTCATCGCGGCCGAGCGCACCGCCGCATCCCTCATCGACGCGGTCGTGCAGGTCGCGCAGGCGCGCGCCCGCGACGCCGACGACTCCTGAGTTTTTCGGCTTCCCGCAACGCATTCGCGCGAAAAAGTCCGGAGCTGTTAGCTGGGAGGACGCTCAGTTCGCCGGGCGTAGGCTGATGTGAGTGAGTGAACTGCATCCCGTCATCCGGCCGCGACGGCTGCGGCAGTCCCCGGCGATGCGCCGGCTGACCGCCGAGACCCGCCTCCACCCCGCCGAGCTGATCCTCCCGCTCTTCGTCCGCGAGGGCGCCACCGAGGCCGTTCCGATCGCCTCGATGCCCGGCGTCTCCCAGCACAGCCTCGACTCGCTGAAGCGCGTCGCGAACGAGGCGGCGGAGGCCGGCGTCGGCGGTCTGATGCTCTTCGGAGTTCCGGAGGAGCGCGACGCCATCGGCTCCGGAGCGACCGATCCCGACGGCATCCTCAACATCGCGACGCGGGTGCTCGCCGACGAGGTGGGCGACGCGCTCGTGGTCCAGACCGACCTGTGCCTCGACGAGTTCACCGACCACGGCCACTGCGGGGTCCTGGATGCGCGCGGCCACGTCGACAACGACGCCACCCTCGTCCGCTACCGCGACATGGCGGTCGCGCAGGCGGAGGCCGGGTCGCAGCTCCTCGGCCTCAGCGGGATGATGGACGGCCAGGTCGCCGCCGTCCGCGAGGCCCTCGACGAGACCGGGCACACGGATGTCGTCATCCTGGCCTACGCGGCCAAGTACGCGTCCGGCTTCTACGGGCCGTTCCGCGAGGCCGTCGACTCGCAGCTCTCCGGCGACCGCCGCGCCTACCAGCAGGACCCGGCGAACCGTCGGGAGGGCCTGCGCGAAGCGCGGCTCGACCTGGAGGAGGGCGCCGACATCCTCATGGTGAAGCCCGCGCTCAGCTACCTCGACGTTCTCAGCGATGTCGCCGCGATCAGCGACGTCCCGGTCTGGGCGTACCAGGTGTCGGGGGAGTACGCGATGGTGGAGGCCGCGGCGGCCAACGGCTGGATCGACCGCGACCGGATCATCGAAGAGACGCTGATCGGTGCACGCCGCGCCGGCGCCGACGCGATCATGACCTACTGGGCGACGGAGGTGGCCGGGTGGCTGCGATGAACGACGAGAACGAGCAGCAGTTCGAGCGGGCGCAGCGCGTCATCCCGGGCGGTGTGAACTCGCCGGTTCGCGCCTTCCGCTCGGTCGGCGGAACCCCGCGCTTCCTGGTGTCGGCCTCCGGGCCGTACGTCACCGACGCGGACGGCCGCGAGTACGTCGACCTGGTCGCGTCGTGGGGTCCGGCGATCCTCGGCCACGCCCATCCTGCCGTCGTGGATGCGGTACAGCAGGCGGCCGCGCGCGGCCTGTCCTTCGGCGCGTCGACCCCCGCCGAGACCGAGCTCGCCGAGGCCGTGATCGGCCGTGTCCCGTTCATCGAGAAGCTGCGGCTGGTGTCCACCGGCACCGAGGCGACGATGAGCGCCATCCGCCTCGCCCGCGGGTTCACGGGCCGGCCGCTGCTCATCAAGTTCGCCGGGCACTATCACGGCCATTCGGACAGCCTGCTGGCCGAGGCCGGTTCGGGTCTTGCCACCCTCGCCCTCCCCGGCTCTGCGGGCGTGACCGAGGCGACGGCCGCCCAGACGATCGTGCTCCCGTACAACGATCTGGATGCGGTGCGCGCGGTCTTCGAGGCGCAGGGCCCCGACATCGCCGCCGTCATCACCGAGGCCGCCGCCGCCAACATGGGCGTCGTCCCGCCGGACGCGGGCTTCAACGCCGCGCTGACCGACCTCGCCCACGAGTTCGGCGCTCTGCTCATCCTCGACGAGGTGCTGACCGGTTTCCGCGTCAGCGACGCCGGCTTCTGGGGGCTCGACCGCGGCTACACGCCCGACCTGGTGACGTTCGGCAAGGTCATCGGCGGCGGGATGCCGCTGGCGGCCCTCGGCGGACGCGCGGAGCTCATGGACTTCCTCGCGCCGGCCGGTCCGGTGTACCAGGCGGGCACCCTCTCCGGGAACCCGGTCGCGGTCGCCGCCGGTCTCGCCACGCTGGCGAACGCCGACGAGGCCGTCTACGACCGCCTCGATACTGTCGCGGAGACGGTGTCGTCGGGGGTCTCGGATGCGCTCTCGGACGCCGGAGTCGCCCACCGGGTGCAGCACGCGGGCAACCTGTTCAGCGTCGTCTTCGGCGACTTCGACCGGGCCCCACGCACGTACGCGGAAGTGCAGCGGCAGGAGGCGTACCGCTACCGTGCGTTCTTCCACGCGATGCTCGACCAGGGCGTCTCGCTGCCGCCGAGCGTCTTCGAGGCGTGGTTCGTCACCGCTGCGCACGACGCGGCAGCCGTCGACCGCATCCTGAACGCCCTCCCGGCCGCCGCCCGCGCCGCGGCCGCCGCCACGCCCGCCGTCTAACCCGCCCCGCCACCTCCGCAACCCCCTTCGCCGAGGTGCACCTTGTTGCGCTCTCCCACGGCGTGTCGACCGCAACAACGTGCACCTCGACGCCGGAGAGGCGAGGGAGGGGGGGAGGGGGGGCTCAGGCGTCGGGGGCGGCGGGTTCGCGCGAGAGGGATTCCACGTAGGTGTAGGTCGCGGACGCGGGCCAGCCGTCCGCATCCAGCAGGGCGTAGACGTCGAAGTTGAGCGTCCCGCCGCCGCCGGCCGCACGCCGGAGCGTGCGAGGAGGGGCGTCCGACGAGGAGCGGACGGTCACCGTCTGCGGCTCCGCGCCCAAACGCAGAAGGCGGGCGCGGAAGGTGGTGGTCCGGGTCATCCCACCACTCTCCCACGCCCGCCCGGAGGACGGGACCGGAGTCCCTAGGCTTGGCCGTGCGACGCCCTCGAGCGCCGCGACAGCGAGTCGATGATCACGGCGAGCAGCAGCACGGCGCCGGTGATCATGAAGCGGTACGACGAGTCCAGGTTGAGGAGCGTCAGACCGTTCGAGATCGACTGGATGACCAGGATGCCGAGCAGCGCCGACCACGCGGAGCCGCGTCCACCGAACAGGCTCGTCCCGCCGATCACCGCCGCCGCGATCGCGTTCAGATTGGTGTCGGTTCCGCCCGACCCCGCTCCTACCGACGCCAGGCGCGCGGCGGCGAGCAGGCCGCCGACGGCCGCGAACGTCGAACACAGGATGAACACGCTGATGAAGACGCGGTTGACGCGGATACCGGCTCGACGTGCCGCCTCCACCGAGCCGCCGACCGCGAAGACCGAGCGGCCCCAGCGGGTGCGCGTGAGCAGGAAGTTCATCACGATCACGAGCACGACGAAGAACAGGAACATCGCGCCCGTGCCGCGGTCGGTGGACAGGTACCAAACACTGATGCACAGCCCGACGAGCAGCAGCGCCGCCTTGAGGGCGACGACCGTCATCGACCCCTCCGACAGACCGGCGTTGCGGCGCCGGACGTTGCGCCGGAAATCGGAGAAGAACATCCCGCCCGCCGCGATCACCGCCAGGGCGTACGCCGCCCATGGCGGGAGGAACCACTGCTGCGCGAACTTCACGATCCACGAGTCGTAGGGGATGTTGATCGAGCTGTTCGCGCCGAGGATCCACAGCTGGAGGCCGAGGAAGCCGAGGAGACCGGCCAGCGTGATCACGAAGCTCGGGACGCCGAACCGGGTGAACAGGAAGCCGTAGAGCAGACCGATCGCCGAACCGGCGAGGATCGCGACGATCACGGTGAGCCACAGCGGCCAGTGCAGCTGGGTGAAGCCGACGCCGAGGATGGCCGCGGCGACACCGCTCACCGACCCGACCGACAGGTCGATCTGGCCGAGCAGCAGCACCAGCACGATGCCGATCGAGATCGTGCCGATCGCGGCGCACTGCAGGGTCAGGTTGACCAGGTTGTTCGCGCTGAGGAAGTTGGGGTTGAGGATCTGGAACACGACCCAGATCACGACGAGTCCGATGACGACCGGCAGCGATCCGAGGTCGCCGCCGCGCACCCGGCGTCCGAAGGCGCGGACCGCTCCGCCGAGCCCTTCGTCGCGGATGATCCGCTCGTCCTGGAGGTCCGCCGCCAGTTCGGCCGGCGTCTCTGGTGCCTTTGTCATGCTTCCGGGCTCCGTTCGGGGGATTCTTCGGCCTCCATGAGCCGTTCGGCGCGACGCACCACGACGTTGTCGGTCGCGCCGGTGATGGCGGAGATGATCTCCTCGTAGCTGACCTCCGGCACGCGGAAGTCGCCGTTGTTGCGGCCGAGGCGCAGCACCGCGACGCGGTCGGCGACGGCCTGCACGTCGGCCATGTTGTGGCTGATCAGGATGACGCCGAGCCCGCGCTCGCGCAGCCGCTCGATGAGGTTGAGCACCTCGGCGGTCTGCGCGACGCCGAGGGCGGCGGTCGGCTCGTCGAGGATGACGACGCGGGGGTCGCCGATCAGCGATCGGGCGATCGCGACGGTCTGCCGCTGTCCGCCGGAGAGCGAAGCGACCGCGATGCGGACCGAGGGGATGCGGGCCGACAGCTGCCGGAGCAGGCTCCACGACCGCTTCTCCATCTCCTCCTCGTCGAGCGTTCCCTTGCTGATCTCGCGACCGAGGAAGAGGTTGGAGACCACGTCGAGGTTGTCGCACAGGGCGAGGTCCTGGAAGACGGTGGCGATGCCGAGCTGCCGGGAGGCGGCGGGCGAGGGGATGTTCACCTCCTGGCCGTCGAACTCGATCGTCCCCGCGTCCTGCGGGTGGACGCCGGCGAGGATCTTGACGAGCGTCGACTTGCCGGCGCCGTTGTCGCCGACCAGGGCGACGACCTCTCCGGGGTAGACGTCGAGGTGGATGCCGGTGAGCGCTTGGACGGCGCCGAACCCTTTCGAGACCCCCCGCAGGGAGAGGACGGGACGGCGGGAGGACCGCTCCTCGTCCACGATCGCGGATTCCATGGTCACGGCGTTCTCCTTCGAGCTGTGCGCTGCATGCTTCCTGTTCTCAGGGTAGAGCGGAACCCGGCCCGGGGCGCCTCCTCCGTTGCTGCGGAGGAGGCGCTTTCCGGGCCGGGCATCCGTTGATCGGTTACTTGATGCCGTACTTGTCGCACGCGGCCTTGTAGTCGGCGGTGCAGATCTTGGCCGCCGAGTCCGAGCCGTAGAACTCGTCCTTGACGACCGTGCTCTCGATGTTGTCCGTCGTCACCGACACCGGGGTCAGCAGGAAGGACTGGATGCCTGCGCCGCCCGCGGTCTTCACCGTGGTGTCGCCCTTGGGCTTGTCACCCTTGGTGAGACCGACCGCGAGTTCCGCGGCCTTCTCGGCCTCCGGCTTGATGGCCTTGTACACGGTCATGTACTGGTCGCCGGCGAGGATGCGCTGGATGCCCGCGAGCTCGGCGTCCTGCCCGGTGACGGGCGGGAACGGGCTCAGGTTGGCAGCCTTCATAGCCGCGATGGCGCCGCCACCGGTGCCGTCGTTGGCCGCGTAGACGCCCTTGATCTGGTCCTTGAACTGCGAGACCTGACCGGACACCCAGTCCTGGGCCTTTGCGGGGTCCCATCCGGGGGTGTCGTACTCGGCCAGCACCTTGTAGCCGCTGGAGTCGATGACGCTGTGCGCGCCCTTCTTGAAGAGGGTGGCGTTGTTGTCGGTCGGGGATCCGTTGACCATGAGGATGCCGCTGCCCGAGGGGACGCCATCCTTCTTGAGCTTGTCGACGAGGGCCTGTCCCTGCAGCTGGCCGACCTTCTCGTTGTCGAACGAGATGTAGTAGTCGCTGTCGGGGCTGTTGATCAGGCGGTCGTAGGAAATGACAGGGACGTTCTTGGCCTTGGCCTCACCCACGATGGATGCGGCGGCCTCGCCGTCGAACGGGTCGAGGACGAGGACCTTGACGCCCTGGGTGAGCATCGACTCCGCCTGCTGCTGCTGCTTGCTGGCGTCTCCGTCGGCGTTCGCGTAGAGGACCTTGCAGCCGGAGCAGAGCTCCTTGACCTTCGCCTCGAAGAAGGGCTTGTCGGCCGCCTCGTAGCGGGCGGTGACCGAGTCCGGAAGGAGCAGACCGATCTGGGCGTTGGCGGCGTCGCCGGTGCTTCCTCCGCCGGACCCGTTTCCGGATCCGTTCGAACACGCTGTGAGGGTGACGGCTGTGAGCAGGATCGCGGCCGACGCGATGACCGCTCTCTTGGTGGCGATCTTCATTGAAAAACCTCCGATTCGGCACCGCCTTCGTTGGCGGCTGCGTTGAGTGTGCCAGTCGGGGGGTTTGGCGTCAAGAGTTGAAGCCAAGGGTTTCGATAACGGTTCGGACCGTCTTCGGGGGACAGCGCGTGCCGATGGTCAGAACGTGACGCCGTCCGGCGAGATCGAGACGCAGTCGACGGCGTACGCGACCGCCCCGAGGGCGGCGGCGCGCATCCCGAGCTGAGCCTGGACGATGTCCGGCATGAGGTCGGGATTGACGATGATCGAGCGCTCCACCGCGTGCCGCATCGGGCCGAGCAGAAGCTCTCCCGCTCGGGACAGCTCCCCTCCGACGATCACGCGCTCCGGGTCGATCAGGTTGCAGAGGTTGGCCGTCGCGACGCCGATGTGGCGTCCGGCGTCGCCGATTGCGCGGATGCAGCGCGCATCGCCCGCCATCGCCTGCAGCACGACGTCGCCGAGCTTGAGGCTCCCGAGGTGGTCGCGCAGCTCGTCCAGGATGGCGGGGCCGCCCGCCAGCGCTTCGAGGCACCCGCGGTTCCCGCAGCGGCAGAGCGGTCCGTTCTCGCGGATCGTGGTGTGGCCGAACTCGCCGGCGACGCCGTGGTTCCCGCGGAACAGCTGGCCGTTGAGCAGCAGGCCGGCCCCGATCCCGTCGCCGACGTCGATCGTGATCGTGTTGCGCTTGCCGCGCCCCGCACCGAACCGCGACTCGCCGAGCGCCGCGAGGTTGGCGGCGTTGTCCACGAAGACCGGACGCTTGATCCGGCGTTCCATCGACTCGGCGATCACGACGCCGTCCCAGCCGCGCATGATGCCGCTGCGGGCGATCGTCCCGGTCGCCCGATCGATCGGAGCGGGGACCGCGATCCCGACGGCGAGCAGGTCGTCGCGGGACGCATCCACCGATTCGAGCATGTCGTTCAGGAGCAGCGAGACCTTGTCGAGCTCGTTGTCGGCGCGGTGGTCACGGGCGAGCGGCATGTGGTTCTCGGCCACGACGGTGTGGGCGACGTCCGCCAGCGCGACGCGCAGGTGCCGTGTCGAGAAGTGCACGCCGACGACAAGGCCGAGCGCGTGCGCCAGCGTGACGTGCTGCGCGCGCCGGCCCGAGCGGATGCTCTGCGTCGTATGCAGGACGCCGGAGGTCGAGAGCTCTTTGACGATGTTCGACACGGTCGCGGGCGAGAGCCCCGTCGCCCCTGCCAGTTCGACCTGCGTGAGGCCTCCGTGCTTCTTGATGGCGTCGACGATGCGGGCTCGGTTGGCTTCACGAAGTGAAGTCTGCGAACCCGGAGTTCGTCGCTGCGTTGCCACGACGAGAAGGATACATGGCCGGGGAAGGGGCCCGATCAAAAGTGAAAGTAATGGCTTTGTGAGATTCCTATGACCATCTGGACGGCCCGGCTTGGCAGGATAGAGCTATGGCCGACCTGCACGTTCACCCCGACCGCTTGGAGATCCACCTCACGCGGGCCGAGAAGGTGCTGGCCATGAAGCGGGAGGATCTGGTGGTGCCGCGGGACAGCATCCGCTCGGTCGCCATCACGGAGGACCCGTGGATCTGGATCCGCGGCATCCGGGCACCCGGCGCCGCCGTCCCGCTGACGCTGTCGATCGGGACCTGGAAGTTCCATGGCGGCAAGGACTTCCTCCTCATCAAGGGCAAGCAGCGCGCCGCGGTCGTGATCGACCTCGACGGCGAGGAGTACTCGCGCATCATCGTGTCGACCCCGCACGCCGCCCGGCTGGTGGAGGCGCTGCGCGTCGACGGGAGCGAGCTCGCCGCCGACGGCGGCATCATCGACTGAGCGTCAGCTGTTCTCGGCGACCACGAAGAGGATCAGCCCGACCAGCGGGATCCCGCCCTGCAGCAGCGCGGCCACCCAGAACGTCCGGCCGATGGTGAGCAGCACCAGCGACGCGAGCACCATGCAGACGCCGCAGAAGAAGATGAGGCCGAACCCGACGTCGTGGAGCGTCGTCCAGTAGAGCACGAGCCCGACGAGCGCTCCTCCGGCGAGGAACAGGTTGTAGAAGCCCTGGCTGTAGGCGACCGGTCGCACGACGTCCGCGTCGTGCTGGGAGCCGACACCGAACCGGCTCCACACGCCGGGCGCCGACCAGAGCACGCTCTGCATCGCGAAGAACACGAGGTGCACGAGCGCCGCCGCGGCGATGAGGACGCTCCCGATGATCGCCATGCCGGGAGGATACGCTGCCGACCATGGAGACGTTGAACACGACGTGCGTCATCGCCGGGGGCGGTCCGGCCGGGATGATGCTGGGCCTGATCCTGGCGCGCAACGGAGTCGACGTGGTGGTGCTCGAGAAGCATGCCGACTTCTTCCGGGACTTCCGCGGCGACACCATCCACCCGTCGACCATCGGCGTGCTGGGTGAACTGGGGCTGCGCGAGCGGTTCCTCGGGCTCCCGCACACCAGCATCACGGCGTTGGACGTCGTGGTGAACGGCAACCGCCTCCACCCGATCGACTTCAGCCGGCTCGCTCCGCCGGACGACTTCCTCGTGCTCGCGCCGCAGTGGGACTTCCTGAACTTCCTGGCGGAGGACGCCCGGCGTCACTCGAACTTCCGGCTGCTGATGCAGACGGAGGCGACGGAGCTGATCTGGGAGGAGGATGCGGTCCGCGGCGTCGTGGCGCACGGGCCCGGCGGCGACCTCGAGGTCCGTGCGCGGTTGACCGTCTCGGCGGACGGCCGGGCCTCCGAGCTGCGGGCGCAGGCCGGTCTGCGGCCCCGGCGCTTCGGGGTGCCGATCGACGTGCTGTGGTTCCGCATCCCGAAGCCCGACGACCTCCCCGCCCACACGCTCGCGTACGTCGGCGGAGGCGGGATGGTGGTCACGATCGAGCGCCACGACTACGTCCAGGTGGGGCTGATCATCCCGAAGGGCGGGTACGGCGAGCTCCAGGCAGGCGGCCTCGGCGCCTTCCGGCGGGCGGTGGTGGACGCGGCGCCGCATCTGCGCCAGGCGCTCGAGACGATCACCGACTGGGATCAGGTGAAGCTGCTGAGCGTGCAGATCGACCGGCTTCCGCGCTGGTACCGGCGTGGGTTCCTGGCGATCGGGGATGCGGCCCACGCGATGTCGCCGGCGTTCGGTGTCGGCGTCAACTACGCGGTGCAGGATGCGGTCGCCACGGCCAATGCGCTGACGGCGCGGCTGCGGGAGCTGGGACCCGCGGGTATCGCGGGCGGCTCCGCGTCAGCGGGCGACGCCACGGGCGAGGTCGACCTGCGGCTGCTCGACGGCATCCAGCGGCGGCGGATGCCGGCGGTCGCGGCGATGCAGCGCATCCAGCTCGGCGCCCACCGGACCATCTCGCGTCCGGAGGGCGTGCGACTGCTGCCGGAGCCGATGCCCGCGGCGCTGCGCGCGGCGCTTGCCGTGGTGACGCCCGGCATGCAGGCGGTCAGCTCCCGTCTGATCGGGCGTGGACTCCGGCCGGAATCGGTGTCGCCGGAGCTGCGCTGACCGTCAGCTCTGGCCGGTCGCGACCCCGATGAGCAGGAGTGCGAGCCCGATCAGCGGGAGCGTCCCCTGGATGAGCGCGGGGCGCAGGTAGCCGCGGCCCGTCGTGACGAGCACCACGGCCGCCGCGACCATGCACGCCGTCGTGAAGATGATGAGCGCGAGCCCGGCCGCGTGCTGGCCGACGCCGTAGAGGATCAGGCCGACGACCGCGCCGATCGCGAGGAAGAGGTTGTAGAACCCCTGGTTGTACGCCATCGGCCGGACGGTGTCCGCCGCCTCCTGGCTGGCCACGCCGAAGCGGCGCCAGACCGTCGGACGGGTCCAGGCGACGCTCTCCATGAAGAAGATCGCGATGTGGAGGGCGGCGGCGAGGGTGACCACGACGGTGGCGACGACGATCATGGCGCCAGCATACCGAGCGTTCTGCGGGTCAGGCGTTCTGCGGGTCAGGCGCTCGGGCGGGGCCGGGCTGAGCGGTGAGACGTGGGTCAGGCGCGCACGTCGACGACGGTCCGCCCGCGCAGGCGCCCCGCCAGGATGTCCTCGGCCGCCGGAATCGCCTCCGCGAGCGGCACGAAACGCGTCATCGCGGCGAGCGCTTCCTCGTCGAGGTCGGTGGCGAGCCGCCGCCACGCGGTCTCGCGCAGAGCGGCAGGCGCATCCACCGAGTTGATCCCGACCAGCGAGACGGCGCGCAGGATGAAGGGGAGCACCGTCGCCGGAAGGTCCGGACCCTGCGCCAGGCCGCACGCCGCCACCGTGCCGCCATAGCGGGTCTGGGCGAGCACCGTTGCCAGCGTCTGGCTGCCGACCGAGTCGATCGCGCCCGCCCAGCGCTGCGACTGCAGGGGCTTGCCCGGGGCGTCGAGTTCCGACCGGTCGATGATCGTCGTGGCGCCGAGGTCGGTCAGGTAGTCGCTCGCCTCTTCCACCCGGCCGGTGGATGCGGTGACCGGGTAACCCAGTTTCGCCAGGAGGGCGATGGCGACCGAGCCGACGCCTCCCGCAGCTCCCGTGACGAGGACGCTGTCACCGCGGTCGGTCACCTCTTGCGGGTCCACACCGTTCCGCTCCAGCGCGAGCACGGCCAGCATCGCCGTGAAACCTGCCGTGCCGATGGCGGCCGCCTGCTCGGAGGTGATGGAGTCGGGGATGCGGACCAGGGCGTCGCCGTTCACGCGCGCTCTTTCCGCCATCCCGCCGTGGTGGTTCTCGCCGAGTCCGGCGCCGTTGAGGACGACCCGGTCGCCTGGATGCCACCGCGGGTCGTCGGAGAGCCGGACCGTGCCCACCACGTCGATCCCGGGGATGAGAGGCGAGACGCGGGCGACACCGGGCCGCCCGCCGATGGCCAGTCCGTCCTTGTAGTTGAGGTCCGTGAACTCGACGTCGATCGTCACATCCCCGGGCATGAGGAAGTCGTCGGTGACCCGCCGGACCTCGGCGGTGTGGGCGGTGATCCGTCCGCCGTCGACCTGCTGCTCGATCACGATGGCCCGGAAATCGCTCATGGCCTCACCCTACGCCGGGCGGTTCGGCCGCCCCGGTCGTCTCAGTTGAGCTGCTCCGTCCCGAGGGGCAGCGCCCCGCCCGCGTACAGGTCGAGCGCCGTGTTCTTGAGTGCCGTGAGGGCGACCCGTTGTGTCCACGGTCCGTAGGAGACGCGGGCCACGCCCAGTTCCTGCAGCCGCGTCGGGGCGACCGATCCCGGCACGGCGATGACGCTGAGCTTGCGCTCGCCGAGGCCCGCGACGAGCTGTTCGACCGTCCGCTCGTCCAGCTTGCCGGGAACGAACACGCACGTGGCACCCTCGTCGAGGAGGGCCCGGCCGCGGCGGATCGCCTCCTCGACCTTCTCGTGGTCGGTCGGGAACGTGTCGCGGAGGAAGACGTCGGTGCGCGCGTTCAGCGCGAACGGCACCCCTTCGGCCTCCGCCGCCCGGATTGCGGCCCGCACGGCGGCTACGGCGTCGTCGAATGGACGCAGCTGGTCTTCGAGGTTGGCGCCGACCGCGCCGACGCCGATCGCGCGCCGGATCGTCTCGCCGGCGTCGCCGTAGCCCGCCTCCAGGTCGGCGCTCACGGGCAGGTCGGTGGCGGCGACGATGCGTCCGACCATGTCGAGCATCTGGTCGAGCGGGATCTTCTCTCCGTCCTCGTACCCGAGGGTCGCCGCGATGGAGTGGCTCGCGGTGGCGAGCGCGCGGGTGTCGGGGAGGTCGGCGATGACACGGGCGCTGATCGCATCCCAGACGTTGACGACCTGGAGCAGTTCGGGTGCGTCGTGAAGCCGCCGGAGTTCGGCGCCGCGCGCCTGGATGTCAGTCATGGGCTCACCCTACGTCGCGGCGGGTCCTCGCTCTAGGATGGCGGCATGGCCCGCACGGGGGAGCCGATGGAGGTGCCGAAGAGCCGATCGGCGCCGGGTCGGCGCGCCTCGGCGAGTTCGGTCGTCGACTACGCGTTCTTCGTCTTCGGCGGTGTCGCCGCGGTCTGGCTGGCCGTGCTCCTGCTCACGGACAGCTTCGAGTGGGGCTGGTACCTGATCCTGTTCTTCGTGGTGTTCTGGGTGGTCCTCGCCTACCTGGTGCTCCCGCGGCTGCATCGCATCCTGACCGAGATCTACGTCCCCGACTATTTCATCGGCCGCGCCCGCACCAGCGACGGTCTGCTCGGCGACCCGATCAATCTGGCGCTGCTCGGGTCGGAGGCGCAGCTGGACGACGCGATGCGTGAGGCCGGCTGGACCCGCGCGGACGACATCACGCTGCGTTCGAGCCGTCGGATCATCACCTCGACGCTGTTGCGGCGCAGCTACGACGAGGCGCCGGTGAGCCCCCTGTTCCTGTTCGGCCGTCAGCAGGATGTGGCGTACCAGCAGGAGGTGAAGGGCAACCCGGCGAAGCGGCATCACGTTCGGTTCTGGCGGTGTCCCGACGGTTGGCTGCTCCCCGGGGGGTACGGGGTGGACTGGCTGGCGGCCGGGACGTTCGACCGCTCGGTCGGCTTCTCGCTGTTCACCCTGCAGATCACCCACAAGATCGACGCGAACACCGACATCGAGCGCGATCACATCGTCTCGACGCTGCTCGCGGCGGAGGTGGGCGCGGAGGTCTCGGTGATCCGGGACTTCTCGACCGGGTACCACTCCAGGAACGGTGGCGGTGACACGATCGAGACGGACGGCGACCTGCCGATCGTGGACCTGCGCGGGGTCCCGGTGGATGCGCAGGCCACGAGCGTCGCGGCCGACGCGGGTGCCCGCCGGGAGGCTCTGGCGGAACGCCGCCCCGTGCCGACCGCCCTCGGCGCGATGTTGATGGCGTTGCGCGTGCTGGCCGGCGTGGGCTTCGTCGTGCTGAACCTGCTCGATTGGCAGCGGTTCGTGATGTCGGAGCTGGGCGGCGAGGTGGTGACGGCGAGCGAGCGGGACACGGTGAGCCTGGTGCTCGGCATCACGATGGGCGCCTTCGGTGCCGGACTGGTGCTGTACTTCCTGCTTGCTCTGCTCGTGTTCTTCGGGAGCAACTGGGCTCGTATCGCCGCGATGTCGTACAGCTCGCTGATCATCATCGTTTCGGCGATCGACTACTTCAACGGTGGCCCGCAGATCTCGCTGCGCAACAACCTGCTGGGTCTGGCCCTGGACATCCTGGTGGTGCTGGCCCTGTCCTCGAAGCGCTCGCGCCTGTGGGCGCGGCGCCCGCGCGGCCGCCGCGGTCGCGGACGTCCCGCCGAAGTGCCGCCCGTGACCGCAGGGCCGACGCCCGCGGGCTCTGCGCCTGCCGGCTCTGCGCCTGCCCGCCCTGCGCCCTCCGGCCCTGCACCCGCCGCTTCAGCACCCGCTGACTCGACCACGCTCACATGAGCGGCTTCTTCCCGTCGGCTCCGCCCGCCTTGAGCGCGGACTCCTCAGCGTCCAGGAAGGCGAGCACGGACCGCACCGCCGGCTCCTGGTAGCGCCCTTCCGCCCGCGCCTCCAGCACCGCCTGACGTTCGGCGGTGATCATGGTCCGGCGCAGGCGCCGGTACTCGAGCGGCAGGTCGGTGCGATCGTCCGGCGACGGGTTCTCCAGGGCGTCGGACAGGAACAGCGCATTGATCCGCAGCCGCTGGATGACCCGTTCGTCCTCGTCGCCCGTCACCTGCGACTCCAGGTGCTCGAGCCCCGCGGACTGCGCCTCGGCCAGCAGCCGTTGCATCTCGCTGGCCTCCTGGGCGAAGTCCGGCGGCGGCAGCTTGAGACGTCTGATGACCCAGGGCAGCGCGAGCCCTTCGAGCAGGGTTCCGACCACGACGACGAACGCGAGGAACTGCAGGAACTCCCGGTGCGGTGTCTCCTCCGGAAGGAGGAACACCGCGGCCAAGGTCACCACACCGCGGATACCCGCGAACGAGACGGCGATGCCCGTCGGCCACGACCAGCCACGTTCCCGCAGTCGCTGCGGACCGTACCGGTAGAGCGTGGTGGTCCCGATCATCCACAGGAAGCGCGCGAGGAAGATGGCCAGCAGCACGACGATGCTGATGACGATCGTCTGGGGGATCGTGATGCCCGACGTGAAAGCAGCTGTGAGGATCGACCGCAGTTCGAGCCCGATGAAGAGGAAGACGGCGTTCTCGAGCAGGAAGCTCACCGTCCGCCAGTTGATCGTCTCCGCGATTCGCGCCTCGGCGGTCTGGATGGTGGGGGAGCGGTAGCCCAGGTAGAGCCCCGCAACGACCACGGCCAGAACGCCGGAACCATGGAGAAGCTGAGACGGGATGAAGGCGAGGTACGGCGTCACCAGCGCGAGCGACGTGTCGAGCACCGGCGACCGCAGTTGCTTGCGGATCGCGGCGAGGACAAGCCCGACGAGCAGTCCGACGCCGATGCCGACCACCACGGCGAGCACGAAGTCGACGCCGACGGCCACCGGGTTCACCACGCTGACGATCGCGGCGATGCTGGCATTGAGCGCGACGAGTGCGGTGGCGTCGTTGAGCAGGCTCTCGCCCTCGAGCACCGTCACGAGTCGCCTCGGGAGCTTGACCCGGCCGGCGACCGCCTGCACGGCCACCGTGTCGGTCGGCGCGACCACGGCACCGAAGGCGAACGCGGCGGCGAGCGTGATGGCCGGGACCACCAGGTAGGTCGCGAATCCGACCACGACGACCGTGAACGCCACGAGCCCGACGGATAGCAGGAGGATGCCGTCACGCCTGGCCCGGACATCCACGATCGAAGTCTGGATCGCCGCCGCGAAGAGCAGCGGCGGAAGAAGGCCGAACAGGACGACCTCGGGTTCCAGCGTCACTTCCGGCACGCCCGGTACGAAGGACGCAGCCGCTCCGACGAAGACGAGCACGACAGGGGCCGACCAGCCGACCCGTCGGGACAGGCCGGTGACCGTGACCGTGACGACGACGAACGACACGATCCAGACGATGGTGGAGACCGGATCCATGCTGTTCATGATGGCGGCAACACGGAGAGGCCGCCAAGGTTTCCCGCCAGTCGGTGGATAACGCGTTCGCCCTCGGCGATGTGGACGGTTTCGCCGTCGGCTAGGTGGCGTGAGCCTCGCAGCTCGCGATCCCGCAACCGTCGCAGACCACGAGCTGCTCGCGACAGGCCGGGTCGGAGCAGTTCCGCATCCGGCTCGTCGCCTCGCCGCAGGTGACGCACCGCCCGAGGACGGCGGCGTGGTCGCTGAAGGTGAGCGAGCCGCGCCCGTCGAAGACGTAGAGGGCACCCTCCCAGAGGCCATCGTCGCCGTAGGTCTCGCCGTAGCGAGCGATCCCGCCCTCCAGCTGGTAGACCTCCTGGAAGCCGCGCGAGCGCATCAGCGACGAGAGCACCTCGCAGCGGATGCCACCGGTGCAGTAGGTGACGACCGGCTTGTCCTTGAGGTGGTCGTAGGCCCCGCTCTCGAGCGTCGCGACGAACTCGCGGGTGTTCGCGACATCGGGCACGACGGCGTCCCTGAAGCGGCCGATCCCGGCTTCGAAGCGGTTCCGTCCGTCGAAGAAGACGAGGTCGTCGCGTTCTGCGGCGAGCGCGTGCAGTTGGTCGGGGCTCAGGCGCTCGCCGCCGCCCAGCACGCCGTTCTCGTCGACCGCCAACTCGTCGGGAGCCCCGAAGGAGACGATCTCGTCGCGCACCTTCACGGAGAGCCGCGGGAAGTCGACGCTCGCGCCGTCCGCATCAAGGCCGGATCCCTCGCTCCATTTGGCGTCGATGCGTCGGAACGGCTCGTACTCCTTGGTGACGCGGAGGTAGCGCTTGAGAGCGTCGAGCTCGCCGCCCAGTGTCCCGTTGATCCCGTGCGGCGACAGCAGGATGCGGCCACGCAGTCCGAGACGTTCGCACAGTTCGCGCTGCCAGAGCCGGACGGCATCGGGGTCGGCGAGCGGCGCGAAGACGTAGAAGAGGAGGATCTTGGGTACGGCCACCGCCTCATCGTAGGCGAGCGGTTCCGGGGTGGACCGGATCGTAGGATCGTGGAGGCTGTGAACGCCCGCAGTCTCGTTCGCCTGCCGTTCAGACTGGTAGGACAGGGTCGAATGCGTTCCTCCGGGGCGTGCCCCTGACAGAAAGGCGGGTTGTTGCGAACCCTGGTCATCATCCCGACCTATGACGAGCGAGAGAACGTCGGCTCGATCGTCGGACGGGTGCGCGCGTCCGCGCCGGACGCCGACGTGCTCGTCGTCGACGACAACTCCCCGGACGGCACGGGCGAGCTGGCGGACGCGCTCGCCGCGACCGACGCCAGCGTGCACGTCCTGCACCGCACCGGGAAGGATGGCCTGGGGGCCGCCTACCGGGCGGGGATGCAGTGGGCACTCGACGCCGGCTACGAAGTCGTGGTGGAGATGGATGCCGACGGCTCGCACCAGCCGGAGCAGCTCCCGCGACTTCTGGAGGCCGTCCGCTCACCGGAGCTGCCGGAAGGCGCCGACGTCGTCTTGGGCTCGCGCTGGGTCGACGGCGGCGGCGTGGTGAACTGGCCTGCCCGTCGCCGGCTGATCTCTCGCGGCGGGAGCACGTACTCCCGCCTGGCTCTCGGGCTACCGATTCGGGATGTCACCGGCGGCTACCGTGCGTTTACGGCGGACGCGTTGCGGCGACTGCACTTCGAACGGACGGAGAGCCAGGGCTACTGCTTCCAGATCGACATGACGCGCCGCGCCTACGACGCGGGCCTGCGGATCGTCGAGGTGCCCATCACCTTCGTGGAGCGGGAACGCGGCGCGTCGAAGATGGGCGGCGGGATCGTGGTGGAGGCGATGATGAGGGTGACGCTGTGGGGCCTGACCGGTCTGCCCCGACGCTTCCGCAGGCATCCGTCTCCCGCCGAGACGGAACCCGCCGCGCGGGCGTAGCGTGGCGATATGGCCAACGATCCTCTGGAGCGCTTCGGCGCTGTCCCCCTTTTCACCGTGACCAGTGACGATGTCGCCGATGGGCGTCCCCTGTCCCGCGCCCAGTGGGGTGCGGGAGGTGGCGGCGACGACATCTCGCCTCAGCTCTCGTGGAGCGGCTTCCCCGCGGAGACCAAGAGTTTCGCGGTGACCATTCACGACCCGGATGCCCCCACGGGTTCGGGCTTCTGGCACTGGGCCGTCTTCAACATCCCAGGGTCCGTCACCGAGTTGCCCACCGGAGCCGGCGCAGAGGGCGGGGCGAACCTGCCCACGGGCGCGTCGATGCTCTCGAACGAGATGCGGTCGAAGAGCTTCACGGGCGCCGGACCTCCTCCCGGGACGGGAACCCACCGCTACGACATCGTGGTCCACGCCTTGGACGTCGAGCACCTGGATCTGGACCCGGAGTCGACTCCGGCCGTCCTCGGCTTCAACGCCCACTTCCACACGCTCGCTCGGGCGGTGATCGCGCCCATCGCCACCGCGGGCGACATCTGATCGGAGCCCCGGTCGCGCCGGCGCCAGCGGTCGAGCCGGCGCCGGCTCTGCGGTGCCAGTGCCCCTCCGCGGTGTCAGTGCTTCACGCCGGTGAAGGCGAGCACACCGCCGAGCCCGATCATGAGGACGCCTCCGGTCGCGCCGAGTCGTTCCACGCGCTTGGGTGAGCGACCGAACCACTGCCGGGCGGTGCCGGCGGCGAGCGCCCACACGCTGTCGAACATCAGCGCGAGCACGAGGAAGATCACCCCGAGCTCGAACAGCTGGAGGGGGATCGCGCCCGCGTGGTAGTCGACGAACTGCGGGAGCACGGCGACGAAGAAGACGAGCGACTTCGGGTTCGTGAGCCCGACGACGAATCCTTCGCCGAGGATGCGCAGCCAGGACCGCCGGGGCGGAGCGGCCTCGTGGGTCACAGCGGTGTGCCGCCGGTGGCGGATCGCCTGGATGCCCAGGTAGACGAGGTAGGCGGCACCCGCGAACTTGATGATCGTGAACAGCACGAGCGACTGCGCGACGACCGCGCCGATCCCCAGGGCGACGGCGATCACCAGCGGGAGCATTCCCAGAGCGTTCCCCAGGACGCTGAGCAGACCGCCCAGCCTGCCGAGGGCCAGGGAGCGCCCGATCACGAACAGCACGCTCGGCCCGGGGATGACGATCAGCGCGATCGACGCGAGGGCGAACGCGAGCAGCGACGGGCCGGGAACCATGAGCCGAGCGTAGGGGAGGTAGGTTCGTTACGTGAAGCTCCACAACGTTCGTGTGCACAGCAGCGAGGAGAACCTCGCCCGTCAGGACCAGCTCGCATGGAAGATCGCGCAGGTCGCGACCGACCCGGTGGAGGTGGACGCGGACGTCACCGAGATGGTGATCAACCGGGTGATCGACAACGCAGCTGTCGCCGCGGCGTCCTTGACCCGACGACCGGTGGTCTCGGCGCGGTCGCAGGCTCTCGCGCACCCGATCCCGTCCCGCCAGCTGGAGGAACTCACCGATTCTGTGGAGCACCCGCAGGACGGCTCCACCGTCTTCGGCGAGCAGCAGGCGGTCCGCGTTTCGCCGGAGTGGGCGGCGTGGGCCAACGGAGTCGCGGTCCGCGAGCTGGACTACCACGACACGTTCCTCGCGGCCGAGTATTCGCATCCCGGCGACAACATCCCTCCGATCACCGCGGTCGCGCAGCACGCGGCGCGCGCTTACGGGTTGACCGGTCGCGACCTCGTCCGCGGCATCGCGACGGGCTACGAGATCCAGATCGACCTCGCGCGAGCGATCAGCCTGCACCGGCACAAGATCGATCACGTCGCCCACCTCGGACCGTCCGCCGCGGCGGGCATCGGCACTCTTCTCCGGCTGCCGGCCGAGACGATCTATCAGGCGATCGGCCAGGCACTGCACACGACCACGGCGACGCGTCAGTCGCGCAAGGGCGAGATCTCGAGCTGGAAGGCCCATGCTCCCGCGTTCGCCGGCAAGATGGCGGTCGAGGCGATCGACAGGGCGCTGCGCGGCGAGACCAGCCCGACCCCGATCTACGAGGGTGAGGATGGCGTGATCGCCTGGCTGCTCGACGGCCCGGACGCGTCGTACGACGTTCCCCTGCCCGACGCGGGCGAGTCGAAGCGCGCGATCCTCGACTCGTACACGAAGGAGCATTCCGCCGAGTACCAGGCCCAGGCCTGGATCGACCTCGCCAGGAAGCTGCACCGCGAGCACCCGGAGGCGGCTGATCCGTCTCGTGTTGAGAGCATCGTCATCCATACGTCGCATCACACGCATTACGTGATCGGGTCGGGCGCGAACGATCCGCAGAAGTACGATCCGACGGCGTCGCGCGAGACGCTCGACCACAGCATCCCGTACATCTTCACGGTCGCTCTTCAAGACGGCGGCTGGCACCACGTGGAGTCGTACCTGCCGTCGCGTGCCGCTCGGCCGGAGACCGTCGAGCTGTGGGGGAAGGTGACGACATCGGAGGATCCCGAGTGGACCCGCCGCTACCACTCGACCGACCCCGCGGAGAAGGCGTTCGGCGGTCGCGTGGTGATCCGTCTGGCCGACGGCCGTGTCATCGAGGACGAAATCGCCGTGGCCGATGCCCACCCGCTGGGTGCTCGGCCCTTCGTCCGAGAGGACTACGTCGCGAAGTTCCGTACCCTCGCGGCCGACGTTCTCGAGCAGGACGAGATCCAGCGATTCCTTGCGCTGGCCGAACGTCTGCCCGAACTGAGCGCCTCCGAGCTCGCCGGCCTCACCATCACTGCGCGTCCCGGACTCCTGGCCGCGACCCCCTCGCCGAAGGGACTCTTCTAGATGCTGTATTCGTCCGTTCCCGCGCACGAGAAGCGCGCAGCCTTCCGAGCCCGGCTGGCGTCGGGTGAGCTGATCCGCATGCCCGGGGCGTTCAATCCGCTGAGCGCGCGCCTGATCGAGCGCAAGGGATTCGAGGGCGTGTACATCTCGGGCGCCGTTCTCTCCGCAGACCTCGGCCTGCCGGATATCGGCCTGACCACGCAGACAGAGGTCGCCGGCCGATCTGCGCAGATCACGCGCATGACGGACCTGCCTGCGCTCGTCGACGCGGACACCGGCTTCGGCGAGCCGATGAATGTCGCGCGCACGGTCCAGGCATTGGAGGATGCCGGCGTCGCCGGCCTGCACATCGAGGACCAGGTCAACCCCAAGCGGTGCGGTCACCTCGACGGCAAGCAGGTGGTGGATGAGGACACCGCTCTGAAGCGCATCCGGGCTGCCGTGGATGCTCGCCGCGATGGCAACCTCCTCATCATGGCGCGGACGGACATTCGTGCGGTCGAGGGCCTTGCCGCGGCGATCGACCGCGCGAAGGCGTTGGTCGATGCCGGCGCCGACGCTCTGTTCCCCGAGGCGATGGCTGATCTTTCCGAGTTTGAGGCCATCCGCGCCGCCGTGGACGTGCCGGTGCTGGCGAACATGACCGAGTTCGGAAAGAGTGACCTGTTCACCGTCGACCAGCTGCGTGACGTCGGCGTGAACATCGTCATCTGGCCGGTGTCCCTTCTGCGCCTGGCGATGGGCGCCGCCGAGCGCGGCCTCGACCAGTTGGTCGGCGAGGGGACGTTGAAGCCGATGCTGGACGACATGCAGCATCGCGCCGATCTGTACGACCTGATTGACTACGAGGGCTACAACGCCTTCGACACGTCGGTGTACAACTTCGACGTGCGGAAGTAGCGCCCTCTCTCGATGCCGCCCACCGGCGGCCATTCCGTCAGCAGCGAAGGAGCTCACATGACCGACCCCGAGATCCACAAGGGCCTCGCCGGCGTCGTCGTGGACACGACGACCATCTCCTCGGTGAACCCGCAGACGAACTCGCTGTTGTATCGCGGCTACCCGGTCCAGGAGCTGGCAGAGCACTGCTCGTTCGAAGAGGTGGCCTACCTGCTGTGGCACGGCGAACTGCCGACGGCCGACGAGCTGGTCGCCTTCGAGTCTCTGGAACGGTCGCTGCGTCGCCTGGACGACCGCACGCGCCGCGCGCTGGATGACATCCCGGTGTCGGCCCACCCGATGGACGCCCTGCGAACCGCGGTCAGCCAGCTGGGCGGCCTCGACGCCACGCTGCAGCAGCCCGACAGCATTCTCGACCCGGAGCTCAACGAGGGCCGTGCCATCTACCTCTTCGCGCAGCTGCCCGCGATCGTGGCGTACATCCAGCGCCGCCGCCGTGGTCTCGATGTGGTGGAGCCGCGCGACGACCTCGATTACTCGCGCAACTTCCTCTGGATGACGTTCGGCGAGGTGCCGGACGACGTGGTCGTGGACGCGTTCCGCGTCTCTCTCATCCTGTATGCGGAGCACTCGTTCAACGCGTCCACGTTCACCGCTCGGGTGATCGCCTCCACGCTGTCGGATGTCTACTCGGCGGTGACCGGTGCAATCGGGGCGTTGAAGGGCCCGCTCCACGGCGGAGCGAACGAGGCCGTCATGCACGCCTTCGACGAGATCCAGAGCGCCGATCGCGCAGGGGCGTGGCTCGACGCGGCTCTGGCCGAGAAGCGCAAGATCATGGGCTTCGGCCACCGCGTGTACAAGAACGGCGACTCCCGCGTCCCCACGATGCGCGCGTCGCTGGTGGTCCTCGCGGAGCACTACGACCGCCGCGACCTCCTCGACCTGTACGACGCTCTGGAGAGCGCGATGGGCGAGCGCAAGAACATCAAGCCGAATCTGGACTACCCGTCCGGTCCGGCTTACAACCTGATGGGCTTCGACACCGAGACGTTCACGCCGCTTTTCGCAGCGGCCCGCGTCACCGGCTGGACGGCGCACATCTTCGAGCAGTACGCCGCCAACTCGTTGATCCGTCCGTTGTCGCAGTACACCGGCCCGGCGGAGCGTCACCTGGAGCGCTGACCTTCGGGCCGGCGCTCCGGGTGCACAAAGCCCTCGCCAGCATTCGATCAGCGATAGAGCAGCAGCGCGTCTCCCTGCCCACCACCGCCGCACAGCGCGACCGCTGCTCGCCCGGAACCACGTCGAGCCAACTCGTGCGCAGCGTGACCGGCGAGCCGGGCGCCCGACGCGCCGATCGGGTGTCCGAGCGCGATCGCGCCGCCGTGCAGGTTCACACGCTCCGGATCGAGCCCCAGGTCGGACATCGACTGCAGTGCCACGGCCGCGAACGCCTCGTTGATCTCGACCAGGTCTAGCTCCGACACGTCCCAGTTCGCCCGCTTGAGGGCTGCATCGATCGCGCGGGACGGCTGCGAGTGCAGCGAGTTGTCCGGTCCGGCGACCTGCCCGCTCGCTCCCACGAGAGCCAGCCACGGCAGTCCGAGGCGCTCGGCGTTCTCGCGGCTCGTCAACACCAGTGCCGCGGCCCCGTCGCTGAGGGGAGAGGAATTGCCGGCGGTGAGAGTCCCACCCTCGGCGAAGCTCGGTCGCAGCCGCGAGAGCGTCTCGGCCGTCGAGTCGGGTCGAACGCCCTCGTCGGTCCGCACGACGAGCGGCTCGCCTTTGCGCTGCGGGATGGTGACGGGCGCGATCTCGTCGTCGAAGACTCCGGCGTCGGCTGCCGCTCCCGCGCGTTGATGCGATCGTGCTGCGAAGTCGTCCTGCGCCTCCCTCGTCAGCCCGAGCTTCTCCGTGTAGCTCTCTGTCGAGGCGCCCATCGAGATACCGTCGAAGGCATCCGTGAGCCCGTCGTGCGCAGCCGAGTCGAGCGCCTGAATGGACCCGTAGTTCCAGCCGAGCCGCGAGCCGGGCAGGATGTGAGGCGCGTTCGTCATCGACTCCTGCCCTCCGGCCACGACCACCGTCGCCTCCCCGGTGCGGATCAGTCGTGCGGCGTCGATCACGGCCGCGAGGCCCGACAGGCACACCTTGTTGATCGTCGTAGCCGGCACCTCCCAACCGATCCCCGCACCGATTGCCGTCTGCCGGGCGGGGTTCTGTCCGGCACCGGCCTGCAGAACCTGGCCGAAGAGCACCGTGTCGACGGCCTCGGCTCCGATCCCCGACCGCTCGAGGGCTTGCTTCACGGCGATCGTTCCCAGCTGCACCGCGGTCAGCGAGGCGAGCGCCCCCTTGATCTTCCCCAGCGGGGTGCGGGCGGCGGACAGGATGACGACGTCGTCGGTACTCATGGGCTACTCCTTCGTGCCTTGTCCTCCCATTGTCACACCGCGCACGACGGGCGCACCGGTAGGCTTGGGGCTCGTGACTGCACGCGTTTTGATCAAGGACCTGGCCGCTCTTCCCGACGGCCCCGTGAGCGTCGCCGGATGGGTCGAGACCGTCCGCGACCAGAAGAAGGTGCAGTTCGTCGTTCTGCGCGACGAGTCGGGAGCCGTCCAGCTGGTCAACCCGCGCACTGTCGGCGACGACGGCGCGGTAATCGCGGACGAGCCTGCCACCACCATCTCCGGCCTCTCGCAGGGCAGCTTCGTTCGAGCCATCGGGGAGCTGAAGCACGACGAGCGCGTCAAACTCGGGGGCATCGAGATCAGGCTGACCTCCCTCGAGGTGGAGACGGCCGCCATCCCGGAGACGCCGATCGCCGCCGATAGTGGCATCGACAAGCGCATGGACTGGCGCTTCCTCGACCTGCGCGACCCGCGCCACAACCTCATCTTCCGCGTGCAGACCACGTTCGAGCACGCACTCCGCCAGTACTGGGTGGAGAACGGATTCGTCGAGATCCACACGCCCAAACTGATGGCCTCGGCTTCCGAGTCGCGCGCCGAGCTGTTCGAGCTGCCCTACTTCGAGACCACGGCCTACCTGGCGCAGAGCCCTCAGATCTTCAAGCAGATGGCACAGGCGGCCGGATTCGGCCGCGTCTTCGAGATCGGCCCGGCGTTCCGCGCTGACCCCAGCTTCACCAGCCGGCATGCCACCGAGTTCACGAGTGTCGACACGGAGATCAGCTGGATCGACAGCCACGAAGACGTCATGAAGGTGCACGAGGACCTCTTGGTCGCCGGTTTCACCGCGGTCAAGGAGAAGCACGGCGAGGAGATCGAGCGTCTCTTCGGCGTCGAGGTCACCGTGCCGTCGACCCCGTTCCCGCGCATCCCGCTGGCCGAGGCGAAGCGCATCGTTGCCGAGCGCGGCTACGAGGTGCAGCGCGAGGACGACGACATGGACCCCGAGGGCGAGCGTCAGATCTCCGCGTACGTCAAGGAGACGTATGGGCACGAGTTCGTCTTCCTGACGGACTACGCGGCAAGCATCCGCCCGTACTATCACATGCGTCATCCCGAGGACCCGTCGATCACGCGCAGCTACGACCTGATCTTCAACGGCGTCGAGATCTCGACGGGGGCTCAGCGAGAGCACCGCGTCGACATCCTCGAGAAGCAGGCCGTCGAGAAGGGCCTCTCGGTCGAGGAGCTCGAGGACGTCCTGGCGTTCTTCCGGTACGGCATCCCGCCGCACGGCGGTTTCGGGATGGGCCTGGCGCGCGTGCTGATGCTCATGCTGCACCTCTCGAACCTGCGCGAGACGACCTATCTCTTCCGCGGGCCGACCCGCCTGACGCCGTAGCGCCGGAGCCGGCGGTGGGCAGAGCCGTCCAGCTGTCGCCCGCCACCAGGACGTGGCCCAGGAAACGAAGGCCGAGCGTCGCGGCGGATTGGTCAAGTCGCCGGGTGAGCATGAGGTCTGCGACGGAGGCGTCGAGCACGCCGGACGGATGGTTGTGTGCGACCGCGAACGATCGGCCGCCGCGCGTGAGGACCGCCTGAAGCACGTCCGCCGGTTGAACACTGGTCTCATCCACGCCGCCGTCGTGCAGGAGCACCAGTTCGAGCGGACGCGAGGCGCGGTCGGCGACGACCACCACGAAGCGCTCCGAGTCGCGATGCAGAAGCTCCGGACGGACCACATCGGCGACCGCCTTGTGGTCGGTGAGTCGGGTCCAGGCCGATGACGCACCGGCCCGACGCCAGATCTCGATGATCGCCACCAGCCGCCCGGCTGTGGCGGGGCCGACGCCCGGTAATTGCTCGAGCCGCGCGAAATCCATCGTCGCCAGCCCCGCGAATCCCCCTGTCCTGCGGAGCACGGATCGCGCAAGCGCGAGAACGCTGCGTCCGGTCTGCCCGGACCCCAGCACCAGGGCGAGTACCTCGTCGTCGGTGAGGGACCCGACGCCCAGTCGCCGCATCCGCTCACGGGGGCGGTCGTGGTTCGGGATGTTCGCAAGAGCCACTTCCTCTTCTTCGTCGGCCATGAGTCGACGCTACGAAGACGGCCCGCGAACCGGACGCGACGCCGGGAATCTGTGGAGAAGTGCGAGTCCTCTCAGCCTGTGGACGGTTCCTGTCACGCGAGCCCCGCGGGCGCTCAGTGAATTCAAGGGAACCCCCTCCGTAGACTGGAGCGGTGGTAGCGAGCCAGGTTCACCTCGTCCGTCATGGCGAGGTGTTCAATCCCGACGGCATCCTGTACGGCAGGCTGCCGGGATTCGGCCTCTCCAAACTCGGTCACCGCATGGCCCAGGCCGCGGCGGACGACCTGCGCGAGCGGTCCCGTCCGATCAGCGCACTCCGCGTCTCACCGCTCCAGCGCACCCGGGAGTCCGCGGCTCCGGTGGCTGCAGCCTTCGGCCTCGATCCGATCATCGATGAGCGGATCATCGAGCCGACCAACCGCTTCGAGGGAACGCGCATGAAGCGCGCCGTCCGCAACCCTAAGTACTGGCCGTATCTCGTGAACCCGCTTCGCCCGAGCTGGGGCGAGGCCTACACGAGCATCGAGCGCCGGATGCTCGCCGCCATCCACGACGCTTTCGACTCCGTCGAGTCGGGTGATGTCGTCCTGGTCAGCCACCAGCTGCCGATCTGGGTCGCTCACCTCTCCGTCACCGGCGAGCGCTACCCCCACGACCCACGCAAGCGCCGCTGCGCCTTGTCGAGCATCACGACGTTCGAGCGCGTGACCGCCGAGCCGCCGATCGCAACCCCGACGCCCGAAGTCGGCGCGGAGTCCACGACCGAGCAGCCCGCACACCCCATCCACCCGGGCCGCACCCCCGAAGCGCAGCGTCTCGTCGAGGTCGGCTACGTCGAACCCGCCGCAAGCCTCCAGGCCGCCGCCACCGATGTGGGGGCGGTGTGAGCACCGTGTCCCGTCTCCGCTCGCGCATCCTGCTGCCCGCCGCCGCCCTCGCTGCGGCGACCGCGCTCGCACTATCCGGCTGTACGGCCAACGACAGCCTCGCGAACCAGTACCGCTCCGGCAACGGCCAGAACTACATCGCGGGAGATGGCACGGTCAGCGAGTTCGCGGCAGGCAACCGCGGTGACGCGGTCTCCTTCACGGGCAAACTGCAGGACGGCAGCACGGTGTCCTCGGCCGACTACGCAGGCAAGGTCCTCGTCGTGAACTTCTGGTACGCCGGCTGCCCGCCGTGCCGGGTCGAGGCCCCCGATCTCGAATCGCTGAGCAACAAGTACAAGGCGCAGGGCGTCGGCTTCCTCGGCGTCAACCTGTACGACTCGGCGCAGACCGCGGAGAGCTTCGAGAAGGAGAAGGGCGTCACGTACCCGTCCGTGCTCGACCGCGACACCGGCTCCGTCCTCCTCGCGTTCAGCAGGACCGTCCCGCCGAAGGCCACCCCGACGACGCTCGTCGTCGACAAGAAGGGACGCGTCGCCGCGCGCATCCTCGGTGCGATCCCCGGCAAGAGCATCCTCGACTCGCTCATCTCCGACGCAGTGGCCGAGAACTGACGTGGGCGACGTCGGTCAGATCGTCTTCAGCGGTCAGCTTCTGCTGGCGCTGCCGATCGCCCTCCTCGCGGGGCTGGTCTCGTTCGCGTCCCCGTGCGTCCTCCCGCTGGTTCCGGGATATCTGGCCTATGTCGGCGGGATGAGCGATCCAGGAGCGAAGCGCGACCGCTCGCGAGTGCTCACCGGTGTTGCGCTGTTCGTCCTGGGGTTCGCCATCGTGTTCGTCGCCTATGGAGCGGCATTCGGTGCGCTCGGCTACTGGCTCGTGCGCTGGCAGGATGTCGTCGTCCGCGTGCTCGGAGCTCTCGTCATCGTCATGGGGCTGGTGTTCATCGGCCAGTTCTCCTTCCTGCAGCGGACCATCAAGCCGTCGTGGCGCCCGGCGACCGGGCTGATCGGCGCTCCGCTTCTCGGAATCGTCTTCGGTCTGGGATGGACGCCGTGCATCGGACCGACGCTCGCCGCCATCAGCGCATTGAGCGTCGGAAGCGGTTCGCCGTGGCGCGGCGCGCTGCTCGGGCTGTTCTACTGCATCGGCCTCGGCATCCCGTTCCTCCTCGTGGCCCTCGGCTTCGACTGGGTGGCGGGATCCGTCGCGTTCGTCAAGCGGCACATCCGTGTCATCAACATCATCGGCGGCGTCCTGCTCGTGGCCATCGGGGTTCTGATGGTCACGGGTCTGTGGAGCGAGCTCATGTCCCAGTTCTTGGCGGTGATCCAAGGTTTTGAGCCGGCCCTCTGATCACATCGACGCGCCTCCCCAGCGGGAGGACCCGGAGGTCGTCCAGCCGAAGCTGGGACCGCTCGGGTGGATCCGCTGGTTCTGGCGGCAGCTCACGAGCATGCGCACGGCGCTGTTCCTGCTGCTCCTGCTGGCGATCGCGGCCGTGCCCGGGTCTCTCGTCCCGCAGCGGAGCTCCGACCCCAACGGCGTCACCAAGTACTTCAGCGAGAACCCGTCTCTCGCTCCCGTGCTCGACAAGCTGCAGTTCTTCGACGTCTACACGTCCGTGTGGTTCTCGGCGATCTACCTGCTGCTGTTCGCCTCCCTGATCGGCTGCATCATCCCGCGCACGCGCCACCACTTCGAGGCGATGCGCGCGAAGCCGCCGCGGACGCCGGTGCGCCTGACGCGCATGTCGGGCTTCCAAGCGCGCATCCTGCCCGCGGCGCTCCGGCCGGACGCGCCGGATCCGATCCTCACCGCCCGTGATGTGCTGAAGGCGAATCGCTATCGGGTCGCCCTGTATCAGGATGCGCGGTCGACGTCGGTCTCGGCGGAGCGCGGCTATCTGCGCGAAACCGGCAACCTGGTCTTCCACATCGCCCTGCTCGGTGTTCTGCTGGCGATCGGCGTGGGCGGCGGCTTCGGCTACACCGGCCAGAAGATCGTGGTCGAGGGACAGAGCTTCGTGAACAGCCTGCCGTCGTACAACTCGTTCAACCCGGGCCGGTTCTTCAACGACGCGTCGCTGGTCCCGTTCTCGATCGCCGTCGACAAGCTGGATGTGGCGTACGAGACCAAGAACCGGGATGCGATCGGCACGCCGCTCGACTACACCGCGCATGTGAAGACGACGGGACCGGGGGATGCGTCCTCCGACACCACGATCAAGGTGAACGACCCGCTCGCGATCGGCGGGACGAACGTGTACCTCCTGGGCAACGGCTACGCACCGACCATCACGGTGAAGGACCCGGCGGGCAAGGTGGTGTTCAACGACTCGGTCCCGTTCATCCCGCAGGCGGACCCCAACCTGACGTCCCTCGGTTTCGTGAAGGTGCCGGACGGATTGAAGCAGCAGGTCGGGATGATCGGGTTCTTCTATCCGACCGTCACCGAGAGCTCGACCGGGGGAGGCGCGTTGGCGTCGAAGTTCCCCGGACTGAACGATCCCGTCTTGAGCCTCAACGTCTACGCGGGCGATCTCGGCGTCGATGACGGCGTCCCGCAGTCCGTCTACAGCCTCAATACCGACACCCTCGAGCAGCTGGCCGGGCCGCCGACCAAGACGAAGGCGCTGCAGCTGAAGCCGGGGCAGACGGTGGAGCTGCCGAACGGGCTCGGCACGATCTCCCTCGACGGCGTCAAGCGGTTCGCGACCCTGGAGGTGCACCACGATCCGGCCCAGATCTGGGTGCTGGTGTTCGCGATCCTGATCCTCGCCGGGCTGCTCACGTCGCTGTTCGTGCCCCGGCGCCGGCTCTGGGTGAAGGCGGTGGAGAACCCGGACGGTTCTCTGACGCTCGAGTACGCCGGGCTCGCCCGTGGCGAGGACCCCAACCTCCTGGCAGCCGTGACCGCGGTCGCCGATCAGCATTCCCGAGCCCTGGCCGGCTCCCCAAAGACTTAGGCTTGCATTGTGACCGAGACACTCGCTCAGCTGTCGACCGTGTTCTTGTATGCGGCGATGGGACTCTACGCGGCGGCGTTCATCGCCTTCGCGCTCGACCTCGCGCGTCGGGGGGCGCGAGCGACCGCCGTCGAAGCCGCCGTTGTTCCGAGCGCGGTAGCGCGCCGAGCTGAGGTCGCCGCACCGGTGGGGGCATCCACGACGACCGTGATCGGCGGGGTCGCGAGCGACGCGCCGCCGGAGCCGTCCTCAGCGCTCGGCCGTCTGTCGTCTCGCATCAGCAGCCGAGTCGAGGACGACCTGGTGAACGGGTCGGCGAACTCCGTCTCGATGCGGTGGGCGTTCGCCCTGACGATCATCGGTTTCGCGTTCCATCTGGTCGCGGTCGTGCTGAGGGGCATCGCGGCTGCTCGCGTGCCGTGGGCCAACATGTGGGAGTTCTCGATGACGGGCACGCTCGTCATCATCGGAGTGTTCCTTGTGGCCAACCTCAAATGGCAGATCAAGTACGTCGGGACGTTCGTGCTCGGGTTGGTGCTGGTGCTGCAGGGGATCGCGCTGTTGCGGTACTACGTGCCGGTGGTCCCGTTGCAGCCGGCGCTCCAGTCGTACTGGCTCGTCATCCACATCATCGTGGCCGTCTTGGGCACCGCGTTCTTCGCGCTCGGGTTCGCGCTGTCGGGGTTGCAGTTGTTGCAGTACCGCCGCGAACGGCAAGTCGCCGAGTCGCGGCCGCAGCAGTTCCGCTTCCTGGCCACCTTGCCGAGTTCGGTGGCTCTCGAGAACCTGGCCTACCGGATCAACATCGTCGGCTTCATCGCCTGGACCTTCACACTCATCGCCGGTGCCATCTGGGCCGAGAAGGCGTGGGGTCGGTACTGGGGTTGGGACACCAAGGAAGTCTGGACGTTCATCATCTGGGTGATCTACGCCGGCTACATCCACGCGCGCGCTACCCGAGGATGGCGCGGGTCGCGGTCCGCGTGGCTTGCGATCATCGGCTTCGCGGCCGTGCTCTTCAACTTCGGGATCGTGAACGTGTTCTTCCACGGACTGCACGCGTACTCGGGACTGTGAGCCCGAAGATCCCGCCGCCCGGACAGAACCCCCTCGGAGCTTCGACTTCGAGGGGGTTCTCCCGTTTCGGGCCTCGACAGAGACGCCGCCGGGCAGATCCGCGGAATTCCGGGGATGTCAAGCGCGACACGCCCGGGCTGCGGGCGGAATTTGCACGTCCACGGAGGCCTGCGTAAAGTACTTACTTGTCACCCCAAAGGTGCGGGAGAGCGGAAGACCTCCCCGGCCTCAAGCGGGACCAAATCCTTAGCCTAGCGGCAAACCTGAACTTGAATTAGTTCGGTTGCTGCGCTTAGGATTAACACCCACTCACTGAGCAGGTCTAACCGGTTCGGATCGTGTGATCGGTTGTGCCCACCACATATCGGGCCAACGAGGAACACGAAACGCCGACTTGACAAACTGACTGAGAGTGGTAAGGTAGAGAAGTTGCCTCGCAGAGAAAGCCGACAGGCTGGAAGGCGAGAGCGTCCGATCCTTGAGAACTCAACAGCGTGCACAATGTCAAATGCCAAACAACCTCGGCATTGACTGTCTAGACCTAGTCTAGTGGTCGATGCGAGATTCCTTTGGATTAGAAACAGAATGTCAGTAGATATTCGAAACTAGTCAAGACAAACTCGCAGTGCGCGGACTTATTTCCTGTCCAAGCCTGCACTATGTTTCCCGGTCGCTTGCGATCGTGGAGCTAAACATTTTACGGAGAGTTTGATCCTGGCTCAGGACGAACGCTGGCGGCGTGCTTAACACATGCAAGTCGAACGATGAACCCGGAGCTTGCTCTGGGGAATTAGTGGCGAACGGGTGAGTAACACGTGAGTAACCTGCCCTTGACTCTGGGATAACCTCCGGAAACGGAAGCTAATACCGGATACGACGTACGGAGGCATCTCCTGTACGTGGAAAGAACTTCGGTCAAGGATGGACTCGCGGCCTATCAGGTAGTTGGTGAGGTAACGGCCCACCAAGCCTACGACGGGTAGCCGGCCTGAGAGGGTGACCGGCCACACTGGGACTGAGACACGGCCCAGACTCCTACGGGAGGCAGCAGTGGGGAATATTGCACAATGGGCGCAAGCCTGATGCAGCAACGCCGCGTGAGGGATGACGGCCTTCGGGTTGTAAACCTCTTTTAGTAGGGAAGAAGCGAAAGTGACGGTACCTGCAGAAAAAGCACCGGCTAACTACGTGCCAGCAGCCGCGGTAATACGTAGGGTGCGAGCGTTGTCCGGAATTATTGGGCGTAAAGAGCTCGTAGGCGGTCTGTCGCGTCTGCTGTGAAAACCCGAGGCTCAACCTCGGGCCTGCAGTGGGTACGGGCAGACTAGAGTGCGGTAGGGGAGAATGGAATTCCTGGTGTAGCGGTGGAATGCGCAGATATCAGGAGGAACACCGATGGCGAAGGCAGTTCTCTGGGCCGTAACTGACGCTGAGGAGCGAAAGCGTGGGGAGCGAACAGGATTAGATACCCTGGTAGTCCACGCCGTAAACGTTGGGCGCTAGATGTGGGGACCATTCCACGGTTTCCGTGTCGCAGCTAACGCATTAAGCGCCCCGCCTGGGGAGTACGGCCGCAAGGCTAAAACTCAAAGGAATTGACGGGGGCCCGCACAAGCGGCGGAGCATGCGGATTAATTCGATGCAACGCGAAGAACCTTACCAAGGCTTGACATATACGAGAACGGGCCAGAAATGGTCAACTCTTTGGACACTCGTAAACAGGTGGTGCATGGTTGTCGTCAGCTCGTGTCGTGAGATGTTGGGTTAAGTCCCGCAACGAGCGCAACCCTCGTTCTATGTTGCCAGCACGTAATGGTGGGAACTCATAGGAGACTGCCGGGGTCAACTCGGAGGAAGGTGGGGATGACGTCAAATCATCATGCCCCTTATGTCTTGGGCTTCACGCATGCTACAATGGCCGGTACAAAGGGCTGCAATACCGTAAGGTGGAGCGAATCCCAAAAAGCCGGTCTCAGTTCGGATTGAGGTCTGCAACTCGACCTCATGAAGTCGGAGTCGCTAGTAATCGCAGATCAGCAACGCTGCGGTGAATACGTTCCCGGGCCTTGTACACACCGCCCGTCAAGTCATGAAAGTCGGTAACACCCGAAGCCGGTGGCCCAACCCTTGTGGAGGGAGCCGTCGAAGGTGGGATCGGTGATTAGGACTAAGTCGTAACAAGGTAGCCGTACCGGAAGGTGCGGCTGGATCACCTCCTTTCTAAGGAGCAACTGGCACCCTCGGGTGTCCAGGCGCCGGATCTGAGCGAACGTCTCAGCCGGTTAGCTCATGGGTGGAACATTGACATTGGTGCGGAGCCGATCGGCTCGAACTCAGTACATCCTTCGGGATAGGAACCGTTCGGACCAGGAAGTCCTGCACATGCACGCTGTTGGGTCCTGAGGGACCGGACCTCATCGGAAAAGATGAGAACCGAATCCTCTGGACCTTTTCTTGTCGGTCATAACTCGGCCGGCGGAGAAGGTACCGCCCGTACTTTGAGAACTACACAGTGGACGCGAGCATCTTAGATTCGAACCTTCGGGTTCGGATCACAAAAGATGATCACAGTACTTTCGAGTACTGATTAGATCATTGGTCAATCTGCGTCAAAGTCTGCTTCGGCAGATGAGACGCCGATCGATTCAAACTCATGTGATTTCAAGTTTCTAAGAGCAAACGGTGGATGCCTTGGCATCTGGAGCCGAAGAAGGACGTAGCAATCTGCGATAAGCCTCGGGGAGTTGATAAGCGAACTTTGATCCGAGGATTTCCGAATGGGGAAACCCCGCTGGGCCCTTTGGGTGACCCAGTGACTCCCGCCTGAATATATAGGGCGGGTAGAGGGAACGTGGGGAAGTGAAACATCTCAGTACCCACAGGAAGAGAAAGCAAAAGCGATTCCGTTAGTAGTGGCGAGCGAACCCGGAAGAGGCTAAACCGATCATGTGTGATAGCCGGCAGGCGTTGCATGGTCGGGGTTGCGGGACTTTTCAGCAGCTTCTGCCGAACTGCAAGCGTTACAAAGGATCATAGGCGAATGGTATTGAAAGGCCAGTCATAGAGGGTGCCAACCCCGTAGCCGAAATGGTCCAATGGCGCGAAGAGTATCCCAAGTAGCACGGGGCCCGAGAAATCCCGTGTGAATCTGTCAGGACCACCTGATAAGCCTAAATACTCCCAGATGACCGATAGCGGACAAGTACCGTGAGGGAAAGGTGAAAAGTACCCCGGGAGGGGAGTGAAATAGTACCTGAAACCGTTTGCTTACAAACCGTTGGAGCCTCCTTGTAGGGGTGACAGCGTGCCTTTTGAAGAATGAGCCTGCGAGTTAGCGATATGTGGCGAGGTTAACCCGTGAGGGGTAGCCGTAGCGAAAGCGAGTCTGAATAGGGCGATTCAGTCGCATGTCCTAGACCCGAAGCGAAGTGATCTATCCATGGCCAGGTTGAAGCGACGGTAAGACGTCGTGGAGGACCGAACCCACTTAGGTTGAAAACTGAGGGGATGAGCTGTGGATAGGGGTGAAAGGCCAATCAAACTTCGTGATAGCTGGTTCTCTCCGAAATGCATTTAGGTGCAGCGTTGCGTGTTTCTTGCCGGAGGTAGAGCTACTGGATGGCCGATGGGCCCCAAAAGGTTACTGACGTCAGCCAAACTCCGAATGCCGGTAAGTGAGAGCGCAGCAGTGAGACGGTGGGGGATAAGCTTCATCGTCGAGAGGGAAACAACCCAGACCACCAACTAAGGTCCCTAAGCGCGTGCTAAGTGGGAAAGGATGTGGAGTTGCACAGACAACCAGGAGGTTGGCTTAGAAGCAGCCACCCTTGAAAGAGTGCGTAATAGCTCACTGGTCAAGTGATTCCGCGCCGACAATGTAACGGGGCTCAAGCACGCCACCGAAGTTGTGGCATTGACATTATTGGTAGGCCTTCGTGGTCCAGCCGTGTTGATGGGTAGGAGAGCGTCGTGTGGCGAGTGAAGCGGCGGTGTAAACCAGCCGTGGACGCCACACGAGTGAGAATGCAGGCATGAGTAGCGAAAGACGGGTGAGAAACCCGTCCTCCGAAAGACCAAGGGTTCCAGGGCCAGGCTAATCCGCCCTGGGTAAGTCGGGACCTAAGGCGAGGCCGACAGGCGTAGTCGATGGACAACGGGTTGATATTCCCGTACCGGCGAAGAACCGCCCAAGCTAATCCAGTGGTGCTAAGAGTCCTAATCCTGGACACGGATCCCTTCGGGGTGAAGGTCCGGGCCTAACGCTCGACCCCATGCTGGTGCGGCTAGCGTATTAACAGGTGTGACGCAGGAAGGTAGCCCAGCCGGGCGATGGTTGTCCCGGTGTAAGTGTGTAAGCCGAGGGATAGGCAAATCCGTCTCTCATATAGGCCCAGGCACGATGCGTAGTCTTCATTGACGAAATGGGTGATCCTATGCTGCCAAGAAAAGCATCGACGCGAGGTTCCAGCCGCCCGTACCCCAAACCGACTCAGGTGGTCAGGTAGAGAATACCAAGGAGATCGAGAGAATCGTGGTTAAGGAACTCGGCAAAATGCCCCCGTAACTTCGGGAGAAGGGGGGCCTGAGGCGTGAAGGGATTTACTCCTGGAGCGTTTGAAGGCCGCAGAGACCAGTGGGAAGCGACTGTTTACTAAAAACACAGGTCCGTGCCAAGTCGCAAGACGATGTATACGGACTGACGCCTGCCCGGTGCTGGAAGGTTAAGAGGAAGGGTTAGCTTCGGCGAAGCTCAGAATTTAAGCCCAAGTAAACGGCGGTGGTAACTATAACCATCCTAAGGTAGCGAAATTCCTTGTCGGGTAAGTTCCGACCTGCACGAATGGCGTAACGACTTCCCAGCTGTCTCAACCGCGAACTCGGCGAAATTGCACTACGAGTAAAGATGCTCGTTACGCGCAGCAGGACGGAAAGACCCCGTGACCTTTACTACAGCTTGGTATTGGTGTTCGGTGTGGCTTGTGTAGGATAGGTGGGAGACTTTGAAGCCGGCACGCCAGTGTCGGTGGAGTCAATGTTGAAATACCACTCTGGTCACTCTGGATATCTAACTTAGAACCGTAATCCGGTTCAGGGACAGTGCCTGGTGGGTAGTTTAACTGGGGCGGTTGCCTCCCAAAAAGTAACGGAGGCGCCCAAAGGTTCCCTCAACCTGGTTGGCAATCAGGTGTCGAGTGTAAGTGCACAAGGGAGCTTGACTGTGAGACTGACAAGTCGAGCAGGGACGAAAGTCGGGACTAGTGATCCGGCAGTGGCTTGTGGAAGCGCTGTCGCTCAACGGATAAAAGGTACCTCGGGGATAACAGGCTGATCTTGCCCAAGAGTCCATATCGACGGCATGGTTTGGCACCTCGATGTCGGCTCGTCGCATCCTGGGGCTGGAGTAGGTCCCAAGGGTTGGGCTGTTCGCCCATTAAAGCGGTACGCGAGCTGGGTTTAGAACGTCGTGAGACAGTTCGGTCCCTATCCGCTGCGCGCGTAGGAAATTTGAGAGGATCTGACCCTAGTACGAGAGGACCGGGTTGGACGAACCTCTGGTGTGCCAGTTGTTCTGCCAAGAGCACCGCTGGTTAGCTACGTTCGGGATGGATAACCGCTGAAAGCATCTAAGCGGGAAGCCGGCCTCAAGATGAGATTTCCATGCCTTCGGGCGAGAGGCTCCCAGCTAGACTACTGGGTTGATAGGCCGGATGTGGAAGTGGGGACTAAAGACCCATGGAGCTGACCGGTACTAATAAGCCGATAACTTGATAATCACCACTCTCATAAACGTTGTAAGGCAGCTATGAGGGGCCAAGATTGTTCGCGTCCACTATGTGGTTCTCGATGTACGGTCGAGAACTGATTCAAGCTAAAGCTTGATCGTTCACTTTGATACATCAATAGTGTTTCGGCGGCCATAGCGAGAGGGAAACGCCCGGTTACATTCCGAACCCGGAAGCTAAGACTCTCTGCGCCGATGGTACTGCAGGGGGGACCCTGTGGGAGAGTAGGACACCGCCGGACTTCTTTGTGAGATGGCCACCCAGTGATGGGTGGCCATTTCGCGTTAACGGGGTCAGTAGCAGCACGAAGCATAGGCTGGGCTCGACCCGCCGACTCGACAGGAGAAGCCGTGAGCGACACACCGGCAGACGAGAACGCCCGGAACGAGCGACCGCGGCGCCAGCAGCCCGACCGATCGAGTCGCGACGGCGCCGGGTACCGGCCGGATCGCGGCGGCTCGGGCCAGAGCCGGCGCCCGCGCGACGACGGCGGGTACCGCTCCTCCCGCGACGGAGACCAGGGCGGCCGCGCACCGCGGAGAGGTGACGGATATCGTCCGCCACGCAGCGGTGACGGCGATCGTCCCCGCGGCGATCGCGCGGACACTGGTCGCTCGCGGACCGGCGGAGACGGGTATCGCCCCAATCGGAACGATGGGGACAACGGCGGTCGACCCCGCACCGGTGGCGGCGCATCCCGCGACCGTTCCGTATCGGGTGGTGGCAACTGGCGTAACAACCGCGACGGCGGGTCCGGCTCCGACGAGCGTCGTTCCGGCGGCTCTCGCTCCGACCGCGGCGGTGCACCTCAGTACCGCGGCGACCGCACGGAGCGCGGTGGATCCGACCGGGACCGCGGACGTTCCCGCGACGACCGTCAGCCGCGATCCAACGACGGGCGTCCCGCTCGCGAGTGGAAGCCTCGATCCAACGAGGGCCCTGCTCGGGAGTGGAAGCCGCGATCCAACGACGGGCGTCCCGCTCGCGAGTGGAAGCCGCGTGGTGACAATGACGGACGCGCCCGCGAGTGGAAGCCGCGTGGTGACAACGATGGACGCACCCGCGAGTGGAAGCCGCGCGGCGACAACGATCTGCAGTCGCGCGAGTGGAAGCCGCGCGGCGACGGCGGCGAACGCTACCGTGCCGGCGGAGATCGCGGCCGGAGCAACGATCGACCGACCCGATCCGGCGATGCGCCGCGTTCCGGCGGGTTCCGTAACGACCGCCAGGGGCGCCCTCCGCAGAAGGACGGGCTCTGGACCCGCGACGGACGTCCGGCGCGAGGCGATCGGGACGCCCGGGATGAGAGCTGGCGCACGGACGAGGAGGCGCAGCTCGCACGAGAGCTCCAGTCCGTCCGCCCGCGTCATGATGACCCGCTTATCCCCGAGGACATCCAAGCCCGGGATCTCCCCGGCGAAGCTCGCGTCGAACTGAAGACGCTCAGCAAGGACAACGCCGATTGGGTTGCCAAGCACTTGGTGATGGCGAGTCGTCTGATCGAGACGGACCCCGAGCTTGCTCACCAGCACGCTCTCTCGGCGGCACGTCGGGCCGGGCGCGTGGCTGTGGTCCGCGAGACACTCGCGATCACCGCGTACGCGATCGGCGACTTCGCCCTCGCGCTGCGGGAGCTGCGCACGTACCGTCGCATCTCCGGATCCAACGACCAGCTGCCGCTGATGGTGGACAGTGAGCGCGGGGTCGATCGTCCCGACCGCGCTCTCGAACTCGGACGCTCCGTCGACCGGGCCACCCTGCCAGCCGATGTGCAGGTGTCGCTCGCGATCGCCATGTCCGGTGCTCGCCTCGACCTCGAACAGCCGGAAGCGGCGTTGGCCGAGCTGGAGATTCCGCAGCTCGACCCCACCCGCGCATTCTCGTACAGCGCCGACCTCTTCCACGCCTATGCCGAAGTGCTCGAGGAACTCGGGCGCGACGCCGACGCAACGCGGTGGCGCGAACTGGCGCAGCGGGCCGAAGAGGCCTTCGACCAGGCACACGCGACCGATGAGCTCGAGACCATCGACGTCATCGAGGAGGAGGTGCTCCTCGACCCCGAGGAAATCTCCGACGAGGCTCCCCTCAGCGAGGACGAGCTCGAGGTGGAAGCCCTCCTCAGCGAGGACGACGACGTCGAGGACGACAGCGCTGAGGCCGACGACAGCGCCAAGGAAGACGACAGCGCTGAGGACGAGGAGAGTGAGCCGACCGATGGCCCTGTTTCGACGGAGCAGTGAGGGCCGGGCGCCGCTCGACGGCGTCGACCTCGTCCTCGCCGACCTGGACGGCGTCGTCTACAAAGGCCCTGACGCCATCCCGCATGCCGTCGAGAGCCTCAACGCTGTGGCTGAAACCACTCGAGTCGGTTACATCACGAACAACGCCTCGCGAACGGATGCGTCCGTCGCCGAGCACCTGAACCAGCTCGGCCTCCACGTTGAGCCGAGCGACGTCGTCACGTCTCCCCAGGCTGCGGTGCGACTGCTCGCGCAGCACGTCCCCGCCGGCTCCAGCATCCTGGTGGTCGGAGGAGACGGACTGGTCGACGAGGTCGAGAAGGGTGGCTTCACGGTCACCCGCTCGGCCGACGAATCGCCGGCGGCCGTCATCCAGGGCTTCTCGCCCGAAGTGGGCTGGGCAGACCTCGCCGAGGCGGCCTTCGCTCTGCAGGGGCGTACAGACGACGAGCGCCCCTGGATCGCCACCAACACAGACTGGACGATCCCCGTCGCCCGAGGCATCGCGCCGGGAAACGGGACCCTGGTGTCGGCCGTCCACACCGCGGTCGGCCGGCTGCCGCTGGTCGCAGGCAAGCCGGAGCGCGCGATCTTCGACGAGGCGGTCGCACGCTTCCAGGCGCAGAGCCCGCTCTTCATCGGTGATCGCCTCGACACGGACATCCTCGGTGCCAACCGGGCGGGTATCGCCTCCGTTCTCGTCCTCACCGGGATCGACGGCGGAAAGCAGCTGCTGGCAGCCGACGCAGACTCGCGGCCCACGTTCATCGTGCGTGACCTGCGCGGACTCAGCGAGCCCTATCCCGAGGTCAAGACGGCGCGGAACGGCGCGGTCAGTGTGCGCGACGCGACCGTCACGATCGACGGAAACGACGTCCGCATCGTGACTGAGGGAAGCGATGAGCTCGACCTCCTCCGCGCGGCATGTGCCGCGATCTGGAACTCGGGTCGGGCGATCTACGGGCTCGAGGTGACGGAGCGCCTGTACAGCTGACGCCGGATCAGAGTGCGATTCCGCGCTCGAGAAGGCGGTGGCAACGTGCGAGCCGCTCGAGCCACCATTCAGTGCGCTCCGGTTCGGCCTGCAGCCGGTCCAACCGGGCGGACGACACGGTCGGACGAATGACCGGGATGCTCCCGTCCACCGGAAGAAGCGGTTCAGCGGCGACGTCCTGCTCGAAGAGGGCGACCGTTCCGAGCCCGCAGTCGAACTCCAGCTCGGGGAGCGCCGCCGCCAGGTGCGCTCCCATGGCGATTCCCACCGAGGTGTCGAGGGCACTGGAGACCACCGCCGGAAGCCCCGCCTCGGCGACGATGCGCTGCGCCGCATGCACTCCGCCCAGGGGTTGCGCCTTCACGATGACGATGTCGGCTGCTCCTGCCCGGGCGACGGCGAGCGGATCGGCGGCCTTCCGCACACTCTCATCCGCCGCGATCGGAATGCCCATGTAGTGGACGCGGCCCCGCAACTCGACGAGCTCGTCGATGGTCGCGCACGGTTGCTCCACGTATTCGAGATCGAAGGGCGCGAGCGCGTGGATGGCGTGCTCCGCCTCGTCGAGGTTCCAGAGCGCGTTGGCGTCGACGCGCACGCGACCCTCGGGGCCGAGCACTTCGCGGACCGCCCGCACCCGCGCGACATCGTCGGCAAGAGTCTGGCCGCGTTCGGCGACCTTGACCTTCGCGGTCCGGGCGCCGGGGAACCGAGCGAGCACCGCCGGCACCTCGTCGGCTGGGACGGCCGGGACCGTGGCGTTCACCGGGATGCGGTTCCGGAGAGGCGTGAGAGTCGCCCTCCAGCCGAAGTCGATCGCCGCACGCAGCCAGGAAGCCGCCTCCTCGTCGTCGTACTCGACGAACGGCGAGAACTCGGTCCACCCGAAGGGGCCCTCGATGAGTACCGCCTCGCGCACCGTGATCCCGCGGAAGCGGGTGGTCATCGGAAGCGAGACCACGCGTGAAGTTGCCAACAGGTCGGCGAGGTCCGGCACCATTCCACAAGTTTTGCACGAGCCGGTCGGCGCGGGACGGCGAACCGTAGGCTGGATCCATGCAAGCGGACGTCTCAGAACTCTTCGACCCGGAGGTATGGCGCGAGGTCACCGGCTTCGATGGCCTCACCGACATCACCTACCATCACGACGTCAGCGGGAGGATCGCACGGGTGGCGTTCGACCGCCCGGAGGTGCGGAACGCCTTCCGGCCGCGCACGGTCGACGAGCTCTACGCCGTGTTGGAAGACGCCCGCACCAACCCCCGGATCGGTGTGGTGCTCCTGACCGGCAACGGTCCGAGCCCGAAGGACGGCGGCTGGGCGTTCTGCTCGGGCGGCGACCAGCGGATCCGGGGGCGCGACGGCTACAAGTACGCGGAGGGGGAGACGGCGTCCTCCATCGATGCCGCGCGCGGCGGTCGTCTGCACATCCTGGAGGTGCAGCGCCTCATCCGCTTCATGCCGAAGGTCGTCATCGCTGTAGTTCCCGGGTGGGCGGCCGGCGGTGGCCACTCGCTGCATGTCGTGTGCGATCTCACGATCGCGAGCGCGGAGCACGGCCGGTTCAAGCAGACGGATGCCGATGTGGGGTCCTTCGACGCGGGATACGGCTCCGCCTACTTCGCGCGGCAGGTCGGCCAGAAGTTCGGCCGGGAGGTGTTCTTCCTGGCGCGGGAGTACTCGGCGCAACGGGCGTATGAACGCGGTGCCGTCAACGCCGTCGTTCCGCACGAGGAGCTGGAGTCCGTAGCGGTCGAATGGGCGAACGAGATCCTGACGAAGTCGCCCACCGCCATCCGGATGCTCAAGTATGCGTTCAATGCAGTCGACGACGGGCTGGTGGGCCAGCAGCTGTTCGCGGGGGAGGCGACACGGCTCGCGTACGGGACGGACGAGGCGGTCGAAGGCCGCGACGCGTTCCTGGAGAAGCGGGAGCCGGACTGGTCCCCGTTCCCCTGGCAGTACTGAGGCCCTGAGATGACCCGAGAGCTCCGCGTCGTCGATGCGTCGCGGCCGGAAGAGGTGTTGGTCGCGTTGCGGGAGGCGCTGACCGCCGGCGGTGCGGCGGTCGTGCCTCGTAGTGCTCCGTCCGGCCCTCGAGCAGCGCCGGACGCTGGGGCAGCAACGGAGTCTGGAGCAGCACTGGAGCCTGGGGCAGCACTGGAGCCGGGGGCAGTGGCGCAGCCGTGGCCGAGTGCGGGAAAGCGCGTCGCGCAGAACGTGGCGCTCGTGATCGAGACGTCAGGATCGACCGGGGTGCCGAAGCGAGTGGCCCTCTCGGCGGATGCTTTGCTGGCGAGCGCGGCTGCATCCGCGGGTGCTCTCGGCGGGCAGGGTCAGTGGCTGCTGGCGCTCCCCGCGCACTACGTGGCAGGCGCGCAGGTGCTGGTGCGATCGCTCGCCGCCGACACCGAGCCCGTTCTCTACGGCGGAGGGCATTTCGATGCGGAGCGGTTCGCATCCCTCGCCCACGAGCTCGATCACGACCTGCGCTTCACGTCCCTCGTGCCGGTCCAATTGGCGCGGCTGGTGGAAGCGGCGGAGGCCGGTTCCCGCACCGTGGCGGACGCGCTGCGACGGTTCGACGGCATCCTGGTCGGCGGACAGGCGCTCTCGACGCAGCTGAGCGAGCGTGCGGAGACGATCGGAGCGCGCATCGTGAGCACGTACGGTTCGAGCGAGACCGCGGGCGGGTGCGTGTACGACGGGATCCCGATCGGGACGGCGACGGTGCGCGCCGTCGACGGACAGCTGGAGATCTCCGGACCGATGCTCGCGGAAGGGTACCTGGACGATCACGGCCGGACGGCGGCCGCATTCCACGAAGCGGACGATGCTCGCTGGTACCGGACGGGTGACTTCGGCTCCGTGGACGAGGCCGGCCGCGTGACGGTGCTGGGTCGAGTGGACAACGTGATCATCTCGGGCGGTGAGAAGGTGTTGCTCGACGCGGTCGAGCGGGCGGTGCGCGAACATCCCGGGCTGCATGAGGCCGTCGTGGTCGCAGCGGAGGATGCGCGCTGGGGACAGGTGCCGGTGGTGGTCGTCGAGGCGAGCGGCGATGCGACATCCACGGCGACGCTCGAGTCGCTGCGCCGTGCCGTGAGAGAGCGTCTGGGGCGTGCGGCCGCGCCGGCTCGGATCGTCGAAGTCGACCGCCTCCCCCGGTTGGACAGCGGCAAGCCGGATCGGGTCGCCCTCGCGCGGCTGGCCGCTGCGCCGGAGGCATAGCCCGTGTCGTTACAATTCGCTCTGTGATGAGTCAGAACAAGCCCCGCATGGAGCGCATGGCGCCGCAGACCTCCCGTGGGCCGCGCGGCGGCCGGAGTCGACGTCCCGGCGCCGCCTCCGCTCCCGCGAAGCCCGCGACGACCGCCGACTGGATCGCCGGCGCTCGCCTCCGCACCCTTCCCCTCGCCATCGCACCGGTCCTGATCGGTGTCGGCGCCGCGAAGGTCGCCGAGGGTCCGGGCGTCTGGCATCCGGTTCGGGCGCTGCTGTGCCTCGCCGTCGCCGTCCTGCTCCAGATCGGCGTCAACTACGCCAACGACTACTCGGATGGCATCCGGGGAACGGACGAGTTCCGGGTCGGGCCGGGGCGCCTCACCGGCTCCGGCAAGGCGACACCGCGCGCCGTGCTGACCGTCGCGCTCACCTTCTTCGGGCTCGCGGCCGTCGCCGGTCTCATCCTCGTCATCCTGACGCAGTACTGGTGGGTGCTGATCGTCGGCGCCGCCGCCATCGCGGCGGCCTGGTTCTACACCGGCGGCAAGCGACCCTACGGGTATTACGGCCTCGGCGAGGTCTTCGTCTTCGTCTTCTTCGGGCTCGTCGCCACAGCGGGTACCACCTACATGCTCGCCGGCCTCGTCAACCAGGAGGCCTGGTACGGCGGCGTGATCGCCGGTCTCATCGCGTGTGCCGTCCTCATGGTGAACAACATCCGCGACATCGAACCGGACAAGCTGGCGGGCAAGCGGACTCTTGCGGTCCTGCTCGGCCGGGTCGCATCCCGCATCGCGTTCTGCGTGCTGCTGTTGGTGCCCTTCGGCATCCTCGCGGTGCTGGCCGTCTTCTACCCGTTCGCCTGGTACGGGATGTTCGCCCTCCTCGCGGCGCTGCCGGCGTGCGTGATCACGCTGTTCAGTCGCACACCGCGCGAACTCATCACGGCTCTGCAGCTGACCAGTCTCACCGGCCTGCTGGTGGCAATCGCGCTCGGCGCTGCCTACGCCTTCTGACGCGCGGCGTCAGTCTCGCTTGCGCTCCCGCGTGTCGGCGGTCGCGTCGTCGACCGCCGCGTCCTCGACGTCGTCGTCCTCCGACCGCGCCGGCTTCTCACGGTGACGGACCGCGTACAGATCGGACGACACCGCGTTGCGCGGACGGCTCAGGAAGATGTACGAGAGGCACAGGCCGATCAGCGCGGCCGCGATGACGGCGAGCCACCAGACGAGGCCCACCAGAAGCAGGATCACGAGCGGCACCGCGAACACCAGGAGGCGCAGCACGGTGTAGGTGATCCAAGAGGGAATCCGCTTCACCCTCCCAGCTTAGAGAGCGTCTCTGAGAGTTACGATTGACCCATGGTTCGCCTCTGGATAGCCCTCGGCGTCGCAGCCGTGGTGTTCTACATCTATTCGGTGGCAGACTGCGCCCTGTTCGACCGTTCTCGAGTGCGTGGCCTTCCGAAGCCCGTGTGGCTGCTCGTCATCATCCTGTTCCCCGTCATCGGCGGCATCCTCTGGTTCCTGATAGGCCGCGGCCGTCGGAAGGCGGACCTCGCGCGTCGCGTGAGCGCACCGGACGACGACCCCGAATTCCTGGGCAAGCTCCGGATGGACCACGACCAGGAGGAGCGCATCCGGCAGCTCGAGAAGGAGCTCGCCGAGCTGGACGACAACGGTCCCGACAACGATCAGACCGGCCGCCGGGATGGCTGACCGCCCGCACGCGGGCGACGTCACCTCGGTCGGCACGGGTCCGGTCGATCCGGGCGCGAGCGCCGACGTCGGCGGAGGGATCACCGGGAATCCGGCGACGGACTTCTCGCTGGCGCTTCTGAGCGCTCTTGTACGAAACGGTGTACGAGACCTGGTCGTGAGCCCGGGTTCCCGGTCGCAGGCGCTCGCGCTCGCCGCAGCCGAACTGGAACGATCCGGCTCCGCCCGCCTGCACGTGCGCATCGACGAGCGCTCCGGCGGATTCCTCGCTCTGGGGCTCGCCCGCGAAACGGGCGCCCCCGCCGTGGTCGTCACGACGAGCGGCACCGCGACCGCGAACCTGCACCCGGCCGTCCTCGAAGCACACGAGGCGGGCATCCCGCTGATCATCGTCACGGGCGACCGCCCGGAAGAGCTCCGCGGCATCCGCTCGAACCAGACCACGCAACAGGACGGTCTCTACGCATCCGCCGTCCATTGGTCGGACGATGTGGACGCGCCGACGGGCGAGCACGGCGAAGCCGACCGTGCGTCCGCCCTCGGTGCAGCGGCGGTCCGTGCAGCGATCGGCGCCGAGACGGCGGATCCCGGGCCCGTCCACCTGAACGTCGCATTCCGTGAACCGCTCTCCGTTGCCGTCCCGCCACTGCCGGAGCCTCTCCACGGCGCGCTTCCCGCGGTCGCCGGACCGGCGGCGCTCGGGCGCGACATCGTTTCCGTCGACGGCGGCCGGAAGACCGTCGTCGTCGCAGGTGCCGACGCGGGACCGGCGGCCGAAGAGTTCGCCCGCGACGCCGGGTTCCCGCTTCTGGCCGAGGTTTCGAGCGGCGCCCACTTCGGGCCGAACCTCGTGGTGTCGTACCGGGAGTTGCTGCACGACGACGCGTTCGGCGGCGCCGTCGAACGGGCGATCGTGTTCGGGCATCCCACGCTCAGCAGGGAAGTGCCGGCGTTGCTCACGCGGGACGACGTGGAGGTCGTCGTCGTCGCTCCCACCGGGGCGCAGGCGTACAACCCCGGGCACCGGGCGCGCATCGTCGGAGGAGTCCGGGGTGCCGAGACGATCGACGTCCGCTCGCCGGAGGTGCGGGGATGGGTCGGCCGGTGGGTGTTCGCCAGCCGGCGCATCGCCGAGCTCGCGGAGCGCGAAGCCGATCCTGCCGCGGTCGCGCCGGACCTGGAGAAGGCCCGCTCGTTCAACCCGGCCGACGCCCTGGCCTTCGCCTCCGCCGAACTCGCGGCCATCCGGGCCCCGATCACGCGTGCCCTGCTCGCGGAGGCGGTCTGGCGCTACACCTGGCCGCACGACAGGCTCGTGCTCGGTGCCTCCCGCCTCATCCGGGACGTGGACCGCATCGTGCCGGGAAAGAAGATCGCCGTGCACGCCAACCGCGGGCTCGCCGGCATCGACGGAACCATCGCCACGGCGACCGGCATCGCTCTCGCCAGTCAGGCGGCGGCACGCGCTGCCGGGACCCCGAGCGGAGTGACCCGCGTCCTGCTCGGTGACCTGGCGCTTCTGCACGATGTCGGCTCGCTACTGATGGGTGCCGGCGAGGCGCGCCCTCACCTGCAGGTCATCGTGGGCAACGACGGCGGCGGCACGATCTTCGACGGACTGGAGGTCGCCGCCACCGCGAGCTCCGACGCCTTCGACCGCGTCCTCTACACACCCCAGACGGTCGACATCTCGTCGCTCGCCCACGCGTACGGCTGGCACCACACGGTCGTCCGCACCAAGGGCGAGCTGGACCAGGCCCTCTCCGCGCCCCCGGCCGGCACGAGCATCGTCGAGGTTCCGCTGCCGCGCTGAACGTGCTGTGATTCTCCTCGGACGCACTGACGACGACAGGAGACAGCCATGGCGCACGACGGACTGCCCGAACCCATCCAGCGGTTCATCGACACAACCAATCAGGGCGATTCTGCCGGATTCGTCGACACCTTCACCGACGATGCATACCTGAACGACTGGGGTCGCGAGTTTCACGGCCGCGCCGGGGTGCGGAGCTGGGACGGCACAGACAACATCGGCGTGAACTCGCACTTCGACCTCGTCGACGCTCGCGAGAGCTCGCAGCCCGGCACCTGGATCGTCACGCTGACGGTGACGGGCGACGGATTCAACGGGACGGGCCCGATGGAGTTCCAGCTGCGCGACGGTCGCATCGCCAGCCTCCGGATCAGCTGATCTCATCCCGTCGATGTGATGCGGAGCGCACAAGCCGCATCCACCTCGGCCGACCGGTGCTTGGAGACATCGCACAACGGATGCGCCGATGCGGTGGCGGATCACTAACATGATCGCCGTGCACATGATCTTCCGGACGATGCTTCACGCGATCATCTCCCGATTCGGAGCGCGGCTCGGCCACTGGGATGTGGCGCGCACGAAGTTCCGCGTCCTGCCGACGGACCTCGACATCCTGAAGCACATGAACAACGGCGTGTACCTGTCCATCGCCGACATCGGACGCTTCGACCTGTTGATGCGCAACGGCGTCTGGGCCATCTTCAAGAAGCGCGGCTGGTACCCGGTCGTGGCGTCGGAGACGATCTCGTTCCGCAAATCGCTGGAACTGTGGCAGCCGTTCGTCGTCGAATCGCGCATCCTCGGCTTCGACGAGAAGGCCGTCTATGTCGAGCAAAGATTCACCGTGGACGGCGAGATCTACACACAGGCGTTCATCCGCGGGCGCTTCCTCAAGCGCGGGGGCGGCATCGTCACGATCGACGAGCTGCTGGAGGCCGTCGGCCCGTCGCCGACCGATGTCACCGTCCCCGAGTGGCTGCGTGCCTGGGGAGCGGATGCAGCCCTCCCGTCGACACGCGTCGAGGCGCCGAGCATCTGGAGCGAGTGACGCCCGGACCGCCGGTCAGGCCGGTCCGAACGCGAAGACGCGGTCCGGATCCCACTGCCGACGCACCGCCTGGAGCCGCTCCGAAATCGCCGGCGGCCACACCCTCTCGAAGGCGGCGCGGTCGGAGAGATCACCGGCGAAGTTGACGTTGGTGATCGCAGAGACCGTGTCGTGCAACGCCTCGGCGATCGCTCGAGCGCGAGCGGGCGCGGCCTCCGCGAAGGTCGACGGATCGCCCGCGATCAGGCTGAGCGTGAAGCCGCTGTCCCGCCCGCCGACCGAGCTGCCGTCCTCCAGGTCGCGAGCGGTCGCGCCGCCCAGCTGGCGGATCTCGGCCGCAACGAAGGGCGACCCGGACCCCGGTCCCGCGAGTTCGAGGATCACGTCGGCCGAGTCCTGATCGAACGAGTCGAGCATGAACCCGCGGATCCAGGTCGGACCACCCTCCTCCGGATCGCTGTGGATGCTCGCAACAGCGGTCGTCGGCATCTCGGCGACGAAGTCGAGAGAGACCGGAGCTGCCGCCCGGATGGGAGCGAAGAGCTGCTCGCCCTCTGCTGGGTCGCCCGGGTAGGCGAACCGGACGCTGAGCAGGGTGCGGCCGCGCAAGAAGGGCGGCGGTCCCTCCACGTCCGGCACGTTGAGGAGGACCACAGACGTGGTCGCCTCGTCGGGCAGCTCGGCGGACCAGTCGACCCAGGCGCGCAATGCGGGCTCGATCGCTCCGCCCTCGAAGAAGACGCTTCCGCCGTAGAGCGAGCGGAGCTCCACCAGCTCCAGTGTCATCTCCGTGACGACGGCCAGGCCGCCCTTGCCGCCGCGCAGAGCCCAGAAGAGGTCGGGATTCGTCTCGCGGTCGGCGGTGACCAGCTCACCGTCTGCGGTGACGACACGGAACCCGCGCACCCAATCGCTGGTGAAGCCGTAGCGGCGGGCGAGTGGCCCCACTCCGCCGCCCAGGGTGTAGCCGACCGCGCCCACGCCGGTGGACGAGCCGGTGACGGGCGCCAGGCCGTGCTCGGCCGCGGCGACGATGACCGGCGCCCAGCGCAGGCCCGCGCCGATGCGGGCCCGGCGGGAAGCGGCATCGATCGAAAGCCCGTCGAGGCCTCGCGTTGAGACGATCATGCCACCGACGATCGGTGCCTCCGCGCCGTGGCCGGTCGCCTGTACGCGCACCGGGACTCCGGCTTCGCGGGCGAAGCGGATGGCCTCCACGACGTCGTCGTCAGATGCGACGGCGACGACGATGTCCGGATCATGGCGGATCGCCGGGTTGAAGCAGGCGACCTCCGCCGCGAGTCCATCGTCGCCTCTGACGTAGACGGTGCCCGTGACGGCGTCGCGCAGGCGCGAAACAGCGTTCGTGTCGAGTTCGATTCCCATGGGGGAAATGTAGGGGAGGCCACCGACATGAGGGAACCCCATTTTTCGTGACGAGTCGGTGTCAGGTGCGTGACGTAGCATTCGAGCATGTCCGCCGTTCTGCCCTCCGCCCCCGCGCCCGCGACCGGCGCGAGGTCGCACACCTCGGCGGCGGCGCCGGACGCCGAGACGGTGTACCGGCCGGCCGGGACGCTCGATCTCTCGGGGACGCTGGCGCCGCTGGGCCGCGGTCCGTATGACCCGACCACGACGTGGGATCTGCGGGGGATGTGGCGCACCTGGCGCACGCCGATGGGCGCGGCGACTCTGCGCATCCATCGGGCATCCGCCGGTGGTCTCTCGGCCGCCGCATGGGGACCGGGAGCGGAGTGGGCGATCGATGCCGTTCCGAGCCTGCTCGGCCGGGACGACGACTGGTCCGAACTCGACGTCGCACGTCATCCCCTGCTCCGCGACAGCCTGCACCGCAATCCGGGCCTGCGGTTGACGCGGACCGGGCGGATGCTGGAAGCGCTGATCCCCGCCATCATCGAGCAGCGGGTGACCAGCCTCGAGGCGTATCGATCGTGGTCGCGCCTGCTCCGCTGGTACGGCGAGCCCGCACCGGGTCCTGCGCCGGAGGGGATGCGCGTGACGCCGACGCTCGAGCAGTGGCGCGGCATCCCGTCGTGGGAGTGGCACCGCGCCGGAGTCGATCCTCGCCGGGCACGAGCGGTGCAGGCGGTGCTCGCGGTCGCGCCGTCCCTCGAACGTGCGACCGACAGTGCTCCGACCCTCGCCGAAGCGGAGTCCGTGCTGCAGACCATCCCGGGCGTCGGTCTCTGGACGGCCGCGGAGACGCTTCAGCGTTCTCATGGCCACCCCGATCTGGTCAGCGTCGGCGACTACCACCTCGCGCACCAGGTCGGCGAAGCGCTCATCGGCCGTCGGGTCGACGACGACGGGATGCTCGAACTGCTCGAGCCCTGGGCCGGCCACCGGCAACGCGTGGTGCGGCTGATCTTCGCGAGCGGCTTCCGCTTCCAGCGGCGCGGCCCGCGCGTCACGCTGCAGGAGCATCGCTGGCACTGAGCCAGATGACCCCGCTGAAGCGCTGGCTTCAGCCGGCAGTCCCCGACCGCGCGGCGGTGTGCTCGGATCGCAGATCGCGGTCGAGCTCCCGGCACAGGGTCCGGTAGTGCTCGGTCATGGCCGGGCTGTAGCTGCTCCATTCGGGGAGCGGTTTGTGATCGTGCACGGCCACCAGACGGTCGAGGTAGTAGTCCCAGCGGGGTCCGGAGTCCGCTTCCTCCACGAGCGACCGCAACCGCCGGCCCACAGTGACCGTGGTGTGGCCGCTCGCCTCGCGGAGATGCACGAACATCCGGTGGGATGCGCCGGCGCCCCCGACGTCGGCGTGGAGGCGATGCGGCGCGGAGCACTCCATCACGGAGACGTCCTGCCAGTCGCTGTCGTCGCCGTCCACGGTCATGCGGAACTTGACCGCCCCGGTCGACCCGGTGCCCTTGTATTCGCCCAGCCATTCGGCAAGCCGCGGGGAGCGGCTGAAGAAGGTCCACACCTCCTCGATGGGCGCTTTGAACATCCGGTCGAGGACGAGGTAGACCCCGTCGTCCTTGCGGACCAGTCTTCCTGTCGGCTGCGGCATCATGATGACCTCCGTCGGCTCAGCCTCTGGTGATCCACACACTAGTCACGCTCGCCCCGAATCGGCAGAGGGCGGCTTGCGAGTGCTCTCAGCCTTCGAGCACCGCCATCGCCGCGTTGTGTCCGCCGAGTCCGCTCACCGCGCCGCCGCGCCGGGCCCCGGAGCCGCACATCAGGATGCGCGGATGCCGCGTCGCCACGCCCCAGCGTTCGGCCGGGGTGTCGAGGGCGTCGTCGTCCTCCGCGAACGGCCAGGAAAGGGGGCCGTGGAAGATGTTGCCGCCCGGCATGTTGAGCGCCTGCTCGAGGTCGCGCGTGGTCTTCGTCTCGATGCACGGGTTGCCGTCCGCGTCGGTCAGCAGGAGGTCTTCGACCGGCTCGGCCAGGACCGAGTTGAGGGAGGCGAGCACCGCATCCTGAAGCCGCTGACGGGTGGCGTCGTTGTTCTCGTCAGTGAGCCAGCGGTCGGGGGTGTGCAGCCCGAACACGGTGATGGTCTGGGCGCCGGTCTCGGCGAGCTCCGGGTCCAGGATGCTCGGGTCAGCCAGGGTGTGGCAGTAGATCTCGCAGGGGAGGAGCTCGGGCATCACACCGCGGGTCATCCCCGAGTAGGCCTCCTCGAGCTGCGTGTAGGTCTCGTTGATGTGGAACGTCCCGCCGAACGCCGCCTTCGGGTCGATCGCCTCGTCGCGCAGCCGCGGGAGGCGCTTCAGGAGCAGGTTGACCTTCACCTGGGCGCCCTCGGCCTTCGGTGCGGCCGGCTCTGCGGTCTCGCCCAGCAGCCGGTCGAGCACGCCGGGGGCGACGTTGGCGAGCACGTGGCGGCCGACCACTCGTCGTTCGTGGCCGTTCCGCCGGTATTCGACGGTCCCGTCCGGGTCGATCCTCGTCACCTCGGCGCCGGTGACGATGCGGGCGCCGGCCTCACGGGCGACGCGGGCGAGCTCGCCGGTGACGGCGCCCATCCCGCCGACCGGGACATCCCACTCACCCGTCCCCTGGCCGATGACGTGATAGAGGAAGCACCGGTTCTGCGCGAGTTCCGGATCGGCGAGGCTGGCGAAGGTGCCGATGAGGGCGTCGGTCGCGACGACGCCGCGCACCAGGTCGCTCTGCAGACGGGATTCGATGAACTCGCCGATCGGGCGCTCGATCATCGCCTGCCAGAGCTCGTCGTCGCCGACCAGCGCCCGGGCCTCCGTCCGCGTCAGAAGCGGCTCGGTCACCGTCGGCCAAAGTGCGCGCGCGAGTTCGCCGGTGCTCTCGTAGACGCCGTCGAAGGCGTCCGCGTCGTCGGCCGCGCCGATCCGGGCGAAGGACGCCGCGGTCGCCGTCGCGTCGGTGTTGTCGATCAGCAGTCCCGCGCCGTCGGGGTCGCCGGGAACCGGCGTGTACGACGAGTAGCGGCGGCGGGCCAGGCGGATGTCGAGTCCCAGGTCGTCGATGATGCGCTGCGGCAGCAGGCTGACCAGGTAGGAGTAGCGCGAGAGGCGCGCTTCGACACCCGCGAACGCCTGTGCGCTGACCGCGGCGCCGCCCACTTCATCCAGCCGTTCGAGCAGGATGACGGACTTGCCGGCGCGTGCGAGGTACGCCGCGGCGGTGAGGCCGTTGTGCCCTCCTCCGACGATCACGATGTCGTGGGTCGTGGCGGCGAGGGAGGAGGCGCGGTCGGTCATGGAATCGACTCTAGCCGCGGTGGATAACCGTCAGTTCTCCACATCTTCAGGTCGGTTCCGGGGCCGCCCAGCGCCGGGTAATAGTGTCGTCATCATGGTCGACACAACGGATGGCGCCGCGGCGCGCCCGGCGGCGATCGCTCACGAGGCGGTCGAGCTGGTGCAGCGCTGGCTCGCCGAGAGCGCGCGCGAGGACGACGGCTCTGCGCCCCGCCAGGATCCCGCCGCCGAGAGACTCGCGGGGGTGCTCGGCGACCCGCACGGTCTCGACTTCGCCGTGAGCTTCGTCGACGGCGTCGCTCGACCGCAAGACCTGTTCGTCGCCGGGTACAACCTGCAGCGGGTGGCCAAGCGCATCCCCGCCTTCCTGCCGTGGTACATGCGGTTCGCGATCTGGCTGGGCGGGGTGTTCGGGCCGGTCCTCCCGTGGGTGGTGATCCCGATCGCGCGCCGCGTGCTGCGGCGGATGGTGGGGCATCTCGTGGTCGATGCGACACCCGAGAAGCTGGGGCCGGCGATCGCGCGGCTCCGGTCGCCCGACGACCCCGACGGCCATGGCGCCCGCCTCAACCTGAACCTGCTCGGGGAGGCGGTGCTCGGCGAGAAGGAGGCGCTTCGGCGGCTCGAGGGGACCCGGACCCTTCTCGCCAGGGAAGACGTCGACTATGTCTCGATCAAGGTGTCCTCGATCGCGTCGCAGCTGTCGATGTGGGCGTTCGACGAGACGGTCGAGCGCGTCGTGGAACGGCTCACCCCTCTGTACGAGCTCGCCGCGGCGTCGCCGACCCCCAAGTTCATCAACCTCGATATGGAGGAGTACCGCGATCTCGACCTGACGATGGCTGTCTTCACCAGCATCCTCAGCAAGCCGCAGTTGCTGGGGCTCGAGGCGGGCATCGTGCTGCAGGCGTATCTGCCGGACGCTCTGGACGCGCTGCAGACGCTGACCGAGTGGTCGACCCAGCGGCGCGCGCAGGGTGGAGCGCCGATCAAGATCAGGGTCGTCAAGGGCGCGAACCTGGCGATGGAGCGCGTGGATGCGACGATCCACGGCTGGCCGCTCGCCACGTACGGCACGAAGCAGTCGACCGACGCGAACTATAAGCGCGTGCTCGACTGGGCTCTGACTCCGGAACATACGGATGCCGTCAAAATCGGCGTCGCGGGGCACAACCTCTTCGACATCGCGTACGCCTGGCTGCTCGCACAGAAGCGGGGAGTCACCGCGCGGATCGACTTCGAGATGCTGCTCGGCATGGCGACCGCCCAGGCGGAGGCGGTCAAGGGCACGGTGGGTGAGCTCCTGCTGTACACCCCGGTCGTGGACCCCCGTGAATTCGACGTGGCGATCTCGTACCTGATCCGCCGACTCGAAGAGAACGCCAGTCCCGAGAACTTCATGTCGGCCGTGTTCCAGCTCGGCTCCGACCCGGAGCTGTTCGAGCGTGAGAAGCAGCGCTTCCTCGCGTCCGTCGCCGAGTTCGAGAGCGACTCCGGACCGCGCGGCACCGCGCCGGTTCCGAACCGGCAGCAGGATCGCGCGCGGGAGTGGGAAGAAGCCTCGGCGCCGTCCTTCACGCGTCCTCCGGCACCGCCCGCGCCCGCCGCGCCCGCGACGCCCGAAGAGCAGGGGCTCACGAGTGTGGTGCTGGGGCTCACCCGTGGATCGGGGGGCATCGAGCTGACTCCGCCGGACGAGGCGTCGCCCAGCTCCGCCGCCCCGGCGGTCGCGTCGGCTGGGGCCGATGACTTCCGGAATGCTCCGGACACCGATCCGTCCCGTGCGGCGAACCGCGCGTGGGGCCGGCGAATCCTCGTCCGCTCCGCCGCGTCGACTCTGGGCGAGGAGACCATCGCCGGTGCGGCCGTCCAAGACGCCGGACGCCTCGATGCCATCCTCGGGATGGTCGCGGAGGCCGGTCGGGAGTGGGGTGCGCGCTCCGGCCACGACCGCGCGGCGATCCTCGACCGCGCGGGGCATGCGCTGGAGGCCAACCGCGATCGACTGATCGAGGTGATGGCCGCCGAGACGGGCAAGACCATCGCAGAAGCGGACCCGGAGGTCAGCGAGGCGGTCGACTTCGCCCACTACTACGCCAGCCGCGCGCGGGAGCTGGACGCAGTACAGGGCGCGCAGTTCGTCCCGAGCGCGCTGACCGTGGTCGCTCCGCCGTGGAACTTCCCCGTCGCCATCCCTGCCGGCTCGGTTCTTGCTGCGCTCGCCGCGGGCAGCGGCGTGATCATCAAGCCGGCTCCTCAGGCCCGGCGCTCCGCGGCGGTGATGGTGGAGGCGCTGTGGGAGTCCGGCATCCCTCGGCACCTCCTCGCCCTGGTCGATGTCGCCGAGAACGAGCTCGGACAGCAGCTGATCGCCGATCGGCGGGTAGACCGGGTCATCCTCACCGGCTCGTACGAGACAGCGAAGCTGTTCCGCTCCTGGCGTCCGGATCTTCCGCTCCTCGCCGAGACCAGCGGCAAGAACGCCATCATCGTGACTCCGAGCGCCGATTACGACCTCGCTGTCTCCGACATCGTCAAGAGCGCCTTCGGCCATGCCGGTCAGAAGTGCTCCGCCGCGAGCCTCGTCATCCTGGTCGGCTCGGTCGCGAAGTCGGAACGCTTCCGCAATCAGCTCGTGGACGCCGTGACCAGCATGCGGGTCGGTTACCCGCAGGACCCGGCCAGCCAGATGGGGCCGCTCATCGAGCCGGCGTCGGGCAAGCTGCTGCACGCCCTCACGACGCTGGGCGCCGAGGAGGAATGGCTCGTCGAGCCGCGCCGCCTCGACGACTCCGGGCGGCTCTGGAGTCCCGGAGTGCGCACCGGCGTCCAGCCCGGCTCGTACTTCCACCTGACGGAGTTCTTCGGGCCGGTGCTCGGCATCATGACCGCGCGTGACCTGGACGAGGCGATCCGCTACCAGAATGCGGTCGAGTACGGACTCACCGCCGGGCTGCACTCGCTCGACCGTGACGAGCTCGTGCACTGGCTCGACACCGTCGAGGCCGGCAATCTGTACGTCAACCGCGGCATCACCGGCGCCATCGTGCGCCGGCAGCCGTTCGGCGGATGGAAGCGGTCGTCCGTCGGAGCCGGAACCAAGGCCGGAGGGCCGAACTACCTGCTCGGACTCGGAAGCTGGATCCCGGAAGCAGGGCACTCGAGCTCGAGCCTGCACCTCCGCGGTCTGGAGACCCGGGTCTCCGACCTCATCGAGTCCGGGCAGTCGTCGATGGACTACCCGTCCTTCGACCTGGTCCGGCGGTCCGCTCTGAGCGACGCCATCGCCGTCGCGACCGAATACCACCGGGTGAAGGACGTCTCGGGGCTCGGCGTCGAACGCAACCTCTTCCGGTATCGGCCGGTGCCCGTGGCGATCCGACTGTCGGAGGGCAGCTCGCTTCCCGAGCTGCTGCGGGTGATGGCGGCTGGAACGGTGGCACGCTCGCCCTTTTCGGTGAGCACTCCGGTGAAGCTGCCACGCGGGATGCACGCGCTGCTACGCGATCGGGAGATCGAGGTCGTTGTCGAGTCCGACGCGCACTGGCTTTCCCGCATCCGGGCGCACCGCGTCCCGGCTCATCGCATCCGGCTCATCGGAGGGGATCCGGTCGCGCTCGCGACGGCCCTGGGAGGCAGCCCGGACGTCGCGGTCTACAGCGGACCGGTCACGCCGTCCGGGAGGGTGGAGGTGCTCACGTTCCTCCACGAACAGGCGATCTCGATCACGAACCACCGCTTCGGCAACCCGACGCACCTGTCGGACGACATCCTCTGAGCCCATCCCGACCCATCCCGACCGCACCCCCGAGTGGAAGGTAACGCGTACTGTGACCGACATGACCCCTTCGATCCCCTCCCTGCCGCTCGCCGGTGGCGGCAGCATCCCGCAACTCGGTCTGGGCACCTGGCCGCTGGACGACGCCGAGATCGAAAAGGCCATCGTCGCGGCTGCCGAGATCGGCTACCGGCATATCGACACGGCGGTCAAATACGGCAACGAGGTCGGCGTCGGCCGTGGCCTCGCGCGGAGTGGCGTCGAGCGCGAGGACTGGTTCGTCACGACCAAGCTCGACGGCACCTATCAGGGCGATGACCGGGCCGTGGCGGGCCTCGACGACAGCCTGGCTCGACTCGGGCTCGACTACGTCGATCTGCTGCTCATCCACTGGCCGCTGCCGCAGCGCGACCAGTACGTCTCCACGTGGGAGACCTTCATCCGCCTGCGCGACGCCGGCAAGGCGCGCGCCATCGGCGTCTCGAACTTCAAGCCGGCGCACATCGACCGCCTGATCTCCGAGACGGGCGTCACCCCGGCGGTCAACCAGATCCAGCTCAGCCCGGCCATTCCCCGCCGCGAACAGCGCGCGTACGACAGCGAGCACGACATCGTCACCGAATCGTGGAGCCCGATCGGCGGAACGGGTGACCTGCTCGCCGACCCGGTGCTCGCCCGGCTCGCCGAGAAGCACGACAGGGCTCCGAGCCAGATCGTGCTCCGCTGGCATGTGCAGAACGGGCTCGTCGCCATCCCGAAGTCCCGCAACCCCGAGCGCATGGCCGAGAACCTGTCCGTCTTCGACTTCGAGCTCGACGCCGACGACCTGAGCGCGCTCGACACCCTCGACGAAGGTCCCGACGCCGGCGTGGACTCGGACCGGTCCGGCCACTGACGGTGGGGGGCTGACGGTCCGAGGACGAACGGTCAGTCCCGGCGCAGGGGCAGAGTCACCGTCACCGTGAGGCCGTTGGGTTCGGCGTTCGCGAGCCGGACACGCCCGCCCGCTGCATCCGCCAACGCGCCAACGATGGCGAGCCCCAGCCCACCACCCGACTGACCCGTGCGCGAGCCATCGGCGCGCGTGAAGCGATCCAGAGCGACCGGGATGAAGTCCTCCGGCATGCCCGAGCCGGAATCCCGGACCGTCAGCACCACCGACTCGCTGCCGTCAGCGCCGTCCCCGGCCTTGATCAGGGACAGCGAGGCGACGACCGTCGCTTCCGGGAGGTCTTCGCCACAGGACCGGATGGCGATGATCGCGTTCGCAAGCAGGTTGTCGAGGATGCGCCCGAAATCGGTGGGGGACAGCGCGACGCGGGCTTCCGGGTCAGGACGCTGCCGGGGGTCGTACTCGAAGTCGACCGAGATACCGGCGGCCTCATCGTCGCTGCTCACCAGCAGCCGCGCACGGTCGATCGCGTCCGTCAGCTCGTCCACGAGGGTGCGCCAGTCGATCCGCCCGCTCGACGGCCCGGCCTCGATGCGCGACAGCTCCAGCAGGTTGTTCGCGAGGGCCGCCAGTCGGATCGCCGTGGCGTGCGATGCCCGGATGTCGGTCAGCAGGGCGTGCGGATCCCCCGCATCCAGCTCGGCCAGCTCCAGCTGTCCACGAAGCACGGCCAGCGGCGTGCGCAGCTCATGGCTGGCGTCGGACACCATCTGACGTTCCCGCTCGGCCGAGGCCCGCAGGCGCAGGATCAGATCGTTGAGCGTGGTCGCGAGCTCCGACAACTCGTCCTGGGCGGGCCCGACGGTCAAGAGAGCCGCCTCCTGCGGGGTCGAGCCGGCGATACGGTCCGCCTGCTCCCGCATCCGGCTCACCGGCCGGAGCGCCGCCCGCGCGAGCAGCCACGACGCCGCACCGAAGGCGAGGATCAGGACGCCCGCGCCGGCGAGCAACGCCGCGGTCAGCCGGTCGAGGATGAGCGCCGTCGTCTCGTCGTTCCGCGCAGCCACGACGTGCATCACGCCGTCCGATGTCGTGACGCTTCGTGAGAGGACGAGATAGTGGTCGTCGCCCACCTGCACCTCGCGCGGCTCACGGCCCTGATCGATCAGGCGCCCGATGCGGTCCTCGAGCGCCTGCGGCATGGTCGACGCGAGGATGGTGCCGTCCTCGGCGACGATGGCGAGCTCCTGGCCGCCGCCGGGGAGATCGAACGGACCCGTCGGCTTCGACGGCAGCGACTCCACCGGCGCGGCGACGTCATTGCTCAGGAGAGTGACGGTCGCGTTGTGGAGGATGGACGACACCCCGACGCGGATGATGAAGACGGCGACCAGACCGAACAGCGCCGCGACGATCAGACTGCCGATCGTGATGCGCGCCGTGATCGAGAGGCGCCGCAGGCGATTCACGACGTGGATGCGGTGTCGTGGCTACTCGGGATATGGTCGCCGCCCGATGTCGTGCGCTTGGTGTCGACCGCATTGCGGGCATCGAGACGGTAGCCGCGGCCCCGCTCGGTGACGATGTTCAGCCCGGCGCCCGCCGCATCCAGCTTCTTCCGGAGGTACGAGACGTACTGGTCGATGACGTTGGTGCCGATGTTCTCGGTGGTGCCCCACACCGACTCGAGGATGTCGGAGCGTGACAGTGTCTTGTCCGGGTTCGTGGCGAAGAGGCGCAGGAGCGTGAACTCGCGGCGGCTCAACGGCATCTCGTGCCCGGCGACCAGCGCCTGGTGCTCGTGCGAGTCGATCGTCAGCCGTCCGACGCTCACCTGCGGCCGCATCCCTGTGGGCTCGCGGCGCAGCAGCGCGCGGACCCGGGCGGCGAGCTCGGCGAACGCGAACGGCTTCGTCAGGTAGTCGTCCGCCCCCGAGTCGAGGCCGTGGACGCGGTCCTCGATCGCGTCGCGCGCCGTGAGAAGGAGGATCGGCATCGGGTTCGACGCCTCACGGATGTGACGGCACAGCTCGAAGCCGCTCATGCCGGGCAGCATCACGTCGATCGCCGCAGCGGAGAACGTATCGCTGCGCAGGGCGATGAGCGCGTCGACGCCATTGGTGACCAGGGTGACGTCGTAGCCCTCGGCCGCCAGACCGCGCTGGACGAGGCCTCCCATGTCGGGATCGTCTTCGACAACGAGCAGTTTCATGCGCCCATCGTGCCACTGTTCCCCGTGCCGGTGCTCGGATCGTGCCCTCGTGCCGGGCCGGCGCGCTGAACGTTCTCGCAGGAGACGGTCAGCCGTGTTCGACGACCGACTTCATGCTGTCGAGCACCATGCGCCAGTTGCCGCTCGATCGCTCTGCCTCCGCGTCGTCGGCGCAGCCGTCCTGCGTGATCGTCACGAGGGTGCCGTCGCCGTCGTCGGCGAGGAGGTACGAGACGGTCTGATAGCTCTCGGGGACGTCCGGCTTGCCGCTCAGCGGGCTGTAGTAGCTGGTGACGAGGCGCTCGCCGGGGACGATCTCCAGGATGGTTCCCTTGTCTTCGTAGGGCTTACCGTCCCACTCGCCGCGATAGACGATCGGGCTACTGGTCTTCCAATCGGTCGAGACGCGGCTGCCGAAAAGGTAGCGGGCGATCGTGTCCGGGTCGGTCAGGGCGGTCCAGACGCGGTCGCGGGACGAGTCGATGCGGATGTCTGCGCGTGCTGTCGTACTCATGCCGCCAGTCTGATCCACTCGTGCGGCGGGGTCTTGAAGTTTCGCGACGCTCAGGCGTTGCCTCGGTTGATGAGGCGCGACAGCACGATGGCGCTCCGCGTGTGGTCGACGTTCGGGGCGAGCCGCACCTTCTCGAGCGCGGCCTCCAGGCTCGGGATGTCGCGCGAGCGGATGTGGACGATGGCGTCGGCGCTTCCGGTCACGGTGCCGGCGTCGACGACTTCGGGCACGGCGGAGAGGATGCGCAGCAGCTCCTCCGGCGACACGGTGCCCCGACAGAACAGCTCGACGTAGGCCTCCGTGCTCATCCCGTCGATCGCGGGATCGACCTGGATGGTGAACCCGCGGATCACGCCATCGGCCACCAGGCGGTCCACGCGGCGCTTGACCGCCGAGGCCGAGAGCCCGACGACCGAACCGATGTCGCCGTATCCCGCCCGGGCGTTCTGACGGAGCAGGTCGAGGATGCTGCGATCGAGATTATCCACGGGCCGAGCATATGGTGAATCGTTGCGTGAAAGCCAGGGAAGTGACCGTTTTGTGCGTCCGTGTGCACAAACGCGGCGTTGCGGAAGTTATCCACCGGTGCGCGAACGGGCGTTCACCGGCGGGATCGACGGTGGGAGCATGGTCGGCATGAGCAGAACGGACACCGCGCCGGCGCGACGCGACGACGACAGCAGCCACGGCTTCTTCGGTCAGCCGCGCGCGCTCGCCAACATCTTCGGGGTGGAGATGTGGGAGAGGTTCTCCTTCTACGGCATGCAGGGCATCCTGCTCATCTACCTGTACTACTCGGCCGAACGCGGCGGCCTCGGCATCGACGAGGCGACGGCCACCGGTGTGGTCGGCGCCTACGGCGGCGCCGTCTACCTCTCCACGATCCTCGGCGCCTGGCTCGCCGATCGCCTGTTCGGGTCGGAACGCGTGCTGTTCTGGAGCGCCGTCGTCATCATGGCCGGCCACATCTCGCTCGCCGTGATCCCGGGCGTCGCGGGTGTGCTCGTCGGCCTGCTGTTCGTCGCCCTGGGAAGCGGCGGGCTGAAGGCGAACGCCACCCGCATCGTCGGGACGCTGTACTCGGAGAAGGACCCGCGGCGCGACGCCGGATTCTCGCTCTTCTATCTCGGCATCAACCTCGGCGCCTTCTTCGGGCCCCTCCTCACCGGACTGCTGCAGTCGACGTTGGGCTTCCACTGGGGCTTCGCGCTCGCCGCGGTCGGCATGGCGATCGGCCTTATCCAGTACTCCCTCGGTCGCAAGCGCCTCCCCGACCAGGCGCGGCAGGTTCCGCATCCCCTCGAGCGCTCGCGCTACCCGTTGATGATCGGCATCGGCGTCGCGGGTCTCGCTGTCATCGTCGTGCTGGTGCTCACCGGGTTGATCAACGCATCCAATCTCGCGCTCTGGGTGATCGCCGTGACGATCGTGGCCGCGATCGCCTACTTCGCCGTCATCCTGACGTCGAAGCTCCTGAACGCCGACGAGCGCAGCCGGCTCTTCGCCTTCATCCCGCTGTTCATCACCAATGCGGCGTTCTGGACGCTCTACCAGCAGCAGTTCACGGTGGTCACCATCTACTCCGACAAGCGCCTGGACCGGAATCTCTTCGGCTGGGAGTTCCCGGTCTCGTGGGTGCAGTCCATCAATCCGATCTTCATCATCGTGCTCTCGGGCGTCTTCGCCGCGATCTGGACCAAGTGGGGTGAGAAGCAGCCGTCGACGCCGATCAAGTTCGCGGCTGGGACGGTCCTCATGGGTCTTGCCTTCTTCCTGTTCCTGTTCTGGGCGGGAGGAGGGGAGAACAGCACTCCGTTGCTCGCCATGATCGGCATCCTCTTCGTCTTCACGGTCGCTGAGCTGCTGATCTCGCCTCCCGGGCTTTCGGTGACGACGAAGCTGGCGCCGCGGTCGTTCCAGGCGCAGATGGTGGCGCTCTACTTCCTCTCCGTGGCCCTCGGGACGGCCATGGCCGGCCAGCTCGGCAAGCTCTTCACCTCTGTGCCGGAAGGTGTCTACTTCAGCATCATCGGCGGCATCGCCATCGCGATCGGGGTGCTGCTGGCGGTGGTCAGCCCGTGGGTGCTCCGCCTCATGCGCGGAGTGCGCTGAGTCAGGGCACGGCTGCTGGGATACTGGGGCGATGGCAGAGATTCTCGCGGTGTGCCGCGTCGAGCAGCTCCTCCACGACAGCGGCACGATCGGTGTCACGGCCATCGACAAGCGCCCCGTGGAGAAGAGGCTGCGGGTGAGACCTCTCGGGCTGCACGGCGACGTCCAGGCCGACCGGAAGCACCACGGCGGGGCGTCCAAGGCGCTGTACGCCTATGCCGACGAGGATGCTCAGGAGTGGGCGGGCGAGCTCGGCCGTCCCATCCCGCCCGGGCTGTTCGGAGAGAACCTGCGGACGGCGGGGATCGACGTGAACGCCGCCGAGATCGGGGAGCGGTGGCGGATCGGCGACGAGGTCGTGGTCGAGGTCACCTGCCCGCGCGAGCCGTGCGCTGTGTTCCAGCGGCGGATGCGGGAGCCGCAGTGGGTCAAGCGCTTCACGGAGAGAGGCCGGCCCGGTGCCTACCTCTCGGTCGTGAAGTCGGGCAGCGTCGGGGCGGGCGACCGGATCGAGGTCCTGTCGCGTCCCGGGCACGGGGTGACGATCGCCTCGTGGTTCACGGGAGCCGACAGCGCCCAGGCCGACGCGCTGGAAGCGGCTGAGGCGGAGGGGTTGGTCACCCTCGTCGACGAGATCCGGGCGGACATCCCCAAGCTGCGCTCGGGACGTTTACTTGTTCTTGACAAGTGAACTTGCAAAGAGCAAGCTAGTGGCACACCGACGACCGGAGGACACCATGACCACGAACATCTTCGTCAACTTCCCGACGAACGACCTCGAGCGCGCAAAGACCTTCTACGAGGCACTCGGGTACACGATCAACCCCATGTTCACCGACGACAACGCGGCCTGCGTCGTGCTCAGCGACACCATCTACTTCATGGTGCAGACGCGCGAGTTCCTCGCCACGTTCACCGACAAGCAGATCATCGACCCGGCCACTCAGACCGGCGCGACCATCGCGCTCAGCCAGGACTCCCGCGAGGACGTCGACGCCATCGTCGCGCGCGGCCTCGAGGCCGGCGGCACGGAGCCGCGGCCGGCGCAGGACTACGGATTCATGTACTCGCGCGACCTGGAGGACCCGGACGGCAACAACCTGTCCTACCTCTACATGGCACCCGAGGCCGTCGAGAAGGGCCCGGAGGCGTACATGGCGGAGCACGCGGCCGAAGCTCCGGCGCAGGCCTGACACGGCCTCCCGGATGGCGGCACGGGCACCCCGCGGCTTCGGCCAGGCCGGAGGCGTTGCGCGCGCGGTGGAGCGGGTCGGCGAACGGTGGGCACTGCTCATCGTTCGCGACCTGCTCGCCGGCGCGCGCCGATACAGCGACCTCAAGGCCGGTCTGCCGCGCATCCCGACCAACATCCTCAGCGACCGGCTCAAAGAACTGCAGCAGGCGGGCATCGTCCGCCGCGTCCCCACGGTTCGCGGCGGGTACGAGCTGACACCGCTCGGCCGCCAGCTGGAGCCGGTCGTCCTCGCGCTCGAACGCTGGGGCTGGGCGGCGCCAGGCGAACCGGCGGAAGGTGAGGTGCTGACTGCCGATGCGCTGGCCGTGACGCTGCGGGCGGCCTTCCGCGGCGACGTCGCGGCAGGGTTCCCGCCGACCGAGTACCTCATCCACGCGGGCGACACCTCGGTGAGCGCCGTGGTCGACGCCGGAACCCTCGATGTGATGGATGTCGGCCCCGACGCGCTTCCGCAACCGCAGCGCCGGGTCGCGATCGCGCCGCCTGCCGATGTGCTCGAGTTCCGCATCGAACGCGAGCGTCTGGGCGAACTCCTCAGCGGGGATAAGCCGCCGCTGGACGTGGAGACCGGCGACCGCAGTCTCGTGGACCGTTTCCGCCGGACCTTCCGCTTCGACGCTGCGCCCGGCGAGGACGCGAAGGTGCAGGCCTCGGTCGCCTGAGGCATCCATCCCCGACCGAAATCGACGCCGCGTATCAGCGGCCCAGGATTCAGCAGTACGATCGCACAATGGAATTGCGGCAGCTGGAGCACTTCGTCACTGTGGCCGAAGAACGGCACTTCACCCGCGCGGCAGAACTGCTGCGCATCTCGCAGTCCGGGTTGTCCGCGTCCATCCGCTCGCTCGAGCAGGAGCTGGGCACCTCACTCTTCATCCGCAGCACCCGGCGCGTGGAGCTGACCGCTGCCGGACAGGCGCTCCTGGCCGACTCGGTGCGCACCCTGGCGAGCGCCGCCGCGGCGCGCGATGCGGTCGCCGCCGTGCGGGGGCTCCTGCGCGGACGCCTGACCATCGGCGCGGAGCCGTGTCTCGGTTCGGTCGACCTCCCCGCCGAGCTTGCGTCCTTCCGCACGGCGAACCCCGGCGTGGAGGTGCGGTTGCGCTACTCGGGATCCGAGGAGCTGGTGGATGACGTGGCCGGCGGTCGCGCCGACGTCGCGCTAGTGGTCGACACCGGTCACACGCCGGCCGGCGTCCACCTGCGGCCGCTCAGCACCCAGCAGATGCTCGTGCTCTGCCACCCGGACCACCCCTTCGCCGCCGAGCAGAGCATTCCGCTCGAGGCGCTGCGCGGGGAGCCGCTCATCGGATTCCAGGAGGGCTGGGGCGCTCAGGCCCTGAGCCGGCGGGCGTTCGCCGCCGCCGGCTTCGACTACCGGGCGGCGATGGAGGTCAACGACGTGCATCCGCTGCTCGACCTCGTCGGGTACAACCTCGGGGTCGCGGTCGTTCCGGAGAGCTTCGCGCGCAAGCGTCCCGAAGCCCTGCGGGCAGTCCGCCTTCAGGACGCTCCGGTCTGGACCGTCGCCGTGGCGGTCGCCGAGCAGCCGAGCCCCGCAGCCTCCGCGTTCCTCACGCAGCTCGACCCGGTCGCCCTGACCCCGACTCCCGCCACCGCGGCCGCCGGCTCCTGAGTTTTTCCGCCTGAGACGGCGCTCGGGGGCGAAAAACTCAGGAGCCGATGATGGGGGAGCCGACGGTGCGGATGCCGCGGGTCAGGCGGCGTTGAGACGGGAGAGCTCCTCGGGCGTCAGCTCGACGTCGACGGCCGTGACGGAGTCGCGGATCGTCTCGGGACGCGAGGAGCCCGGGATGGGGATGACGTGCGGGCTCTGCGCCAGGTGCCACGCGAGCGCGACCACCTGCGGGCTGATGCCGCGGGCATCCGCGACGTCCTTGAACGGCTCGAAGCGGCTGCCCAGGTCGCCTGCCGAGGTGATGCCGCCGAGCGGGCTCCACGGCAGGAAGGCGATGCCGAGCTCGTCGGCGAGGCGCAACTCGGGTTCGCTCGACCGGAAGGCCGGCGAGAACTGGTTCTGCACCGACACCAGACGGCCGCCCAGGATCTCCTGCGCCTCTCGGATCTGGTCGGGGTTCGCGTTCGAGATGCCCGCCATCCGGATCACGCCCTCGTCGAGCAGGTCGCGGATCGCGCCCACCGACTCCGCGTACGGGACCTCGGGGTCGGGTCGGTGGAACTGGTAGAGCCCGATGGCGTCGCCGCCGAGGCGGCGGAGGGACTCCTTCGCGGCCTGCTTGAGGTAGTCCGGGTGCCCGTTCTGCGTCCACGATCCGTCGCCCGGGCGCAGGTGACCGCCCTTGGTGGCGACCAGCACGGCCGACGCGTCGCCGCCGGTCCAGGTGCGCAGCGCCTCGGCGATGAGCTCCTCGTTGTGGCCCACCTCGTCCGCGTTCAGGTGGTACGCGTCGGCCGTGTCGATGAGGGTGATGCCCTCGTCGAGTGCCGCGTGGATGGTCTTGATCGAACGCTCGCGGTCCGGGCGTCCTTCGATCGACATGGGCATACCGCCCAGGCCGATGGCCGAGACCTGGACGTCGCCGATGGTACGTGTCTTCACTCGTTCTCCTTCGTGGTGGTGTGGCCCGGGGTCACCAGGCGTAGTCCTCGGGGGCCGTCTTGTGGCCCGGGAAGATCTCGTCGAGCCGCGCGAGCGCCGCGTCGTCGAGGTGGATGTCGATGGCGCGCAGGCCGCCGTCGAGCTGTTCCTGCGTGCGCGGGCCGATGATGGGGCCGGTCACGCCCGGGCGGGTCAGCAGCCAGGCCAGCGCGAGGTCGCCCGGCTCGTGGCCCAGTTCGGCCGCGAAGTCCTCATAGGCCTCGATCGCGTCGCGGTGCTTCTCGAGCGTCTCGGCGGCGCGGCCTTCAAGCCGGCGCTTGCCTTCGTTCTGCTTGCGGATGACACCGCCGAGGAGTCCGCCGTGGAGCGGCGACCACGCGATCACGCCCACGCCGTTCGCCTGCGCGGCGGGCAGCACCTCCAGCTCGACCTGCCGGGTGAGGAGGTTGTAGATCGACTGCTCGCTGACGAGCCCGAGCAGATTGCGCTTGCGCGCCTCGGCCTGCGCCGTTGCGATGTGCCAGCCGGCGAAGTTGCTCGATCCGGCGTACAGGATCTTGCCCTGCGCGATCGCGGTCTCGATGCCCTGCCAGATCTCGTCCCACGGAGTGTCCCGGTCGACGTGGTGGAACTGGTAGATGTCGATGTAGTCGGTCTGCAGGCGCTTCAGGCTGGCATCGAGGGCGCGGCGGATGTTCAGCGCCGACAGCCGGTTCTCGTTCGGCCAGTCGCCCATGTCGCCGTACAGCTTGGTCGCGATCACGGTGCGCTCGCGGCGGCCGCCGCCCTGCGCGAACCAGTTGCCGACGATCGTCTCGGTGGCTCCGCGTCCCTTGTGCTGGCCGTAGACGTTGGCGGTGTCGAAGTAGTTGATGCCGGCGTCGTGGGCGGCATCCATGATCTGGTGGGAATCCTCTTCGGTGGTCTGCGGACCGAAGTTCATCGTGCCGAGGACGAGGCGCGAGACTTTCAGGCCGGACCGGCCCAGGTGTGTGTACTCCATATCCGCCACTCAACGCCCCGCCGAGTCAGATGTCCAACAGGTGGTGTGGATGGGATTGCGCGGTCGCGGTGATGAATCGCGTCAGGCTCGCGGCCGTTACGCGTCTCCGTCGAGAATGCGCCGGCCGGCCTCGCGGATCACCGCGTCGGCGGTCTCGATGTCCGGCCCGGCCATGAACCCGTGCGACGCACCGGGAACCTCGCGGAGCAGCGCGGGGACACCGGCCTCCGCGCATCGCGCCACCAGGTGCTCCGCATCCGGGAGGAGCGAGTCCTCCGAGCCGACCGTGACGAACACCGGCGGGAGGCCTGCCGCATCGACGGCGAGGTCCGGCGCGTCTTCGAGGCGGTCGACGCCCGCCCAGGGGAGGAAGGCCCACTCGGAGAGTTCGCGACCGGGGCCACCCGGCGCCGCGTCGTCGTAGCGCGCGAGGCTGAGGTCGACGTTCGGGTTGGACAGCACGAGGCCGTCAGCACGGGCGGCCCGTGCAGCCGCGAGCGCGACGGCGCCGCCGGCGGAGTCGCCCCACAGCACGACCCGACGGTTCCCTTCGCGGCGGAGGGCTTCCGCGACGGCGACCGCATCGGCGGTGGAGTCGGCGAGACGCGCCTCCGGGGCCAGCCGGTAGTCGACCGAGACAACGGAGACACCGAGAATCCCTGCGATCCGACGGCAGTATCCGTCCTGCAGTTCGAGGTCGCCGAGGATCCCGTAGCCGCCGTGCAGGAACACCACCACGGCATCCGGGGGCGTCGCTGCTCTCGGCGTGTACCGGCGTGTGCTCACACCGCCGACGGGCTCGTCGTCGGCGACCCCGTCGAAGGGCACGCGCGGGCGCGCGAGGGCACGCGCGCGGGCGTCGGCACGCAGCCGCGCGACATCGGGATCGACCATGGGTTCAGCATCCCACCCGCAGCGGGATGTGCACCGGTCAGGCGCGGAGGGCGGCCTCGAGCTCGGGGTCGGTCGGCTCCACCAGGTGGCGGCCGTCCGGGAAGACGATGACCGGGATGTTGGTGCGTCCGCTGATCTGCTGAGCGCGGTCGGCCTCTTCGGGGCGCGCGACGAGGTCGATGTACTCGTAGTCGGCGCCGAGTCGGTCGAGGAGGGACTTGGAGCGGATGCAGTCGCGGCACCAGTCGGCGCCGAAGACGGTCACACGGTCGAAGGAGACGGTCGGAGAAGTCATTGCTCCAGGTTAAGCGCCGCTGTCTGAGAGTCCGGTGGTGCCATCCACCAGCAGCGTGGCGCGGGACTTGGACGCCTCGATCAGGACGGCGTTCGCGCCGTCGACATCCCGTGCCCACGCCGTCGCCGCCTCGACCGACCGGCCGTGGCGGGTATGCCGGTCGACCAGCCGCCGCATCCGTTCGTTCTGCGGCGTCTCCACGAACCACGACTCGGCGAGGAGCGCGGGGATCCGCGACCACGGGTCGGCGTCGATGAGGAGGTAGTTGCCCTCGACCACGACGATGCGCGTGGCCGGAGGTACAGCGATGGAGCCGGCGACCGGTTCGTCGACCGTTCGCTCGAACGCCGGCGCGTAGACGGGGTTGCCCGTCTCGGTGAGCACGCGCTGGAGCAGGGCCGCGAATCCCCACCCGTCGAAGGTGTCGATCGCGCCCTTGCGGTCGTGCCGTCCGAGCGCGTCGAGGGTGGCGTTGGCGAGGTGGAAGCCGTCCATCGGGAGGTGGACGGCCGTGCCGGTCCCGGCGAGTTCGTTCACCCGGTGGGCGACGCGGCGTGCGAGCGTCGTCTTGCCCGATCCGGGGCTGCCCGCGACACCGACGATCGCCCGGCCGCCCGTCGGCGCCAGCGCGAGGGCGCGCTCCGCGAGCGCCGTGAGGTCGGAGACGGGCGAAGCGGTGGATTCGGTGGTCACGCGTCCCATTCTGCTGCGATCAGCGCGCGAACCGGCTGATGGCCTCCGCCATGAGCTCCGATGCCTCCGGCCCCCAATGCCCCTCTCCCTCCACGATGGTCAGCCGGCTCGCAGGCCACTGTCGGTGGAGCAGCCAGGCCGTGATGACCGGCCCGCTGACATCGTGACGGCCGTGGATGAGCACCGCCGGGATGTGCGCCAGTTCGCTCACGCGGTTCAGGATGGCGCGCTCGCCGGGCAGGAACGCGTCATTCGCCCAGTAGTGCGTCACCAGGGTCGCGAAGACGAGTCGCTGCGCCGGATCGGTGTGCAGGGGGCCGGGAACGAAGTTCGGGTCGAGGGAGACGTGGGTCGACTCCCAGGCGTCCCACGCGTCGGCCGCGGCGATCCGCTCCTCCAGCGTTCCTGTTGCGAGCACCCGTGCGTATGCGTCGATCACGCGCTCGCCGGGTCGACGGTGCGACGACCGTTCGAGCGACTCCCACGCCTCCGGGAAGACGCGTCCCATCGTCTCCGTGATCCAGTCGACCTCCGCACGGCCGGTCGTGGTGACGGCGGCGAGGACGATGCCGATCACCCGCTCGGGATGCGCGAGCGCATACGCCAGGGAAAGGGTGGACCCCCACGATCCGCCCGTGACGACCCAGCGGTCGATCCCGAGCTCGGCGCGGACCAGCTCGATGTCGGCGATGAGTCCGTCGGTGGTGTTGGCCGGAAGGCGGTCGAGCGCATCCACGACCGACGGCGTGCTGCGGCCGCAGCCCCGCTGGTCGATGCCGACGAGGCGGAATCGCTCGGGGTCGTAGCGCTTGCGGTAGTTTCCGGGCCCCAAGCCGGAACCGGGACCGCCGTGCAGCCACAGGACCGGGACGCCGTCCGGGTTGCCGCTGGTCTCCCAGTAGATGCTGTCTCCGTCGGGGTTCTCCACCCATCCGTGCGCGTACGGCTCGACCACAGGGAACATGTCCGCACCGTACCGCATCCCGCTCAGGAGGTGCGGGTGGCCGTCGCCTCGGTCCCCTCGAGCTCTTCGCGGACCACTTCCCGTGGGGCGAGCACGACGCGCGGGCGGAGACCGGCGAACCGGACGCGCAGCCCGCGGTACTTCACGAGGTAGATCACGCCGACCAGGGCGGCAGCGAAGCCGCTGGCGGCGCCGACGCCCATCGCCCAGCGCGGACCGAAGGTGTCGGCCACCCAGCCGACGATCGGCGCGCCGACCGGTGTGCCTCCCATGAAGATGGCCATGTAGATCGCCATGACGCGCCCGCGCAGCACCGGATCCGTCGTCATCTGCACGGTGCCGTTCGCTGTCGTCATGAGCGTCTGCGACGAGATGCCGATCACGATGAGGGCTGCCGCGAACAGCCAGTACGTCGGCATCACGGCGGCCAGAGCGCAGCCGAGTCCGAACAGCGCCGCGCCGGCGAAGAGCAGCGAGACGCGCGGGCGGTCGCGCCGGGCGGAGAGCAGGGCGCCGACCACCGACCCGACGGCCATGATGGACGAGAGGATGCCGTACTCGCCGGCGCCCTGGTGGAAGACGCTCACCGACATGGTCGAGATGAAGATCGGGAAGTTCAGGCCGAACGTACCGATCAGGAACACCATGATCAGGATGACGAGGATGTCGGGGCGGCGCCGCACGTACCGGAACCCGTCGACGAGGCTGCCGCGCGAGCGCTTCGCGCGTTCCGTGCGGTAGAGCTGCTCGCGGTGGAGCATCGCCAGAGACAGCAGCACCGCCCCGAAGGTCGCTGCGTTGATCAGGAAGACCCAGCCGGCGCCGACAGCCGCGGTCAGGAGGCCCGCCACAGCGGGGCCGAGCAGTCGGGCCGCGTTGAACGAGGCGGAGTTCAGCGCCACGGCGTTCGACAGGTTCGGCCCGGCGACCAGATCGGAGACGAAGGTCTGGCGAGCGGGTGCGTCGAAGGCGGCGACCACGCCGAGCAGCAGCGCGAAGAGGTACACGTGCCACAGCTGGACGACACCGGTCACGGTCAGGATGCCGAGGCCCAGTCCGAGCAACCCCATGGCGCCCTGCGTCGCCATCAGGAGCTTGCGGCGATCGAGGCGATCGGCCGCCCATCCCGTCACGGGCAGGAGGAGAAGCTGCGGACCGAACTGCAGCGCCATGACGATGCCGACCGCCGCCGCATTGTTGTGGGTGAGCTGGGTGAGGACGATCCAGTCCTGGGCCGTCCGCTGCATCCAGGTGCCGACGTTCGACACGATCGCGCCGGCTGCCCAGATGCGGTAGTTGACGCCGGCGAGCGAGCGGAACATGGAACTCACGAGTCGGCGAGCTCCCGCATGATCTCGGCGGCCTCGGCCAGAGTGGCGCGCTGCTCGGCGGTCAGCGTGCGCAAGCGCTGATGCAGCCAGGCGTCGCGGCGTTTGCGTGTCTCGGCGACGAGCCCGATGCCCCGTTCGGTCGGCACGACGACGACCCGGCGTCCGTCCGACTCGTCCGCGGTTCTGGCGACGTAGCCTGCCTGCTCGAGGCGGTTGACGGTGCGGTTCATCGACGGCGGCTTGACCCGCTCGAAGTCGCTCAGCGCACCGATCGTCGCGGCGCCTTCCCGCACCAGGTAGGCGAGCGCGGCCGTCTGGGAATCGGAGAGCTCGTGGTCCTCCTTCTCGGAGCGCAGGCGTCGGGACAGCCGCGCCACCGCGATGCGGAGTGCGCCGCTCAGATCGTGGGTCGACAATCGTGCGCTCATACATAGTTAGCCTAACAAATTAGATTGGCTAACTAAACCCCCTTCGCTGCTGGCGTACGTCAGACTGGGGCCGTGCACACTGAACAGGGCCGGAGTTTCGACGACGAGGACGGCGTCCGCGTCTATTTCGATGTGTACGCGCCGACACCCGAAGGCACAAGGCCGGCGGCCGCCATCCAGCTCGCCCACGGGGTGGGGGAGCACGCGGGACGCTATCGCGAGCTGGCCACGCATCTGGCCGCCGCCGGGTACGCCGTCTACGCGGACGACCACCTCGGTCACGGCCGCACGGGAATGGAGCAGTGGGATGGCGACGCCACACGGCTCGGGAAGCTCGGGCCGGGCGGCCTGCGCGCGGCGATCCGCGACGTCCACGCCTTCAGCGACCTCATCCGGGCCGAGAACCCCGACCTGCCGTTGGTCTACGTCGGCCACAGCTGGGGATCGCTGATCGGCCAGATCGTGCTCAACCGCCACAGCGACGAGTACGACGGGATGGTGCTCTCGGGCACCGCGTACCGAGCGCTCGGGTCGATGAACGGCGGCGACCTCAACAAGCGGCACGCCCACCTCGGGACGACGGGCGCGGAGTGGCTCAGTCGCGATCCCGCGGTGGCGCAGGCATTCGTCGACGACCCGCTCACGACCCTCACGCCGCTTCAGAAGCTGTTCGGCATGGCGGATGCCGCGCGGCTGCTCGGCCGCACCGCTCGCGGGCTGGCTCACGACCTCCCCGTCCTCATCCAGGTGGGCTCGGACGACCCGCTCGGCGGCCCGGTCAGCGCCCGGAAGCTGGAGCGGGCCTACCGCGCCCGATCGCGCCTTTCGGACGTCACCACGATCGTCTACGAGGGCGCCCGGCACGAGATCTTCAACGAGACGAACCGCGCCGAGGTCTTCGCCGACCTCACGGCCTGGCTCACCGAGCGTTTCCCCGCCCGCTCCTAGCCGAGGCTGCGCCCCCCGTCGAGTCCGCACAAACTGCACGCCGGTCGCCTGATCAGCGTGCAGTCTTTGCGGACTCGACGTCGGGACGGAGGGCTGGAGAAAGTGTCTAGCGCGCGGGAGGGGAGTGCGCGGACACTGAGGGTCGGGAGGGCGTCATGGGAGAACACATCCTGAGCGGACTGTCTCGGTTCACGCCGATCGACAACCCTGCGAACTTCAGCGGGCACGACACCGACCTGGCATGGATCCTCGTGATCCTGGGCCTGCTGCTCGTCATCCTGCTCATCGGCCTGGGCGTGACGTTCCTGCGCAGCCCGGAGCGGGAGCTCGATGAGTGGGGCAACCCGAGGAACCCGCCGGGAGGCACACCGCCGCAGGCGTGACCGCCGGACCGTCCGCCCCCGGGCGGACGTAGGGTAAGGGTATGCATGGTGAGTACAAGGTCCCCGGGGGCAAGCTCGTCGTCGTCGACCTGGAGGTGGTGGACGGCAGGATCGCGGATTTCCAGCTCGCCGGCGACTTCTTCCTCGAGCCGGACTCCGCGCTGGAGGCCATCGACGCGGCCGTGAACGGCCTGCCCGCCGAGTCGGACGCGAAGACGATCGCGGCAGCGGTCAAGGATGCGCTGCCCGAGGGCGCCAGCCTGCTCGGGTTCTCCCCGGAGGCTGTCGCCGTGACGGTCCGCCGCGCTCTGGCGAAGGCGACCAGCTGGCGCGATTACGACTGGGAGATCGTGCACGCGAAGGCCGTCTCCCCGCAGATGCACCTCGCCCTGGATGAGGTGCTCGCCAACGAGGTCGGCGAGGGCCGCCGTGGGCCGACCCTGCGCATCTGGGAGTGGGACGAGCCCGCGGTCGTGATCGGCAGCTTCCAGTCGGTGAAGAACGAGGTCGACCCGGAGAACGCGAAGAAGTACGGCATCCAGGTCGTCCGCCGCATCTCCGGCGGCGGTGCGATGTTCATGGAGGCGGGATCGGTCGTCACGTACTCGATCTACGCCCCGGCCGACCTCGTGCAGGGCATGAGCTTCGCCGACAGCTACGCCTTCCTGGACGAGTGGGCGATCATCGCCCTCAAGTCGCTCGGGATCGACGCCGTCTACCAGCCGCTGAACGACATCACGAGCCCGTCCGGCAAGATCGGCGGCGCCGCGCAGAAGCGGCTCGGCTCGGGCGCCGTGCTGCACCACGTCACCATGAGCTACGACATGGACGGCCAGAAGATGACCGAGGTGCTCCGCATCGGCCGCGAGAAGATCAGCGACAAGGGCATCACCAGCGCGGCCAAGCGCGTCGACCCGCTCCGCAGCCAGACCGGCCTCAGTCGCGCCGAGATCATCGAGCAGATGAAGCTGACCTTCAAGAACCTCTACGGGGCGACGGACGGCGATCTCACGGACGCGGAGTACGCGGCTGCCGAGAAGCTCGTCGCCGAGAAGTTCGAGACCGAGGAGTGGCTCTACCGCGTCCCGTAGCGCTTCAGGGCCAGCCGATCCTCAGGGAGCGCACAGGTCCTCCGGTACCCTGGAGGGCGTGAATTGGTGGGTCGTGGGGATCATTGCGGCGTTCGTCGCCCTGATCGTCGTCGCCGTGAAGCTGGGCTGGATCGACCTCTCGAACAAGGCGCAGCGCGGCTCGGGCACCATGACCGGCGCGATCGGCGGCTCGTTCGACGAGATCTTCGCGCCCGCCCGGCACGAGGCGCAGCAGGAGATGGACCGCCAGTCCCTGCTGCCCGCTCCCGCACCGCTTCCCGGCGACAAGGGCGACGGCGCCTGGGAGGGCGGCAAGATCACGCTCGACCTCGGTCCGGCCGGCCACGGCCAGCGCGCGGAGGGCCGCGCCCCCAGCGAGGACGGCCGGGCTACCGCTTCTGCAGCTCCGCGTAGTCGGGGTGCTCGCTGAGCCAGCTCCGCACGTAGGGGCACGAGGCGATCACGCGGAGGTCGGTGTTGTCGCGCACGTCGTCGAGCGCCGTCTGCACGAGCGTCGACGCCATCCCCTTCTCGCGCTTCTCCTCGTCGACCTCCGTGTGCGTGAAGACGATCGCGTCATGCCGCAGCTCGTACTCCGCGACGCCGATCACCTCGCCGTCCTGAAGCAGGGCGTAACGGGACTGCTCCGGCTGTTTCTCGACGCTCAGGCTCATGAACCTCACGCTACCCCGTCAGGGCAGGGGCCTCTTCCGCGTCTCTCTAGGTGAGGGCGGATTCGTCGCGCTCCTCGAGAGGAGGCCGCCGTGCCGATCGTCCTTCCCGTCGCTGTCTCCCTCTGCGGCAAACGGGACTCCGAGATCCGGATGCGTCCGGTCGTCGATGCGCTCGGCCGGGCCGGATTCCTGGCGCCCGCCGCCGATCCCTTCTCCGCTGTCGTGGATCCGGCTGCGGATCCGGCCGCCGCGATCGAGCAGCACCGGCCCGACGCGGTGCTCGTCCACGGCGGTTCGGCGACGGCGCTGGCGGCGGCGATGACCGCTTCGGAGCGCGGCATTCCCGTTGCGCACCTGGACGCCGGGCGCTGCGACGGCGATGTCACCGCATCCCTTTCGGGCGAGCCCGTTCGGCGGACGCTCAGCCGGATCGCCGCCCTCCAGCTGGCGCCGACGGAGCACGCTCGGCGCATCCTGCTGGCCTCCGCCGTTCCCGAGGAACGGATCGTTGTCACCGGCGATCCTCTCGTCGACGCGGCGCTGTCCGGCGACACGAGTGCCGTGGCGGCGGAAGACCGCACGATGGTGCTCGTGGCCGCACACCGGCCCGAGAACCGCGGCGCCCCCATGCAGCGGATCGGATCCGCAGTCCGGGTGCTCGCGGCACGATTCCCCGGCCTGGCGTTCGTGCTGTGCTCCGGCCCGGAGCTCGCGGTGCATGCCGGGCTGACCACCGCGGCCGGACGGCCATCCAACATCCTGTCGACGCCGGTGCCGCCGTTCCCCGAGCTCGTCCGCCTGCTCGCAGAGGCAACGCTCGTGCTCACCGACTGCGCAGAGCTGGAGGAGGTGGCGCCGAGCCTCGACGTGCCGGTCCTCGTTCTCTCGTCGACGACGGATCGACCGGAGGGAGTACTCGCCGGGACGTCCCGCACGGTCGGGACGCGCGTCGAGACGATCGTGGAAGAAGTCTCGGCGCTCCTCGTCGATCCGAACCGCCATGCCGCCATGGCGCACCGGCCCAGCCCCTTCGGGGACGGGCACGCGGCCGAGCGGATCGTCGCAGCCCTGTCCGCTCTGATCGGCTGCGGCGAGCGGCGGCCGGACTTCGCGCCGCGCGTCGACATCGGGGTCGCATCTCGGTAGTTCCTCGGTAGTTCTGCGGTGCCGCACGCGTCAGTCCGCGGCGGACCCTGGGGTCACTCGACCGGCGCGCCGCCGGCCCACCACCCCGACTGAGGAGACAGGATGCCGCCGACCGCCGTCCGCCCCACTGACCTGGAGCTTCTCCATCGGGTCCGTCGGGGCGAGCACGCGGTCTTCGCGGAGCTGTGGACGCGCTACGAATCGTGGGCGCACCACGTCGCCCGGCGCACGACCTCCCGTTACGACGCGGAGGACATCGTGCAGGAGGCCTTCACCAAGGTGCTCGCCGCCCTGCGCAACGGGAACGGGCCGACCGAGGGTTTCGCCCACTACCTGCGCACGGCGATCCGCAACGTCGCGGCCACCTGGGGCGCCCGCGACGCCCGGATGCCCCTCGTTCCCCTCGGCGAGGAGGCCCACCTCCCCGTCTACGAGTTCGAGGTCGTCGACTTAGGCGAGCTGGAGCAGCCGTTCCGCAGCCTCCCCGAACGCTGGCGGCGAATCCTGCTCCTGACCTGCGTGCACGAGCTGCCGCTTTCCGTCGCGGCCGAGGTCCTCGGAATGACGCCCGGCGCCGCCGCCGCACTCGCTGCCCGAGCGCGTACCGGTCTGCGCATGGCCGTCACCGGTGTCGACGGCGAGGATCTGACGCTCGCCGCCTGAATGTCCGCCCCGGAGGGCGCGCGCTGCCGCCGTGTCCTCCGGGTGAGCGGTCGCCCCGCAGCTCATCGAGGCGCTCATCCCCGAGACAGTTGCTCCCGATGCCAGAGCGCCAGCTCTGTTCGCGAGCGCAACCCCAGCTTCACCAGAGCGTTCTGAACGTGCGTCTCCACTGTGCGGATCGACACGAACAACTGCCGCGCGATCTCCTTGTTGGACGCCCCGTCTGCCACCAGGGCCGCCACCTGGCCCTCGCGCGGCGTCAGCTCCGGCGTCCGCGACGAGTCCGGGATGCCCGTGCGCGTCCTGGCCTCGACCATCCCGTGCAATGCGAAGTCGATGCTCTCGTCCTCGCTCAGCGCCGCCCCGTAGGCGAACGCCCGGTCGAAGGCGTCGGCGCCGAGGCGGTGGCGCAGCGCGCGCTCGGTCGACGCTCGGTCGTAGAAGTAGGGCGGGTAGTTGGCGCGGATCGCGCCGGCGTCGCGCCACCGGGCCGCCGCAGCCCCCAGGAGGGTCGCGCCGCGGGCGGGATCCGCGTGCTCGCGCGCGACGTCGGCGAGCAGTTCGAGCGACTGGGCGACACCCAGCCCGTTGCCCAGTCCGCGCTTCACCACCAGCGCCTCTCGGGCATCCGCTTCGGTCGTCGCGTACTCGCGGGCGGCAGCGCACGCGGACGCCCGCGTCGTGAGCACGAAGGACCGCTCGAAACGGTCGCCGACCACGAGGGCGCGTTCGGTGATGTCGTCGCCGACGCGCGACCCCTCCGCGCGCTCGCCGAGGGCGTGCAGCCGCGCCGCGAGACGTTGCGGGGTGTTCGTGCGGCCGAAACGATAGGCGTCCTCGCCGAGCTCGTCCATCAGGGCACGGAGCAGCTCCAGCGCGCGCCTGTCGTCGGCGTCGATGACTTCGGCGGCGCTGCGGACGCTCACCGCGCAGTCGTGCGTCGCCTCGGCGTCGTCGCCGTTCGCCACCTCCTCGAGAGCAGCGCGGGCGGTGGCCAGCTCGCTGCGGGCAAGTCCCGGCTTCCCCGTCTGGCCGAAGACGGCCGCTCGGAGCGCGTGCCCCTGCGCCGCCCAGAACGGCGACGGACGTCCGGAGGCGAAGGCGGTCCCGAGCCAGGTCGCGACCTCGTCGCCGCTGCCGTGAAGCATCCACGCCTGCCGCCAGGCCGTCACCGCGACCTCGACGGCTCGATCGGTGTCGCCGAGCGCAGCGGCCGTGGACACCGCTCGGCGAATGTTGGCGATGTCACCGCGCAGACGCTGCAGGATCTCGCGTTGACGGCCGCCGAACCAGTCGTCTTCCGCGTCGTGCAACCGCAGCAGCATGCACGAGACGAAGTGGCCCTGGGCGTCCTCGGGATGCGTCGCCCGCTCGGCCCCGAACTCCCGCAGCGCCGGCAGCAGCTCGTAGCGCACATCCCCCTCGACGCGTCGGCGATGGACCACCGAACGCCGGATGAGCTGCTTGAGCGCCGTGCGCGCTTCTCGCGGACCATCGGCGCTCAGGGCGGCCATGGACTCTCCGAGGTCGAGATCCCAGCCCGGGGCCAGCACCGCGAGATCCGTCCACACGTGCCGCTCCGTCTCCGTGCAGCGATCCCAGCTGTCCTCCACGGCTGCCCTGAGCGACCGGGACTCCGCCGCCGCCGGTTCCAGAGTGTCCAGCTGGTGGGAGATGCGACCAGCGAGCGTTCGCACATCCATGAACTGCAGTTGCGCGGCGGCCAGTTCGATCGCCAGAGGCACCCCGTAGGTGGCCTCGCAGATCGTGACGACCTCCGGCAGCGTGCTCTCGTCTACGGAGAAGAGGGCGTCGCCCGATGCGGCACGATCAGCGAACAGCCGGACGGCGTCGCTGCCCGCTGTGAGGTCGCGGTGGGCGAAGGGGCCGATCGCCACGAGCGCCTGCGCGGCTGAGGAGGGCGGTTCGCGGGAGGTGACGATGGCGCGCACACCCGGGCAGGCCAGGAGGAGGGCGTCGACCACCGCCGACGTCTCGGCCACGGCCTCGTCGGCGTCGTCGATCAGCAGGAGCGCGTCCTCGTCGCCGATTGCGGCGACCACGGCGCCGAGGGTGTCGTCGCCCGGATCGACCTTCAGCTCCTGAGCGACCGCCAGTGCGACATCCTGCCCGCGACCACGAACATCCACGTACCAGACGCCGGAGACCGAGCGCCGCAGCGACTCCGCGGCCGCGATCGCGACGCGGCTCTTCCCCACGCCCGCCGTTCCCGTGACGGTCACCAGACGGCTCGAGGTCTGCAGGAGGCGTCGGATCAGTGAGACCTCCTCACGGCGCCCGACCATCGGGTCCAAGCGCACGGGCAGGCCGTGCGTGGAGTTCGATGTCTGCATACCGGCCCCCGTCAGCCGGGGCGGGGCGCCGGCCCTGACCGTCGTCTGATCCATGAGCCGACGCCCCTGTTGGGTGTTACGTCTCGCATGGTGTCAGGAGCGCGAACGGCCCGAAAGACAGCTGTCACAGGTGCGGCTGGTACGGCGCCCACGTCTCCAGGTCGTATTCGAGCTCGACTCCGGTGTAGAGCCGGAGAACCCAGCGCTGGGAATCCCCTCCGGCGAACTGGCCGGTCACGGTCTCCGTCACCCAGCCGCCGTCGGAGTCGTGGGTCCAGCGGATCAGACCGACGTGCTCACGGAGCCGTGGAGGGTGCGGTGGGTGGATGTAGTCGAATTCGTCAGCCATCGTCTGTGCCTCCTCCCGCCCGGCGGGTGTCCGACCCGTCGATGGCGGCGAGGCCATGATGCACCTTCGGCGGCGCGTTGGGGACTAGTTGTTTTCCATAAAGTCAGGCACGTGAACGGTCCTCGACCGCACCGTCGTCGCGCCGCCACTCGAGCTCGATGCCGGAGACCAGCCGGACCCGCACCGTGCGGCCCACGACCTCCATCCTGGCGACATCGGGGTGGCCCTGCACGCGCATCCACCCCGGTGATCCCGGCTCCGGAAAGGCGCCCGCGTCCTCGTTCACCGCACCCACCCCTCCCCGTCGTCGATCGACCGACGTCGAGAAGTAGCTTGACGCGAACTCACACGATTCCGCTAGTCCATCGAGTGTTCAGGAGGCAGACGATTCGCGGCCGATGTAGCGGTAGATCGCCTCACGGGGCCAGTCATCCGCGGTCACCAGCTCGTAGATCTCCATCGCCTCGTCCGCGGGGATGCGGACGCGGACAGGAGGGTGCGATTCGAGCACCGGAAGGTCGATCGACCGGTCCAGCGCAGGCTGGTCGGGGTGCACGAGGAATGCGGTGAACGCGTCGTCGCCGAAATCCATGCGTTCACATTAGTCCTCGCGTCCCCCGTGGCGTAGCTCTCTGCCCAACTGTCTATCCAGGTCTCGATCGACCGAGACACGATGACCGAACGGGGAACGAGGGGGAGCGAGAGATGACGTCGACCGACCAGAAGAGGACGGACCGATCCGGGCGATTCCCGGTGTGGGCCACCGTGCTGCTCGCCGTGCTGGGCGCGGTGATCCTGCTGGGGTCCGGGGTGCTCGGCGGCCTCACCCTCCGCTCGGGCGCATCGACGCTCGGGATGACACCCGCCCGGCCCGCTGCGCTTTCGTCCGCATCGGTGTGCGACGCCGAGCGTGTTGCGAGCGACGTGCTCCCCTCCATTGTGACCATCGGGGTGGTCGCCGGCGACGGGTCCGGCGGCACCGGCAGCGGGGAGATCATCTCGGCCGACGGCTACATCCTCACCAACAACCATGTCATCGCCCCCGCTGCCGAGGGTGCGAAGATCACCGTCCTCTACAACGACGGGACGACGCACCCGGCGAAACTCGTCGGCCGCTCGCCGCGCGCCGACATCGCCGTCGTGAAAGTCGAGGCGAGCGGGCTGCCCGTCATCGAGCAAGGGGACTCGACCACGCTCAAGGTCGGCCAGCCCGTGGTGGCGCTCGGCGCCCCGCTCGGCCTCTCCAGCACCGTGACGACCGGCGTTGTGAGCGCCCTCGGCCGCACGGTTCCGGTGCAGAGCGACAGCGACCGCAACGCTGTGCTGGCGGACGCGATCCAGACCGACGCCTCGATCAATCCCGGCAACTCGGGAGGTGCGCTCGTCGACTGCGACGGCCGGCTCGTCGGGGTGAACTCGGCGATCGCGACCGTGCCCGGTGCGTCCGGCGAAGCGGGCGGAGGGAGCGTCGGCATCGGCTTCGCGGTTCCCCAGGCGGTGGCGATGCCGATCGCCCAGCAGATCATCTCGACGGGCAAGGTGACCTATCCGATCTTCGGGATCTCGGTCACGCCGATCCAGCCCGGCCAAGGCGACAACGACCAGCCGGGGCTGTACGTGCAGTCGGTGACGCCGGGCGGGCCGTCGCAGCAGGCCGGCCTGAGGGCCGGGGATGTGATCACCCGGGTCGACGGCAAGCCTGTCGGCAGCGTCGACGACCTCACGGCGATCCAGCTCACAAGCAAACCCGGGGACGGTGTCGACGTCGTCTACGTGCGGGACGGCCGGCGACAGACCACGACGGTCACCCTCGGCAACGGCTGAGCGGCTGAGCGGCTGAGCGGCCGAGCGGCTCAGCGATTCGGCGGCTCAGGCGGGGCGCTCGACGCCGATCGCGATCTTGAACCGGTCGATGATCCGGTAGCTGTCGCCCGGACCGTTCTCCTCGACGCGCACCGTGTCGTAGACCCGGAAGTCGAGGATGCGCAGCTCGCCCAGACGCTCGGCCCGCTCGTTGAGCAGGGCCGAACGGAGCGGCGAGGTGGGGTCGCGGGGGATGAGCGGTGTGACGATCTCGCCGCGCCATCCGTCGGTCGTCACACTGACGAGCCCGGCAGCACGCTCCCGCGGATTCCAGTGCATCAGCCTCATCTCGTCCTCTCGTCGGCACGTTGCGGTGTGTTGTGACGGAGCGGCCCGGCCGGTTCGATACCCGACGAGCGGGCCGGGCCACTCCGAAAGGGAGGCCCATAGGGGGCGCTCCGGTGGAGACGCGCGAAGCCCGATGACGCGCTCTCCGCTTATGTAGACGTTGTCGGCGAGTGATCGTGACGCGAAGAACTCAACTGCACAGGTTCCACTGGGCGCGCACCTGGTCGGCAGACAGCGGGACGCCGTAGACGGCCGCGAAAGCGAGGCTCCCCGTGATCTGCCGCGCGGACGGAGTATCCGGCCCCCAGTTATCGAGGTTGTCCGCTCCGATGCGCCAGTGCCCGGGGAAGGCGTGCGCCTGCGTGACGGACGCGTCACGGGCGACCTCTTCGCCGTCGACGTAGAGCGCCATCCCGTCGTCCGACAACGTGGCGGTGGCCTGGTGCCAGCGGCCATCGGTGTAGCTGGATGGGGAAGCCACGGTTCGGACGGCTTCCGGGAAGACGCCGAACACCAGGCGACCGTCGTCCGTCAGGAACAGGTGGCGGTCGTAGTACGCCGAGACGCCGTCACTCGATCCGCTGAACCCCAGCAGCCGTCCGCCGCCCTGGGTCGCCTGGAACCAGATCTGGATGGTGAATCGGTCGGTGGGTTGGCGGAGCGTCTCGTCTGTCAGGTTCCACTCGCCCGCGCCGGGGTGTCCCGAATAGCGTGCGGTGTTCCCGTGGACGAGATCCGTCGTGGTGCGGGATCCGGCCTCGTCGTCCAGTCGGTACGCCAACAGCGTGTCGGCCGCCGGGATCGCCTGGATCGCGGCGACGCAGCCCTGCGGAGCGGGCGCAGGAGCGGCTACCGGCGGGACCGCGGGCGCCTCCGCGCCGGGCCCGCTCGGGGTCGCCGGAGCGACAGGCTCCGTGACGGGGGAGTCGATCGTGGGCGGGGTGCTCTCGTCACCACCGGGTTTTGCCCCGGAAGTGGCGTCCGTCGTGGGGGCGTCCGGCTTCAACTGGCCTTTCTGCTCGGGCGTCGGGCGGGAGGTCTCGGTTACGTTTTCGGGCTCGTCGTGGCCCGCGTTCTGCGAGTCGGAGGAGGAGCCCCGCCCGGTCTCGGCCGCGGCGAGTTCGGACCCGGGCGCGGCGACGACGGCGCCGCAGGTGAGGGCCGCGGCCGCCACGACACTGGCCGCGACGGCGGCCATCCCGGCCTTCGAACCGCCGGTCGCGGCGCTCGACAGGTGCCGGAGCCGCCCAGCGCCGCGGACGGCGGTCGTCGGATCGGCCTGGGGTGTACCGGCCGGCGTCGTATCGGGGAGCGTCGCGGCGACGGCGGTTCCCGATCCGCCGATGGTCGAAAGGTAGGCGGTCGCGCCGGCGAGCCCCAGGAACAAGGGCAGGATTCCGAGAGCGATCCGAGAGCCGACGCGGTCGGCCTCGGAGGCGGCGTCCGCGCAGCGCTCGCAGGCGTCGAGGTGCTGCGTCACCTTGCGGCGGTCGGCCTTGGCGAGTCGCCCTCGAACGAACGGGCCGAGCTTCTTCAGCGTCCATGCGTGGATCGGGTCCTCGGTCGGCGCGCTCGCCAGGTGCGCGTTGATCCAGGACTGTCGGAGCCCTTCGCGTGCGCGGAGCGCGAGCGCGGAGACCGCGTTCGCATTGAGGCCCATGAGCGGCGCCACTTCACGAGGCGCCATGTCTTCGATCTCGGTGTACCAGAGCACCTCCTGCCACTTGTCGGGCAGCGCGTAGAAGGCTTTCGCCATCGTCTGCCTATCCATGCGGTCGAGGGCGGTGACCTCGCTGAACGTCCAGTCCTCGATCACGTCGGCGTCTTCGATGTTCGGGGTCGTCTTGCGGCGCGACCAGTCGATGGCCACGTTCCGGACCGTCGTCGCGAGGTACGAGCGGAAACCCGACGTCGGGCCCTTGCCGCGGCCGAGCGACGTCAGGATGCGCGCGAACGCCTCCGACGCGAGATCGTCGGGGTCGAACCGGCCGGTGATGGAGGCCGCCATGGCGCGGCCGGCCTGCCAATGCCGCTTCCAGAGCACGCCGTAGGCGAGCGTGTCTCCGTCTCGTGCGAGGACGATCAGGTCGGCGTCGGAGAGGTCGTCGAGTTCACCGGTCATAAGGGTCGGGTCCTTGAATAGCGGTACGGGCGTTCACTGACTTGGACGCAGTGAATTGCAGATCATGACGCGATCGAAGTAAGAAAGTTCTTCGTCGTCGATCGGGGATGGTGTGGCACCACCATCCCGCCCGTAACCGCGGTCAGGGGACCGTCGGACTGCGGAGAGACTGCGTAGGTCGGACGACCCGCCCGGTCAGCGCGTGCGGCGGCGGCCGCGCGTCACCAGGTTCCAGAGACCGGCGAAGAGCACGGCGCCGGCGACTCCGTTGAGCACACCGCCCACGACGTCGGTGCCGTAATGGACGCCGACGTAGAGCCGCGACCAGGCGACGGCGAGCACGAACAGGGCGCCCACGACGACCACGATGGCGCGAGGGAGACCTGCGCGGCACACCATGGCGAGAGCCGTCACGAGCGCCGCGGCGAACACCACGTGCCCGCTCGGGTAGCTGAGCGTCGCCGGCGAGATGTGCAGCACGTGGGTCAGGTCGGCGGTGGACGGCCGTGGCTGCGCGACGACCGTCTTGACGACCAGCGTGGTCAGCCAGCCGGAGCCGGTGACGACGCACGCGCCCAGCGCTCGGCGCCATCCCACCGTGAACAGCAGGATGACGAACACGACGATGAGGATCGCGGCCACCACGACGGGATGGTCGAGGCGGTCGAGGAGCAGGGCCGCGTCGTCGAGCAGGGGGGAGTTGACGCGGTTCACGGCCGCGTCGAGACCGTCGAAGCGCAGTGCGGGCACCGCCTTCGCAGCGAGACCGAGCCCGATCGTGAGCGCGAAGAGGACGACCGTCCAGACGATCCAGTGGGCCGGGGCGCGCAGGGCCCACGAGGTCTGTCGCCGCGAGTGCATCCCCTCAGCGTAGGGAGCGGCCGAGCGGGAAGACTGGGCGTCCGCCGCCCGACGGTGTGAAGACGCTCAGCGGACGAACGGTGCCACCGACCGCGTGATCGCCACGGCACGCTCGGCGACCTCGTCGGCGGAGCCGTTCCCGCCCGCCTCGGCCCATTCGCGGACGGCGATGCGGATGGCGGCGATGCACGCGACGACGAGCAGCTCGGCCCGGGCGGCGGCGTCCGCGTCGTTCTCGGCGGCGCCGGGCGTCGCGCCATCCTCCCGGGCGAGGTCCTCCAGGAAAACGGCGACGGCCGAGACGAGGCCCGCTCGCAGGTCGTCGAACCGTCCGAGACGGCGCCGGAGGAGGCCGGAGTGACGGGCGGCGATGAGCATCCGCGCCTCGCGGAGCTCCGCATCCTGCTCGTCGGGGAGAGACGCGGTGAACAGGGTGTCGACGAGGGCGGCGACGAAGCTTCCCCGGTATGCGTCGGTCAGGCGGCCCCCGATCCACGCCGGGTCGCCCCACGCGCGGCGCACGTCGAAGAGCGCGTCCTCCTTCGTGTCGAAGTAGTTGAAGAAGGTGCGGTGCGAGACCGGAACGCGCGCGCAGATCTCGTCGACCGTCACCTCGTCGAGGTCGCGCTCGAGCGCGAGTTCCAGGGTGGCGCGTTCGAGGTCGGCTCTGACTTGGGCCTTCTTGCGCTCGCGCAGTCCGTCGGTGGTTGAAGTTTGCATACTCGGAAATTTTGCAGTCATGTACCTTGTTAGTTGACTTTGGTCACCTAATTATATATGGTTGATCTTCGTCAACCAATCGTGCGAAGGATCCACATGTCAACAACGCTCTCCAGGGATGGGTCACCGGTCGTGATGTCACACCGGCAGGTGCTCGAATCCCTCTCCGGACTCCTGCTCGGGATGTTCGTCTCGATCCTCGCGGGCACGGTCGTGTCGACCTCGATGCCCCGGATCATCTCCGAACTGCACGGCGACCAGACCGCCTACACCTGGGTCGTCACCAGCACGCTGCTCGCCACCACGGTGTCGACGCCCATCTGGGGCAAGCTCGCCGACCTGCTCAACCGCAAGCTGCTCATCCAGCTCGCCCTCGTGATCTTCGTCGCGGGCTCGGCGATGGCCGGCTTCTCGCAGGACACCAACATGCTCATCGGCTTCCGCGTCGTGCAGGGCCTCGGTGCCGGTGGTCTGACGGCTCTGAGCCAGATCATCATGGCCGACATCATCAGCCCGCGGGAGCGCGGCCGGTACATGGGCCTGTTCGGCGGCGTCATGGCCGTCGGAACGGTCGGGGGCCCGCTCATCGGCGGCCTGCTCACCGACTCCGTCGGCTGGCGCTGGAACTTCTTCGTCGGCGTCCCCGTCGCGGTGGCCGCCATCCTGCTGCTCCAGTTCACGCTTCGCCTGCCGAAGCGCCCGGCGCGCAAGGTGCGCATCGACTACCTCGGCGCGATCTTCCTCGCGGCCGGCGTCTCGCTCCTGCTCATCTGGGTCTCGCTCGCGGGCAAGAACTTCGACTGGTGGAGCGCCGAGACCATGTGGATGGTCGGAGGCTCGATCGCCCTCATCGTCGCGACGATCGTGACCGAACTCGTCGTGAAGGAGCCGATCATCCCGCTCGGGATGTTCAAGAACCGCACGTTCACGCTCGCCGTCATCGCGTCGATCTCGGTCGGTGTCGCCATGTTCGGCACGTCGGTCTTCCTCGGCCAGTACATGCAGCTCGCCCGTGGCGCGACGCCCACCGAGTCCGGTCTGCTGACGCTGCCGATGATCCTCGGGCTCCTGCTGTCGTCGATGATCGTGGGCAACCTGATCAGCCGGTTCGGCAAGTGGAAGGGCTTCATGATCGCCGGATCCCTGCTGCTCACGGCCGGGCTGTATCTGATGAGCACCATCGAGTACGACACGAACTACTGGCTCGTCTCGCTCTACATGCTCGTGCTCGGCGCCGGCGTCGGCATGGTCATGCAGAACCTGGTCCTCATCGTCCAGAACACGGTCCGCCCGGAGCAGCTCGGTGCGGCCAGCTCGAACGTCGCGTTCTTCCGCAGCCTCGGCGGCACCATCGGCGTCTCGGTGATGGGATCCATCCTGGGCACCGCGGTGAAGGACATGATGGCCGACCGCCACCAGGAGCTGCTGACCGCGGTCGGCAAGCTCGGCGCGAAGGGCGTCGCCGCCGCCAAGTCGCTGCAGAGCGGGACGCTCCCCGAGGTCAACACCCTCCCGGTGCCCATCCGGACGATCGTCGAGTCGGTCTACGGACAGGCCGTCGCCGACATCTTCCTGGTCGCCGTCCCGCTCGCGATCATCTCCGTCATCGCCATACTCTTCCTCCCGAACATCAAGCTCGGCAGCAAGACCGCCATCGAGCGGATGCGCGAGGAGAACCCCGAGACGCCGCTCGAGGCCGCGGAGGAGAACGCGGTGGAGGTCGCGGAGGCCCTGATCGGCGCCCCGGCCACCGGATCGGTCGCCGCGGTCCGGCGAGCCGGCGACGGCCACGGCCCGGCTGGGAACGGCCGCTAGACGGTCGCGTTATGATCGCGGCCATGGACAACACGGATCGGGTGGCGGCGGGCTCTGCCGCCACCCTTCCCGCCGCCCCGGAACCGGCGAGCGACGCAGCCATCTCCGAGGTCGAGGAGCAGTTCACCCGGCTGTTCAACCAGGTCGGCACGGCGATGCGGGATCGCGCGGTCCGCATCCACCCGGACCTGCAGCCGGGAAGCTACAAACTGCTGACGACGATCGTGCGCAGCGGCCCCATCCACGCCGGAGCCCTCGCCGCCATGCTCTACACCGACAAGAGCGTGATCAGCCGGCAGGTGAAGCTGCTGGAGGACATGGGCTTCATCGAGCGCAAGACCGACCCGACCGACCGGCGGGCCAGCTTCATCGCTGCGACGCCCGAGGCGATCGAGAAGGTCAACGAGGTGCGGGCCGCCGACCAGGCGACGCTGTACCGAGGTCTCCGGCGCTGGGGCGAAGAGGATGTGCGTCGTCTGGCCGAACTGCTCGGCCGCCTCAACGAGGTCACCCGCTAGAACTCCCGGTGGTGATTCAGCGGGACGCTGGTACCCTTCGTCGGGTATGCAGTCCGCATCCGCCCCCCGTCGTTCCCGCGGCCGCCGCTCGGCAGGCCGTCGCGCCGCCGTGCCGACGCAGCGCGTGCGGATCCGGCTGCCGAGGTCGCGGAGACGCCCGCTGCTGCCGCTCCAGCACCGCATCGGAGTGAGCCTCGCGGTCATCGGGCTGGTGTGCGGATTGTCGATCGTTCCGACGGATGACGCGCTCGCCTCCACGCTGCTCGTCGCGCCGTCGACGACGCTCGCGCCCGGCGACGGGCCGTCCGGCTCGACCGAGGCCGCCGCGGCTGCACCGGCGGCCGCCCAGGAGCTGCTGGTGGATGCGACGATCGCCGCCCCCGTCGTCAATCGCGAGAACCTGAGCGCGACCGACGGGCTGCAGACCCTCGCGCGCGTCGGCACCAACGAGGCGTGGGCGAAGCTGGTGCTGATGTTCGGCGGCTGGCCGCAGACCGACGCGAACGTGACGGTGATGCTGCGCTGGATGCGGCAGGAGAACGGTCCGCCGGACTGGTGGAACCGTAACAATCCTCTCAACAACGGCTACGGGTCGGGCGGCGGAGCGGGCCTCGGCAGCTACCCGGACCTGATCACCGCCGCCGAGTACTGTGCGAAGAATCTGCAGCGCGGCTACCCGGATATCGTGGCCGGGCTCGAGGCCGGCACCTCCGCCGATGCGACCGCCGCCGCGATCTGGGCCTCGCCCTGGGCGACCAGCCACTACGGCAACGGCACCCACTGGAGCACGCGCCCGGTCGAGATCGTGCAGGCTCCCGCCTCCGCCTGGGGCCTCTGACCCCCCTCCGTCGAGGTGCACGTAGTGGCGGCTATTCCGCCCAAATAGCCGCCACTACGTGCACTTCGGCGCGGGATGGGCGGGTGCGGCGTCAGGACTTGGCGAGCCAGGTGCGCAGGCGGTCCAGCGGCCAGGTGGTGATGATCCGGTCGGCGGGGACGCCGTTCGCGGCGGCGCGCGCGGCGCCGTACGCGAGGAAGTCGAGCTGGCCCGGGGCGTGCGCGTCCGTGTCGATCGAGAAGAAGCATCCCGCGTCGAGGGCGCGCTGGATGAGGTCGTCCGGCGGGTCCTGGCGCTCCGGCCGCGAGTTGATCTCGACGGCGACCTGGTTCTCGACGCACGCGGCGAACACGGCATCCGCGTCGAACTCCGACGGCGGCCGGGTGCCGCGCGAGCCCTGCACCAGGCGACCGGTGCAGTGGCCGAGGACGTTCGTGTGCGGGTCGCGGATGCCGCCCAGCATGCGCTTCGTCATCGTCCGCTTGTCGGAGCGGAGCTTGGAGTGGACGCTGCCGACCACCACATCCAATCGGTAGAGCAGGTCGGGCGTCTGATCGAGCGTGCCGTCCTCGAGGATGTCGACCTCGATCCCGCGGAGCAGGGTCACCGAGCCGGTGTCGAGGCTTGCGATGACGTCCAACTGCTCCTCCAGGCGCTCAGCGCTGAGTCCGCTCGCCACGGTGAGTGTGGGGGAGTGGTCGGTGATCGCCTGGTACTCGCGGCCGAGCGTCGCGGCGGCCGCGGCCATGACCTCGATCGGGACGGTGCCGTCGGACCACTCGGTGTGGCTGTGGAGATCGCCGCGCAGCTGGGCGAGCAGGTCCGCGCCTGCCGTCTCGAGGGGCTGCGCGTTGCGCTCGCGGAGGTCGGCCAGATAGTCCGGGATGCCGCCATCGACCGCCTGCGCGATGACCTGGAAGGTGCGGTCTCCGATGCCCTTCGTGCGCTTGAGCCGGCCGTCGGCGACGCGGGCGGCGAGCTCCTCCTGGTCGAAGGGGGCGATCGTCGCGGCCGCGCGGCGGAAGGCCTGCACCTTGAAGCTCGGGGCGAGCTCCCGCTCCAGCCAGAAGGCGATCTCGTTCAGCGCGTCGACGGCATCCATGCGCACCATGCTCCCACCGTGTCGGTGGTGGCCGGTACCGTCGGGCGCATGGGGAGAATCGTCTTCGACACGGCCGCGACCATCAACGGGTGGATCGCCGATGAGCATGACTCGCTGTCCTGGCTGTTCGCGGTGCCCGGCGGAGAGGAGCCGGACGAGAGCCTGCTCCCAAGCGGAGCGACGGTGATGGTCGAGGGGCGCACGACGTACGAGTGGGTGCTGCGCGAGAGCGGCATCGTCGAGGCGCCGGAGAAGTGGCAGGAGTTCCACGGCACGCGGCCGACCTTCGTGTTCACCCATCGAGAGCTGCCGGTGCCCGAGGGCGCGGACATCCGCTTCGTCTCCGGCTCGGTGGAGGAGGCGCTGCCGGCGATCCGCGAGGCGGCGGGCGACGGCGACATCTGGGTCGTCGGCGGAGGGGATCTGGCGGGGCAGTTCTTCGATGTGGGCGCGCTGGACGAGCTTGCTGTGTCGATCGCGCCGGTCGCGCTCACCGGCGGCGCGCCGCTCTTCCCGCGCAGGGTCGAGTCCGACCGTCTGCACCTCGAATCCGCCGAGGCCGTCGGCCAGTTCGCCCGGCTGCGTTACCGCATCATGGCCGCAGAAACGACCGCCTGATATACCGTGGGTCGCGTTCGACGGAGGGATTCGACATGACCGCAGCGGCCGACAGCCACGATCTGATCCGCGTCCAGGGGGCGCGCGAGAACAACCTGAAAGACGTCAGCGTCGAGCTGCCCAAGCGCCGGCTGACGGTCTTCACGGGCGTCTCGGGCTCGGGCAAGAGCTCGCTCGTGTTCGGCACGATCGCCGCCGAGTCGCAGCGCATGATCAACGAGACGTACAGCGCGTTCGTCCAGGGATTAATGCCATCGCTGGCGCGGCCGGACGTCGACGTGCTCGAAGGGCTGACGACCGCCATCATCGTCGACCAGGAGCGGATGGGCGCCAATGCCCGCTCGACGGTCGGCACGGTGACGGACGCGAACGCGATGCTGCGCATCCTGTTCAGCCGGCTCGGCCGGCCGCACATCGGATCGCCGCAGGCCTTCTCGTTCAACATCCCCTCGGTCACCGGGCGCGGCGCGATCACCGTCGGCGGCAAGACGGAGTCGCGCGAGTTCACCCAGCTCGGCGGCATGTGCCCGCGCTGCGAGGGGATGGGCAGCGTGAGCGACATCGACCTCACGCAGCTCTTCGATGACAGCAAGTCGCTCGCGGAAGGCGCGATCACCATCCCCGGCTACACGGCCGATGGCTGGGCCGTGCGGATCATCGGCAGCTCGGGCTTCGTGCCGGCGGACAAGCCCATCCGCGAGTTCACCGAGCAGGAACGCAAGGACTTCCTCTACAAAGAGCCGGTCAAGGTGAAGATCGAGGGCATCAACATGACCTATGAGGGGCTCGTCCCCAAAGTCCAGAAGTCGATGCTGTCGAAGGATATCGACGCGATGCAGCCGCACATCCGCGCCTTCGTGGAGCGCGCCGTCACGTTCGCGACCTGTCCCGAGTGCGGCGGCACCCGGCTGAGCGAGGGCGCGCGGTCGTCGAAGATTGCAGGCATCAGCATCGCGGATGCGTGCGCCATGCAGATCACCGACCTGTCGGACTGGGTGCGCGGGCTCGACGAGCCGTCCGTCCGTCCGCTGCTCAAGAATCTGCAGCACCTGCTCGACTCGTTCGTCGACATCGGCCTCGGCTACCTGTCGCTCGACCGGCCTTCCGGCACGCTGTCGGGCGGCGAGGCGCAGCGCACGAAGATGATCCGCCATCTGGGGTCGTCGCTCACCGATGTCACGTACGTCTTCGACGAACCGACCGTCGGGCTGCATCCGCACGACATCCAGCGGATGAACGAGCTGCTGCTGCAGCTGCGCGACAAGGGGAACACGGTGCTCGTGGTCGAGCACAAGCCGGAGGCGATCGCGATCGCGGACCACGTCGTTGACCTCGGTCCACGAGCCGGCTCGGCCGGCGGCGAGGTCGTCTTCGAGGGCACGGTGGAGGAGCTCCGCGCGAGCGATACCCTCACCGGGCGGCACCTCGACGACCGCGCGCACCTCAAGAAGACGGTGCGGACGCCGAAGGGAGCACTCGAGGTGCGCGGCGCCTCCGAGCACAACCTCCAGGGCGTGGATGTCGACATCCCGCTCGGCGTGCTGGTGGTCGTCACGGGTGTGGCCGGGTCGGGGAAGAGCTCCCTCATCCACGGCTCGGTGGCGCCAAGTGACGGCGTCGTCTCCGTCGATCAGGGCGCGATCCGCGGCTCGCGCCGCAGCAACCCCGCGACCTATACGGGGATGCTGGAGCCGATCCGCAAGGCGTTCGCGAAGGCCAACGGCGTGAAGCCCGCACTGTTCAGCGCCAACTCCGAGGGTGCGTGCCCGAACTGCAACGGCGCCGGCGTCATCTACACCGACCTCGGCGTGATGGCAGGCGTGTCGACGGTGTGCGAGGTGTGCGAGGGCAAGCGCTTCGACGAGTCGGTGCTCGAGTACCACCTGGGCGGCCGCGACATCAGCGAGGTGCTGGCGATGCCGGTCACCGAGGCCGAGGAGTTCTTTGCGAGCGGCGAGGCGAAGCTGCCCGCCGCCCACGCCATCCTGCAGCGGCTGTCGGATGTGGGGCTCGGCTATCTGACGATCGGCCAGCCGCTCACGACACTCTCGGGCGGGGAGCGGCAGCGGCTGAAGTTGGCGACGCACATGGCCGAGAAGGGCGGCGTGTACGTGCTCGACGAGCCGACGACCGGCCTGCACCTGGCAGACGTTGAGCAGCTGCTCGGGCTGCTCGACCGGCTGGTCGACGCGGGGAAGTCGGTGATCGTGATCGAGCATCACCAGGCCGTGATGGCGCACGCCGACTGGATCATCGACCTCGGTCCCGGCGCCGGCCACGACGGCGGACGGCTGGTCTTCGAGGGCACCCCCGCCGACCTCGTCGCCGCCCGTTCCACCCTCACCGGCGAACACCTCGCCCGCTACGTCGGCGCCTGACCCTCGCCCCCTCCGTCGAGTCCGCACAGACTGCACACGAATCGCCGTCGCGGCGTGCAAAGTTTGTGGACTCGACGGTGGGGATGAGCGGCGGGTTACGGAAGGTTGCGCGGGCGCAGGGACGCACTCGGCGGGGCGGATAGCGTCGGAGGGTGAGCACCCCGATCGAGAACCTGGGCCGCGAGACGCGGCTGTACCGGCCGTCCGAGGAGTTCGCGGCGCAGGCGAACGTCGACGCCTCCGTGTTCGCCGAGGCCGCCGCCGACCCGGTCGCCTTCTGGGAGCGTCAGGCCGCCCGCCTCGACTGGGCGGAGCCGTGGCACACGGCGCACACGTGGCAACCGGCCGAGCCCGGTGACGACGGCGAGCTGACGGTCCCGCGGGCCGAGTGGTTCGCGGGCGGCCGCCTCAACGCGGCCGTCAACTGTGTCGACCGTCACGTCGCCGCGGGCCGGGGCGACCGCGTCGCCCTGCACTTCGAGGGCGAGCCGGGTGACCGTGAGACGATCACCTACGCGGACCTCCAGCGGCGGGTGGCGCAGGCGGCGAACGCCCTCACGGCGTTGGGCGTCGGGAAGGGGGACCGCGTCGTCGTGTACCTCCCCGTCATCCCCGAGACGGTCGTCATCACCCTGGCGATCGCGCGCGTGGGCGCCATCCACTCGCTCGTGTTCGGTGGCTTCTCGGCGGAGGCGCTCCGCTTCCGGGTGGAGGACACGGGAGCCAAGCTGCTGGTGACCTCCGACGGGCAGTTCCGCCGGGGATCCGCCGTGGCCGTGAAGGCGAACGCGGATGCGGCGGTCGCCGGCGACAACGCGATCGAGCATGTGCTGGTGGTGCGGCGCACGGGCGAGCTGACACCCGACGTTCCCTGGACGCCCGGACGCGACGTGTGGTGGCACGAGGTCGTCGAGACGGCGCCCGACGTGCACGAGCCCGAGTTCTTCGACGCCGAGACGCCGCTGTTCATCATCTACACGTCGGGGACGACCGGGCGGCCGAAGGGGGTCGTCCACACGACTGGCGGCTACCTGACGCAGGCGTCGTGGAGCCACTGGGCGTTATTCGACGCCAAGGACGACGACGTGTACTGGTGCACGGCGGACCTCGCCTGGGTCACCGCGCACACCTACGTGCTGTACGGTCCACTGTCGAACGGCGCCACCTCCGTCATCTACGAGGGGACGCCGAACACCCCGCACACCGGCCGGCACTTCGAGATCATCGAGCGCTACGGGGTGACGACGTACTACACGGCGCCGACGCTGATCCGCACCTTCATGACCTGGTTCCCGGAGGGGCCGGGTGAGCGTTGGGACCTCTCCAGCATCCGGCTTCTCGGCACGGTCGGCGAGGCGATCAACCCGGAGGCGTGGGTCTGGTTCCGCGAGAACCTCGGTGCGGGACGCGCGCCCGTGGTCGACACGTGGTGGCAGTCCGAGTCCGGTGCAGCGATCGTCGCCCCGCTGCCCGGGGTGACCGCGCTGAAGCCCGGCTCGGCGACGGTCGCTGTGCCCGGCGTCACGGTGCGGGTCGTCGACGAGCGAGGCGAGGATGTGCCCCGCGGCTCGGGCGGCTCGATCGTCATCGACGGCACGTGGCCGGCAATGTCGCGCACGGTGTGGGGCGACCCGGAGCGCTACCGCGACTCGTACTGGCGGCCGTACGCCGACCGCGGGTACTTCCTGGCCGGAGACGGCGCCGCGGTCGACGACGATGGATACATCTGGCTGCTCGGCCGTCTCGACGACGTGATCAACGTCTCCGGTCACCGGCTGTCGACCATCGAGATCGAGTCGGCGCTGGTCGCGCATCCCCGTGTCGCCGAGGCGGCCGTCGTCGGCGTGGGCGACGACACGACCGGACAGGCGGTCGCCGCATTCGTGGTCCCGTCGGGAGAGAGACCGGCGGAGGCGGACCTCCGCGACCAGGTCACGCGCGAGATCGGCGCGATCGCGAAGCCGCGTCACGTGGTCGTCGTCGGGGACCTCCCGAAGACGCGGTCGGGCAAGATCATGCGCCGCCTGCTGGTCGACCTGTTCGACGGCCGGCCGCTCGGCGACACGACCTCGTTGCAGGACGAGACGGTGCCGCACGCGATCGCGGAGACGCTGGCTGCACGCACGCGCTGACGCCGGTCGGCGCGCGCGAAAAGGGAGGTGTTCACGCCCGACGCGCCGACGAGGTGCGCTGAACGGAGGTGGATGCGGGGGTGAGGACGCGGATGTCCTCCGTTTCGGACAGGAGCGGGCACGGTCAGGGGCGCAGGTCGGCGATCGTCAGGGCCGCATCGATGAGTCCCAAATGCGACAGCGCCTGCGGGAAGTTGCCCCAGAAGGCGCCGTCCGCATCCATCATCTCGGCGTAGAGACCGACGTCGTTCGCGCGGCCGACCAGGTCGTCCATCAGCGTCGTCGCCTCGTCGATCTCGCCGACGCAGGCCAGGGCGGCGGCGAGCCAGAAGGAGCACGCCGTGAACGGACGCTCGCCCTCGGCTGCCGCGCCGGTGAAGCGGTAGAGCAGCGGGCCGTCGCCCAGCTCGCGTCTCAGAGCGGCGATGGTGGAGCGCATCCGTTCGCCCCGGTCGAAGCCGCTGGGCGCGTGGAGCAGCACCGAGGCGTCGAGCTCCTCCTCGTCGGCGGCCATCGTGTACGCGCCGAGGCGGTCCGACCAGCACCGCTCATCCACCCAGGCGTGGATGGCGTCGGCCTCCCGACGCCATCGCGAGGGGTTGCCCTCCGTCTGCCCCAGCTCGACGAGCTGCAGGGCGGCCTGCAGCGCCTGCCAGCACCCCATCTTCGAGGAGGTGTGGTGACGGAGCTCGCTCAGCTCCCACATCCCGGAGTCGGGCAGGCGCCAGATGTCGCAGACGCGATCGGCCACGTCCGCGACCAGGCGGCGGGTGGGCACGTCGAGCACGTTGCCGGCCGCCGCGTACGCGAGCGCGACGCTCAGGAGGTCGCCGTAGACGCCGAGCTGCAGCTGTCCGGCCGCCCGGTTGCCGGTGATGACCGGTCCGATGCCGCGCCAGCCGGGCACGTCGTGCGTCTGCGGATCGGCGGACGACTCCTCCCGCAGCCCGTACAGCACGCGCAACTCGGAGACGTCGCCCTTCACGGCCCGGAGCAGCCACGAGATCGCGGCGTGCGTTTCCTCGCGCAGGCCGAACCGCGCCAGAGCGCGGAGCGTGTACGCGGTGTCGCGGACCCACGCGAAGCGGTAGTCCCAGTTCTTGCCGCCGCGGTCCGTCTCCGGGAGCGAGGTGGTCGCGGCGGCCGCGATGGCGCCGGTCGGCGCGTAGAGCAGCAGCTTCAGCGCGAGCGCGCTGCGCTGCACGGCGTCGTCCCACGGCCCCTGATACGAGAAGGTGCGCGACCACAGCTCCCAGTTGCCGACCGTGCGGTCGATCCCGATGTCGACGTTGCCGGGGTCGGGCAGGTGCAGCGGCTCGTCGTCCGTCGCCACGATCGAGAGCGTCCGGCGGGAGCCCTCGGTGACCCGGATGCGGCCGCGGAAGCGCGGTGCGTCCGCATCCTCCTCGGCGTCGTTCAGGCCGGTGACCCCGATGTTGACCGTCCCGACGCGGAGGATGCGCTTGCCGTCGACGCGTTCCGCCCACGGGCTGCTCGCGCCGAGCATCGTGCCGGGCTCGACGGCCCAGTCCATGGCCACCGTGCCGTCGACCCCTTCGATGCGGCGGGCGAGCTCGAGCCACGGCAGGCGGCCGGCGACGCCGGTGACCAGCGCGTCGGTGACCCGCACGGTGCCGTTCTCGGTGGTGAAGGTGGTCTCGAGCACGTTGGTGCCCGGGAGGTATCGCCGGCGGGTGCGGAACGCGCTGACCGGACGCAGCAGGATGCGACCCCCGCGCTCCGGGTCGAGCAGCGCCGCGAAGGCCGGATCGGAATCCAGGTTGGGGACGGGCAGCCAGTCGACCGTGCCGGAGCGGTCGATCAGGGCGACGGTGCGGCCGTCGCCGAGGGCCGCGTGGTCCTCGATCGCGGCGCTGCCGTCGCGCTCGATCGCGGCGCCGGCCTCCATCGATCCCGCCGTCACGCCCGCTGCTGGAGACCGGCCGCCGAGATGACCGCCTCGCGGAACACCGGTGTCAGCTGCTCCGCGGTGGGACGCCCGGCCGGGTCCTTCGAGGTCATCGCGTGGAGGATGCGGGACCAGTCGTCGGGCAGGCCGTCCGGGATGGGCGGCTCGTGTTCCAGCCGGGCCATCGCCGACTCGACGGCGCCGCCGGGGTACGCGACCGAGCGCGTGAAGCACTCCAGCAGGACGAGCCCGAGGGAGTAGATGTCGCTCGCCGAGGTGGCCGGCTGGCGCATCGCCTGCTCGGGGCTGAGGTAGGCCGCGGTGCCTGTCGTCTTGCCCTCGTCCGCCTGCGAGGGTGTGCCGACGAGGCCGCTGGCGATCCCGAAGTCGGTGAGCCGCGCCCGCGCCCGGAAGGTCGTCGTGCCGTACGAGACCAGCATGATGTTCGACGGCTTGATGTCGCGGTGCACCACCCCGTTGGCGTGGACGTACTCGAGAGCCTCGGAGATGTCGTAGGCGACTTCCGCGATCTCCTCCAGCGTCAGCTCCCGCTGGGCCAGCATGCTCGCGAGGTCGGTGCCGGAGACCAGTTCCATGATGAGGAACGGACGCGGGTCCTTCGGGGACGAGTAGTCGATCCCGGCGTCGATCAGCGAGACGATGCCGTGATGGCTCAGTCGCGCGAGCGCCGCCTGCTCGGTGCGGTACTGCGCCATCTCCTCCTCGCCGCCCGAGCGGTAGAGCTTGATGGCGACTTCGCGCCCCAGCAGCTCGTCGGTCGCGCGGAAGATGCTGGCCTCGCCGCCGCGGCCGATGACGTGCTGCGGCCGGTAGCGACCGAGCAGTGCCGGGATGGTGGACTCGGGCATCAGCTGTTCCGCGACCTCAGCAGGGCGAAGGACGACTCGCCGAGGATGACGCTCTCGCCGTCGGCCAGGGCCAGCTCGGGGTCGCTGGAGAGCTCCAGCTCCCAGTTCGAGCCGGCGGCCTCTGGGAGCACGAACTCCACGCCGTTCCCGGCCGCGTTCAGCATGAGGAGGAATGAGTCGGCCCCTTCGTGCCGCAGCTCGAACGCGATCGAGCGGGCCTCCGGGTCGGCCCAGTCCTCGTCGGCGAACGGCTCGCCGTCCGCCCGCACGATGCAGACGACATCCGGGCCGCCGACGTCGGGGGCGTGCCGGTACCACTCCGGCCGGAGGGCCGGCTCGGTGCGGCGCAGGTGGATGAGCTTCGACGTGAACTCGTGCAGCTCCCAGTCGGCGTTCTGCCAGTCGAACCACGAGATCTCGTTGTCCTGGCAGTAGGCGTTGTTGTTGCCCTGCTGCGTCCGCCCGATCTCGTCGCCTCCGAGGATCATCGGGACGCCCGCCGACAGCAGGACCGTCGCGAGGAAGTTCTTGCGCTGCCGGGTGCGGAAGGCGTTGATGCCCTCGTCATCCGTCGGCCCCTCGACGCCGTAGTTGCTCGAGCGGTTGTCGGATTCGCCGTCGCGGTTGTCTTCCCCGTTGGCCTCGTTGTGCTTCTCGTTGTAGCTGGTGAGGTCGGCGAGGGTGAAGCCGTCGTGCGCGGTGACGAAGTTGACGCTCGACAGCGGGGCGCGACGGGAGTCCTCGTAGATGTCCGGGCTGCCGAGAACGCGCTGCGAGAGGGTCGACAGCACGCCGGGGGTGCCGCGCCAGTAGTCACGGACGTCGTCGCGGAACTTGCCGTTCCACTCCGACCATCCCGCGGGGAAGCCGCCCAGCTGGTACCCGGCGACATCCCACGGCTCGGCGATCAGCTTCACCTGCGCGAGCGTCGGGTCCTGCTGGATGAGCGTCAGGAACGCGCTGTGCAGGCTGGCGTCGCCGCCCTGGCGGGTGAGTGTGGTGGCCAGGTCGAAGCGGAAGCCGTCGATGTGCATCTCCTCGACCCAGTACCGCAGCGAGTCCATGATGACCTGCAGGGCGGCCGGGTGGCTCACGTTGAAGCTGTTCCCGGTGCCGGTCGTGTCGAAGTAGTGGGCGGCGTCCCCGTCCACGAGCCGGTAGTACGACGGGTTGTCGATGCCCTTGAAGCTGTACGTCGGCCCGAGGTCGTTGCCCTCGGCGGTGTGGTTGTAGACCACGTCGAGGATGACCTCGATGCCGGCGGCGTGCAGGGCCTTCACCATGCCCTTGAACTCGTCGACCTGGTGCCCCGTGTCGCCCGTCGCGGCGTACTCGTTGTGCGGCGCGAAGAAGCCGATGGAGTTGTAGCCCCAGTAATTGCGGAGGCCCTTCTCCTGCAGGTGCGCATCCTGGACGAACTGGTGGATCGGCAGCAGCTCCACCGCGGTGACGCCGAGGTTCTTGAGGTACTCGACCGCGGCGGGGTGCGCCAGCCCGGCGTAGGTGCCGCGGAACTCCTCGGGCACCCACTCCATCAGCTTCGTGAAGCCCTTCACGTGCAGCTCGTAGATGATGGTCTCGCTGAGCGGCGTGTGCGGCCGCTCGTGGTCGCCCCAGTCGAACTCCTGCGGGTCGATGGCGATGCCGAGGGCGACGTGCCGGGCGCCGTTCGTGTCGCTGCGGCGCTTCGGGCGTCCGAGCTGGTGGCCGAACACGGCCTGCGTGTTGTCCCAGGCCCCGGTCACGGCGCGTGCCTGCGGTGCGAGCAGGACCTTGGCGGGGGAGAACCGGAGACCGTTGGCCGGGTCCCATGGCCCGTCGACGCGGAGCCCGTAGCGCGTTCCGGCAGTGAGGCCGGGGACGAACCCGTGGAAGACGTGGCCCATGCGCTCGGTGAGCACGGTCTGCTTCTCGCGGCCGCGGTGGTCGAAGATGGAGACGATGACCTTGTCGGCGCGCTCACTGTAGACGGCGACATTCGCGCCGCCGTCGCGCAGGGTCACCCCGAGCGGGTACGGCGTAGAGGCGGCCGTCACAGGGACGACCCCTGCGAGCGGCGTGCGCTGGGGGCGGTCCGGCGGTGGGGCCGGGGGCAGGGTTGGGACACGGTGCCTCCGTTCGGTAGAACGCCACGATACCTGCGCGGTGACACGCCCATCCAGGCATTGACACGGGGGTTGCGGACCGTTAGGCGCGCGGCTACCGCCGCGTAACGCGCACCGCCTCACCGAATGCCGCGACCGCATCCGCCGGCGCCTCGCCGAGGCCCGTACCCGAGAGGCTCGCCTCCACGAGCAGGTCGCCGCGGCGGAACCGGAAGACGCCGTCGGTGTACGCCACCTCGGTCGCCGGCGCATCGGCGGGGATCGTCCGGCGCAGACCGGTGAGGGTGCGATACCAGTCGAGCATCCGCGCGTTCTCCGGGCGCTCCGGCTCCGACCAGTCGAGCTTGGAGCGTCGGAACGTCTCGGGATCCTGCGGGTCGGGCACGACGTCCGGATCCCAGCCCATCTTGGCGAACTCCTCGATGCGGCCCTCGGCGGTCGCCTTCCCCAGCTCCGGCTCGGGATGCGAGGTGAAGAACTGCCACGGTGTCGTCGCGGCCCACTCCTCGCCCATGAAGAGCATCGGCGTGAACGGGCCGAGCAGGGTGAGGGCGGCGGCCGCCGCGAGGCGTCCGGGGTCGAGCGTCGCGGTGAGGCGGTCGCCCGCGGCACGGTTGCCGATCTGGTCGTGGTCCTGACTGAACACGACCAGGCGGGTGAACGGGATGTCCGGGTCGAGCGGGCGGCCGTGGTGGCGCTCGCGGAAGCTCGACCAGGTGCCGTCGTGGAAGAAGCCCCGCTGGAACACCTTCACCAGCGCCTCCGGCCGGGCGAAGTCGCTGTAGTAGCCGGTGTCCTCGCCGCTCAGGTTCGCGTGGATCGAGTGGTGCACGTCGTCGTCCCACTGCGCGTGGAGGCCGTAGCCGTGGTGCGAGCGGGTGCGGATCAGCTTCGGGTCGTTCAGGTCGCTCTCGGCGATCAGGGTACGCGGCCGGCCGGTCTCGCCGGCGAGCTCGTCGGCGAGGAGCGCGAGCTCTTCGAGCAGGTGGGTGGCGCGGTGGTCCTGCAGGGCGTGCACCGCATCCAGCCGCAGGCCGTCGACGTGCATCTCGCGCAGCCAGTACTCCGCGTTGTCGAGGATGTACCGCCGCACCTCGTCGGACAGGGGGCCGTCGAGGTTGACGTTCACGCCCCAGGTGCTGGCGCCCTGGCCGAGGTACGGCCCGAACTTCGGCAGGTAGTTGCCGCTCGGGCCGAGGTGGTTGTAGACGACGTCCTGGATGACGGCGAGACCCCGGCGGTGGCACTCGTCCACGAAGCGCTGGTATGCCGCCGGTCCGCCGTATTGCTCCTGGACGGCGTACCAGAGCACGCCGTCGTAGCCCCAGTTGTGCGTTCCGTTGAAGGCGTTCACGGGGAGCAGCTCGATCGCGTCGACGCCGAGGTCGATCAGGTGGTCGAGTCGCGCGGCGGCGGCATCCAGGGTGCCCTCGGGGGTGAACGTCCCGATGTGCAGCTCGTAGATCACCGTGCCGGTGAGGTCGCGTCCCTCCCACGCGCCGTCGTCCCAGGCGTGGGCGTGCGGGTCGAACTCGCGGCTCAGCTCGTGCACGCCGTTCGGCTGGCGGAGCGACCGCGGATCCGGGAAGGGTCCGTCGCCGTCGATGAGGAAGCCGTAATCGAGAGGTTCGGAGGGGAGATCCGGCGCCTCGGCCAGCTCCCACCATCCCCCGGTCGGGCTCGCGTCGGACGCAGGCACGCGCGTGAGCGGGTAGGTGCCGAGGTCGCCGAGCACCACATCCACCGATCGCGCCTCCGGGGCCCACACGGGGAACCGGCGGTCGGCGGCGGTCATCGGGTCACCGCCAGCAGCGCGACCGGGTAGGTCTCGAAGACGGAGGCGAGCGGGACGCGGCCCGAGTAGTCGCGTCCGGTGAGTTCGTCGCGCATGGGCTCCTCTCCCAGGTCGATGGTGGTGTCCGCCCATCCGCCGGTCGCGGAGAGCCCGACGGGCAGGCGGGTGGCGAGCGCGATCGCGCCGCCGCGGTCGAAGCCGACGAGGTGACCGGCGCGCGACCCTTCGGCGTAGACGGGACGGTAGCCGTTGAAGAGCTCCGGCCGGTCACGGCGCAGGCGGAGCGCCTTCGCGGTGACCAGCTCCTTCGCCGCGCCCGACGAGTCGACCTCGGGCTGCCATCCCTCGTCGATGTGGGCGAGGAGTGCTGCCGCCGCATCGAATTCGACCGGGCGGCGGTTGTCGGGGTCGACCAGCGAGCGCTCCCAGCGCTCGGAGCCCTGGTAGACATCCGGGATGCCGGGCGCCATGAGCTGGAGGAGCTTGGCGCCGAGCCCGTTGCTGGCCCCGGGCGCTTCGATGACCGCGGCCAGCGCCTCGACCTCGGCCCGCACGCGCTCGTCATCGAATGCGGCGTCGATGGCGGCGAACATCCGCTCCTCGAACGCCTCGTCGGGGTCGGTCCACCCGGTGGACGCGCCGGCCTCTCGGGCCGCCTTGAGGGCGTAGTCGTGCAGCCGCTCGCGTGACGCCGGCCAGGCGCCCACGACCGACTGCCACAGCAGGCTCTCGAGCGAGCCGTCGCCGAAGCCGACGCGCTCCCGCACCGTCCGCAGGAACCGCTCCCAGCGGCCCGGCAGCTCGGCGAGCACGTGGATGCGCGCCCGCGTGTCCTCGCCGCGCTTGGTGTCGTGCGTCGACAGCACCGTCATCGACTCGGGCAGGCGACGCTGGCGGTCGGTCTGCCTGCGGTGGAACTCCTCGGGCGAGAGCGCGAACTCCGACGGGTCGGCGCCGACCTCGGTCAGCGACACGAGTCGGGTGAAGCGGTAGAACGCGTTGTCCTCGACCCCCTTCGCCATGATGGCGCCGGTGGTCTGCTCGAACCGATCGCCCAGACGGTCGACGATGCGCGCGATCACGGGTGCGAGGTCCGGGCGGGTGGCCGCGGCCGCCTGACGCGCCTCCTCCAGGTACTCGTCGCCGTACGGCAGGTAACTGCGGTACACGGGGAACCAGGCGGCCAGTTCGGCGACGGCGTCCGCCGTCTCCTCGTCCGTCCCCTCCTCGAGCTCGCGGACGACCCGGAGCACCTCGGAGCGGAGGATGCCGTCGGCGACGGCGCGCTTGCGGCGGTGGACGAGCTCCACCCAGTCCTGGCTCTCCTCTCGCTCGTCGAGCTCGCCCGCGAGGGCGGTGAGCGGCCCTTCACCGGTGGGGTCGACGAAGACCCTGTCGATGATGGCGAGGGCGTCGTATCCGGTGGTGCCCTGCACGGGCCAGTCCGGCATCCGCTCGTCGCCCTCGATGATCTTCTCGACCCAGATCGGGGCGTCGCCGGCGAGGTCGCGCAGCCGCTCGAGGTACTGGCCGGGGTCGCGGAGGCCGTCCGGGTGGTCGACGCGGAGGCCGTCGACGAGCCCCTCGCTCAGCCAGCGGCCGATCTCGCGGTGGGTGTCGTCGAAGACCTGCTGGTCTTCGACACGGAGTCCGGCGAGCGTGCTCACGGCGAAGAACCGGCGGTAGTTGAGCTCGGCGTCGGCCCGGCGCCAGGACATCAGCTCGTAGTGCTGGCGGGCGTGCACCTCGCGCGGTGTCCCCTCGCCTGTGCCGGGTGCGATCGGGAAGCGGTGGTCGTAGTAGCGCAGCTCGCCGTCCTCGATGCGCAGGGCGTCCTCCTCGTCGGGGCCGTCGCCCAGGATGGGGAGCCGGAGGCGTCCATGACCGAAGGGCCAGTCGATGTCGAAGTAGGAGGCGTAGCGCGACTCCTGACCGTGCTGGAGCACATCCCACCACCAGGCGTTGACCGCGGGGGTGGCGACGCCCATGTGGTTGGGGACGATGTCGACGAGCACCTTGAGCCCGCGGCTGTGCGCGGCGTCGGCGAACTCGCGCAGGGCCTCCGGGCCGCCACGCGACGCATCCACACGGCTGTGATCGACCACGTCGTAGCCGTGCATGGAACCCGGCTCGGCCTCCAGCAGAGGAGACAGGTAGACCCAGTCGGCGCCGAGGCGCTGGATGTGATCGAGCACCTGCATGGCGTCGCGGAGGGTGAAGGCGGGGGAGATCTGGAGGCGGTAGGTGCTCACAGCGTTCATTCTGCGGGAGGGCGGCACCGCCGAGTAGGGCTTGAAATCAATCGCCGGGCGTTTTGCTAGACGAGCAAGCAATATGATTAGACTAACTACATATTCGCTGGATCAGCGACGGACCGAGGGGAGACGCGGGTTGGGACTGCTCAGTTACGGGGGAGCGGATTACGAACTCTCCGATCGGCTGTTGGCCCATGTGCAGGTCGTCATCACGACGAAGCTGCGCCGCCGGGAGTCCTTCGCCCTGAGCTGGATCCGCGATGGTGACGGCGGTCGTGAGGCGATCTGGGTCGACAACGGCTTGCCGATCCGATTCCGCTACGACGAGGGCGTCATCGCGCCGCTGAACCGCGAGTGGCTCGAATCTCTGATGGATGGCACGCACCGGCCCAACGGGCTCCTGATCACGCCGGAACCCACGGCCTCTGCGGGTTCGAAGGGCAAAAGCTAGGCAGTCTAGTTTGTAGGTGCTCTATCGTTAAGGTCATGACGTCCGAGACCCACGGATCGGCGCACTACTGGTACGAGGAGCGCGCCGATGAGCGCGCCCCCGGCATCGAGGTGCTCGAGGCGATGCGCGCCTACGGCGTCGCCGAGTCGGCCATGCGCCGACGGTCCGAGGGCGTGCTCCGGATGAGCGAGAACGACGTCTCAGCGATGCGCTACCTTCTGCGCGCCCAGGAGGCCGGCCGCACGGTGGGTCCGAAGGAGCTGGCCGAGTACCTCGGTATCCAGAGCTCGTCGGTGACCGCGCTGCTCGATCGCCTGGAGCGCGCCGGGCACATCCAGCGACAGTCGAGTCCCTTCGACCGGCGCGCCCTGATCGTCGTCCCGACCGTGCCGGAAGACGAACTGCAGCGGGCGATCCTCGGCGATATGCGCCAGGAGCTCGTCGATGTCGCGGCGTCGCTCGAGCCGGCTGACGCCGCCGTGGTCGTCGACTTCCTGCGGCGGATGCGCGAAGCCGTCGACCACATCGACGCGGCTGATGCAGCGGGTGCGCCGAACCGATCCGGCGACCGCTCTCGAAGCAGCGCGTAAAATCGGAGCATCGAATCACAGACCGGCGGGCGGTACTGGTACGACCGTGCGGACCCGCATACCGTTGACGTCCTGAACGCGCTGCGCGACTACCGCGCCGCCGAGCAGGCGATGCGTCGCCGTACCCGCGAGTCGATGCGCATGGGCGAGAACGATCTGCGTGCGTTGCGATTCCTGTTGAAACGGCAGAACGAGGGTGTTCCCGCGACACCGGCCGAGCTGGGTGCGCTCCTCAAGCTCAAGTCGTCGTCGGTGACCGTGATGCTCGACCGGCTGACCGTGGCCGGCTGGGTCACCCGGCAGCCGCACCCGGTCGACCGGCGCAGTCTGGTCATCCTGGCGACGCCGGGCGCCGACGAAGAGGTGCGGCACACCCTCGACGCGATGCATCGCCGCATGCTGGAAGCCGCCTCGGTGCTCGACGAGCGCCAGGCGGAGATCGTGAAGGGCTTCCTCGGACGAATGTCCTCCGCACTCGAAGGCCTGGACCGCGGCGACACCGTCTCCTGAACGTGACGTGGGAGGTCGCTCCGTGGGGGTAGACCCGCTTCCGCAACGGTGGGACCGTCGAAGACGAAACGGACCACGAAAGGGGACGTCATGGGACTGGACGACAAGATCGAGAACGCCGGAGAGAAGCTGGGCGGAAACGCCAAGGAGGCCACGGGTAAGGCCACCGGCGACGAGCGTCTCGAGGCCGAAGGCAAGGGCGACCAGGTCAAGGCCGACGTCAAGCAGGCCGGCGAGAAGATCAAGGACGCCTTCAAGCACTGACCCTCGGACGACCACGAAGCCCCCGACCCGGATTCCGGGCGGGGGCTTCGTCGCGTTCACCGGGACGTCGCACCGATTTCGCCTTTCGTTCACCGACGGCTCGGAGTAGTTTCCGGTGCATGGGAGACCGGACGGATCGCGCCAGGGCGGCGCGCAGGGCGGGGATCGGCGCGGTGCTCGCGCTCCTCACCCTGGTCGCGACGGTCGCGCTCGCCGTCGCCATCCCGACCCAGGGCGAGAACCCGCGAGCCTGGGGTGTGATCGTGTGCGGGCTGGTCACTGCGGGCCTGTGCACCGACTTCGCCCTCCGCAACCGGCGGCTGCTCCGGCACTACCGGGGCGACGATCTGGTGCCGCCGCACCATCCGGTTCTGCGGTACGCGGGCCCCCGGAGTCACGTGCCGGGGCGGCGCCAGGCATCAGCGAGTCAAGCGCGCGCGAAGGCCGCCCGGTAGCGCGTCGGAGGGACGCCCACCTCCGCGTCGAAGTGATGGCGGAGCAGTGTGGCGCTGCCGAAACCGCACTGGCGCGCCACCTCGTCGATGGGCAGGTCGGTCGTCTCGAGCAGCAGCCGGGCACGCAGGATGCGCTGCGTGGTGAGCCACTGCATCGGCGGCACGCCGGTCTCCGCGACGAAGCGCCGTGAGAAGCTGCGGGTCGACATGTGGGTGCGCTCGGCGAGGCTGCCGACGGTGTGCGTCTCGTCGAGGCGCTCGGTGAGGTAGTCGATGAGCTCGCTGAAGGTGTCGTCCTCGCAGTCGCTGACCGGCTTGTCGATGTACTGGCGCTGGCCGCCGTCGCGCTGCGGCGGAACGACCATGTTGCGCGCGATCGTGTTCGCGACGGCGCTGCCGAGCTCGCGGCGCACGAGGTGGAGGCTGGCATCGATGCCCGCAGACGTGCCCGCGCTGGTGATGATGCGGCCGTCGTCGACGAACAGCACGTCGGGGTCGACGCGGGCCTCCGGGAAGCGGCGCTGCAGCTGGTCGGAGAACCGCCAGTGCGTGGTGCAGTCGCGGCCGTCGAGCAGGCCGGCGGCACCGAGCGCGAACGCACCCGAGCAGACGCTGAGCAGGATGGCGCCCCGGTCGTATGCCCGGCGGAGCGCATCCAGGAACTCCTGCGGGTACTCGTCGCGGACAGTGGCGGCGGGGACGGCGATGAGGTCGGCGTCGTCCATCGCCTCGAGGCCGTAGGGGGCGGTGACGCTCACGCCGACCGGGCTCACGACCGGAGCGCCGGGGTGGATGGAGCACACGCGGAAATCGAACGGCTCCAGGCCCGCATAGCTGCGGTCAAGACCGAAGACCTCGCAGACGACCCCGAATTCGAACATGGCGAACTCGTCGATGAGGGGCACCGCGACCGATCGGATCATGCCGTCAGTGTAATGGCCGTATCTTTGCGAAGATAGACCCAAAGCCATCTCGTGTCCGTATCTTTACGTCCGTAACGTGAAGGTCATGGCGAACACGACATGGACACAGGGGATGGAACACAGCTGGGTCGCGCACCCGACCCGGACCAACGGCGGAGAACCGCCGCGCCGGCGCCGGTTCGTGCTCAGCGACTGGCTGCCGGCGGCGATCATGGCGCGCGGCGGACGCGTCGACCGCGAGACCGAGCGGGCGCTCGGCGATCTGCGGGCGATCCACGCGGCACGCGAGACGGGTCGCTGAGGCCGGCCCAGCCGCATTCAGGGGGCGCAACACGCCGTTATGGTGCCGCCATTACGGCGTGTCGCGACCCACGAACTCGGTGATAGCAGCGACGGGCATGGCGGCGGCGCGCGGCGCCGGTCCGACCGACGAGCGACGCAGCAGATCGGCGTCGAAGACGACCGCGGCGTCATCGACCCGCTCGCCGTGGATGCGCTCCAGCGCACGACGAGCGGCGGCGGCACCCAGCTCGTAGATCGGCTGCTCGACGACCGTCAGCGGCGGCGTGGTGATGCTCGTCCACTCCGGGTTGTCGAACGAGATCAGGGAGACGTCGTCCGGGATGCTCAGCCCGAGCGTCCGGATGGTTTGGAAGACCGCCATGGCGATGAGGCTGTCGGACGCGATGATGGCGGTCACCGGGTCGTCGCTCTCGAGAAGCTCGCGCGCCACCACATCCACTCCGCGGCGGCGGGCGTCGAGGCGGATGTTGCGCTCGGGCGACGGGATGCCGGCGGCCGTCAACGTCTCGAGCACGCCGGCGACGCGGTCGGCGACGCTGGACATGGTGATGCGGTCGCCCGGCGTGTACTGCGACGCCGGGTGGTCGTGCGTCGAGATGAAGGCGATCCGGCGATGCCCCTCGGCGAGGAGTTCGGCGGTGGCTCGCGCGGCGGCGGACCGGTTGTCGACCGTGACGGAGTCGTAGGGTTCGCCGTCGGCCCGGCGGTCGAGGAGGACCAGCGGCCGGCCCGCGGCGCCGACGGCCGCGAGGTGGGCCACCCGCGCAGACGAGGCCGGAGCCACGATCAGGGCGTCGACCTGCTTGTCCAGCAGGACGTCGACGGCCGCTTCCTCCGCATCCACATCCTCGTCGGAATTCGTGAGGATGACGTCGTAACCGGCTTTGCTGGCGACATCGGAGATACCGCGCATGGCGTGCGCGAAGAACGGGTTCTCGATGTCGCCGACGACCACTCCGATGGTGTTCGAGCGGCCGGTGTTCATCGACCGGGCGAGAGCGTTCGGGCGGTAGTTGAGCTCCTCCGCCGCGGCCAGCACGCGGGAGCGGACGGCGTCGCTGACCTGCCCGTAATCGCCCAGTGCGCGGGCCGCCGTCGCCTTCGACACCTTGGCCGCCCGGGCGATGTCGGCGACCGTGACGGCGCGCCGGGATGCGGGGCGTGGGGACATCGGTGCCGCCTTCCTCCTGCGAACTCGACGTGTTGACGAACGCGGGAAACGTGATGTAGCGTCCCAGAAAACCAACTGAGACCGGTCTCAGCGTAATCGCCAGAGACCGGTCTCAGCAACCCGCACCGATCGACGAGGATCGCACGTCCCGTTTCTCGCCGACCATCCCCAGACGATTGGACCCCCGCAGTGAAACGACGCACCTTCCTCCGGCCGGCCGCCCTGCTGGCCGCCGCGGCCACCGCCGCCCTGGTCCTCGCTGCCTGCAGCGCCGGCGGCGCCTCCGGCTCCGCCACCAAGGACAACCCGTACGGCCTCATCGAAGCCGGCACGGTCCGTGTCGCCAGCCTCGGCGACGCCAAGCCGTACACCTTCACCGACGCCAAGGGCGACTTCACCGGCTTCGACGTCGAGCTGTTCACCGACGTCGCCAAGCGCGCCGGTCTCGGCAAGGCCGTCTTCACCGGACAGGACTTCTCCGGTCTGCTCGCCGCCGTCGCGAACCACCAGTTCGACGTGGGCGTCGCCGCGATCGGCATCACCGACGAGCGCAAGAAGACGGTCGACTTCTCCGACGGCTACCTCGCGGGCTACCTCACCGTGCTCACGACCAAGGCCGGCGGCATCGACTCGGCGAAGGACCTCGCCGGGAAGCGCCTCGGCGTCGTGCAGGGCACCCTGCAGGAGGCGTACGCCGTCAAGAACTTCCCCAAGGCGAACCTCGTCCGCTTCCCCGACAACAACGCGGCCGTCTCCGCGGTCAACAGCGGATCGGTGGACGCGCACTTCCTCGACTACGAGGCGGCCAAGAGCTACGTCGCCCAGTACCCGACGTTGAAGGACGCGGAGGACATCCCCTCGTTCGACGCCCCCGCCGGCTTCGCCATCGCCAAGGGCAACCCCGCCCTGAAGAGCGCGCTGAACAAGGCGCTCCACGAGGCGATGGAGGACGGCACCTGGAAGAAGCTCTACCAGAAGTGGTTCCCCGGGTCGCCGATGCCGACCCAGTACCTGCCGAAGGCGGAGCAGACCTCGACGCCGACCCCGTCGAAGTAGGAGCTCAGGGAGATCCCCATGGACTGGCTGACCACCATCACGCACACCTTCTTCGACATCCCGTCGATGCTGCAGGTCTTCCCGCAGCTCCTCGGAGTCGGACTCGTCAACACGCTGATCATCTCGATCGCGGCGACCGTCATCGGCGTCGTGCTCGGCATGGTGGTCGCCGTCATGGGGATCTCCACCTCGCGCTGGCTCCGCATCCCCGCCCGCATCTACACGGACGTGTTCCGCGGGCTTCCGGCGATCCTCACCATCCTGCTCATCGGCCAGGGCTTCGCCCGGTTCTCGCAGTCGATCTTCGGGCCGTCCCCGTACCCGCTCGGCATCCTGGCGCTGTCGTTGATCGCGGCCGCGTACATCGGCGAGATCTTCCGCGCCGGCATCCAGAGCGTCGACCGCGGGCAACTCGAAGCCTGCCGGGCGCTCGGCCTCAGCTACGCGAAGGCCATGGCCCTCGTGGTCGTGCCGCAGGGCATCCGCCGGGTGCTCCCCGCCCTCGTCAACCAGTTCATCGCCATCGTGAAGGACTCGAGCCTCGTGTACTTCCTCGGGCTGCTGGTGGGCGAGCGGGAGCTGTTCCGCGTCGGCCAGGACGCCGCGGTGCTGACCGGCAACCTGTCACCGCTCGTGCTCGCCGGACTGTTCTACCTCGTGATCACGGTGCCGCTGACGCACCTCGTCAACTACTTCGACAACCGGTTCCGCACCGGACGACGCAAGCCGGCCCCGCCGAAGAGCGGACTGGACGAGCTGGACGAGGTCCAGCCGCCGGCACCCCTCACCCTCGGGAGCAACACATGACCTACACCTCTCCGCTTCCCGCGCAGCAGACGCCGGACTTCCGCGGCTCCGCGCTCGACCTCGTCGACCTGACGATGGCCTACGGCGATATCGACGTGCTCCGCGGCGTCAGCATCTCCGTCGCACCCGGCACCACCACCTGCGTCATCGGCCCTTCCGGGTCGGGCAAGTCGACGATGCTCCGCGGCATCAACCGGCTGCACGAGCCGAAGAGCGGGGATGTGCGCCTCGACGGCGAGAGCATCCTCGGGACGAAGCCGGATGTGCTTCGCCGCCGCATCGGCCTGGTATTCCAGCACTTCAACCTGTTCCCGGACCACACCGCCCTGCAGAACGTGATGCTGGCGCTGCGGTCGGTGAAGCGGATGCCGAAGGCGGAGGCGCAGCGGATCGCCGAGGAGCGCCTCGTCGAGGTCGGACTCGGCGAGCGGATGGACCACCGGCCGCGCGACCTCTCCGGCGGCCAGCAGCAGCGCGTCGCCATCGCCCGCGCGCTCGCCATGGAGCCGGAGGTCATGCTGTTCGACGAGGTCACCAGCGCGCTCGACCCGGAGCTCGTGAAGGGCGTGCTGAACCTGATGGCCGACCTGGGCCGCCGGGGCATGACGATGGTCGTCGTCACCCACGAGATGAACTTCGCCCGCAAGGTCGCCGACCAGGTCGTGTTCATGGACGAGGGCCGGGTCGTGGAGGCGGGACGACCGGACGACTTGTTCGACCGGCCGCAGAGCCCGCGCCTGCAGCGCTTCCTCTCGGAGGTGCTGTGATCCGCGTCGGCCTGATCGGCTACGGCGTCGCCGGCCGGGTCTTCCACGCGCCGTTCCTCGCGGCGGACCCCGCCTTCGAGCTCGCGGCGGTCGTCACGTCGCAGACGGACCGGCTGGCCGCCGACCATCCGGGCGCGACAGCGGTGCCGGACGTGGATGCGCTGCTCGCGCATCCCGGGCTCGACCTGGTGGTCGTCGCCTCGCCGACCCCGCTGCACGTCGCCCACGCGACGGCCGCCATCGACGCGGGGCTAGCCGTGGTCGTCGACAAGCCGTTCGCGCCGGACACGGCCGCCGGCCGGGCCCTGATCGAGCGCGCCGAAGGGGCGGGCGTTCCGTTCACCGTCTTCCAGAACCGCCGGTGGGACGGCGACTTCCTCACCCTGCGGCGTCTCGTCGGCGACGGGGCGCTGGGCGACGTCCGCCGCTTCGAGTCGCGGTTCGAGTGGTGGAAGCCCGCGGCCGACGAGTCGTGGAAGTCGACCACCTCCGCGCAGGAGGGCGGCGGCATCCTCTTCGACCTCGGCGCCCACCTCATCGACCAGGCCCTGCTGCTGTTCGGCCCGGCCCGGGTGACGCACGCCGAGCTGCGCAACCGCCGCGAGGCGGGCGCCGACGACGACGTGTTCGTCGTGCTCGAGCATGATGCCGGCACCACCAGCCACCTCTGGATGAGCGCCGTCGCGCCCATCGCCGGGCCGCGGTTCCGCGTGCTCGGCTCGCGCTCCGGCTTCGTCTCCTGGGGCCTCGACCCGCAGGAGTCGCAGCTCGCCAGCGGCACCCTCCCCGGCAACCCGCGGCTCGGGCAGGCGCCCGCGCCGGGGCGTCTCGGCACGGACGCGCACCCGGATGAGATCCCGCTCGTGCCCGGCGACTACGCCGCCTTCTACCGCGGGCTCGCCTCGGCGCTCCAAAACGGTACACCGCTTCCGGTGGACCCGCGGGAGAGCCTGGCGGCCCTCGAACTGATCGACACCATCCACACGCTGAACCGAAAGTGAGCACCATGACCGCACCATCCATCCGCACCCGCGTCGTCGTCATCGGCGGCGGCATCCTCGGTGTCTCGACGGCGACCCAGCTGGTCCGCTCCGGCGCCGAGGTGACGCTGCTGACCGAGGCGGAGCTCGCCAGCGGCGCCAGCGGACGCTCGCTCTCCTGGCTGAACACGGCCGGCCTGCGCTCGCCGGAGTACCACGCCCTGCGCCAGCTCGGCATCGACCGCTACCGCACGCTCGCGGCCCGCGCCGACGTCGCGGAATTCCTGCGCTTCGACGGCGGGCTGACCTGGGCGCCGGAGGGGGAGTCGTTCGCGCACATCCTGCAGCACGAGCGCTCCATCGGCTACGACGCCCAGTGGCTCAGCGCCGACGACATCGCCGAGTGGGCCCCCGGGGTCGACCCGGCGGCCATCGCCTCCGAGGGCGCCATCTTCAACCCGGGCGAGGGCTGGGTCGACCTGCCGTCGCTTATCGCGTACCTCGCGGCGGAATTCACGTCGCGCGGCGGAACGCTGATCACCAACGCCGGACACGTCGAGGTCGTGGTGGAGGACGGCCGGGCGGTCGGCGCCGTCACGCCGGACGGCCGTCGCTTCGACGCGGACGCCGTGCTGCTCGCGACCGGCCCGGGCGTGCCCGCGCAGGTGGCCGAGCACGGCGTGACGATCGAGGACGGCAGCCCGGAGGCGCTCCTCGTCTGGACGAAGCCCGTCCAGACCGAGTTGACGGCCGTGCTGAACACGCCCAACGTCGCGGTCCGGCCGACCCCGACCGGTGCGCTGGCGCTCGACTCGGCCTGGTCGGAGGAGGCGCTGATCGTCGGCGACGACGGCTCCGTGACCGTGCCGGACGGCATCGTCGACCGCCTGCTGGAGGAGGCGTCGCGCGTGCTCGCCGGTCACCCGACGCTGGAGCTGGACGGCTTTGGCATCGGCGGCAAGCCCATCCCCGGCGACGGCGAGCCCGTGCTCGGCGAGCTGGAGCAGATCGACGGCTACTTCGTGGCCTTCACCCACAGCGGCGCAACGCTCGGGCTGATCGCGGGCGAAATCCTCGCCCGCGAGATCCTGACCGGCGAGAAGTCGCCGCTCCTCGACACGTTCCGCCCGGCGCGCTTCTCGGCCGCCCTGGTGTGAACGTCGCGGAGGGGGCCCGCCGCTCCGGCGGCACCGTGGGATGGGCCCCCTCCGCCCCCCTTCGTCGCCCTTCTCGTCGCCCTTCTCGTTTGGCCGGGGGCCGCGTCCCCTGCCGTCTCCTAAGCTCGGAGCGTGGATGAGATCTCGGCGGCCGGCTTCCTGTTCGACATGGATGGGACGCTCGTCGACTCGACGGCGGTGGTCGAATCCGTCTGGACGGCCTTCGCCGACCGGTACGGGCTGGATGCGACCGCGCTCCTCGCGTACGCCCACGGACGGCAGGCGGTCGACACCGTCGCGCACTTCCTCCCCGCACTGACCGACGAGGAGCGGGCCGAGCTGGTCGGCGCGCTCGTCGCGGAGGAGGTCACCCGCACCGACGGCATCGTCGAGATCCCGGGTGCGGTCGCTCTGCTCCGTCGCCTCGTGGCCGACGGAGCGCCGGTCGCCGTGGTGACCAGTGCACCCCGCGAGCTGGCCGTCGGCCGGCTCCGCGCCGCCGGGGTCCCCGTGCCCGACGTGCTCGTCGCCGCGGAGGACGTCAGCCGCGGCAAGCCGGATCCCGAGGGTTACCTCCGCGCGGCCGAGCAGCTCGGCGTGCCGATCGGCGACTGCGTCGTGTTCGAGGACGCGGAGGCCGGGATCGCCGCGGCCGTGGCGTCCGGCGCACAGGTCGTCGTCGTCGGATCGCACGAATCGGCGGTCACCGCGGGCCTCGACCGGCTCACCGACTACGCCGGATTCCGGGCAGCGCTGCGCTGACAGGTACTGCATTGCGCGAGGGCGCCTGAGGCGAGCAGGATCGCGCCATGAGCACCAAGAGCGTGCCGCGGCGTGTCCCGCGCCGACCGGCGTCGAGCCTCTCCGAACGGTGGACCGTCGTCGACGGGGTCGACGTGTTCTACCGCGAGTCTCCGAACCCGCCGAACGCCCCGGCGATGATGCACGTGCACGGCTTCGGGCTGTCCGGCCGGTACCTGCTGCCGACCGCCGAGCGTCTCGCGAACGAGTTCCACACCCTCGTCCCCGACCTCCCGGGGTTCGGCCGGAGCGGCAAGGTGCCGGAGGGTCTCGACATCCCCGATCTCGCGCGTGACGCCGCGCGCTTCCTCGACGACCGGGGCATCGAGAAGGTCACGCTCGTCGGCAACTCGATGGGCTGCCCGGTCATCCTCGAGTTCGCGCACCACTATCCCGAACGTATCGAGCGTGCCATCCTCGTCTCGCCGGCGGGAGGCGTGTACAACCGGCCGCTGCGTCGGGCCATCGGCCAGCTGACCCGCGACGGAGGGCGTGAGCCGCCCCGGATGATGCGGGTGGCGACGCCGGACTACCTCCGCTTCGGGGTTCCGAGCACCTTCAAGATGTTCAGCGCCCTCACCTCGTACCCGTCGCTGGAGCGGCTGTTGGAGCTGCGCATCCCGACGCTCGTGGTGATCGGCGACCGCGACCCACTGCTGCCCGGCCCCGAGCGGGTGCAGGAGATCGCGTCGGCGACGGACAACCACGTGCTGGTGGTGCGGATCGAGGGAGCGGCGCACGCGATCAACTTCAGCCATCCCGGCGAGCTGGCTCACATCATCCGGCTCTTCATGGCCGACCAGCCGATCGTCGACGACCCCGATTCGCCCGGGCACGCGAGCCTGTACGAGATCCACCGCGGGCGACACCTGCCGCCGACGGAGTAGCGGCGGCTCAGGTCGAGGGGCTAGGAGCGCTGGAAGGATGCGGCGCCCGCGCAGAGCCGCGCCCGCACCCAGCCGCCGGTGTCGCTCAGCGGCAGTTCGCCCGAGCGGACGGACCGCACGAAGTCGAGCGCGAGATCGGTGAGGCGGCCGTCGGCGGTGTCGGGCGCATCCCGTCCGACGTGGATGGACAGCCAGCGGGCCGGACCCGACCCCACGCGGGCGGCGACCGAGACGATCCCGGCGAAGTGGCGCGCCTGGCCCTCCGTCCCGTCGTCCACGTGCCGGCGGAAGCCGCGGCCTCGGATGCGGTTGGAGCCGCCGCGCCCGGCGTCGAGGAACCAGAACGGACCGCGCCGGACCCCCGCGACCTCGTGGCCGAGGTCGCGAAGGAACCGCCCCGGCGACAGCGCCGGAGTCCGCGCAGCGAGGCGGTCGCAGGCAGCAGCGAGCTGCTCGCAGGCGCTCACGGTCACTTGTCGCGGCCGTTCACGAGCGCTTCCGCTCCGGCCTGCCACCAGACGCCCGCGGCCGGACCGCCGTTGCAACTGCCGTCGCTGACGCCGGGATGCTTCACCCAGAGCAGCGCATCCAGCTTGCCGTCGCTTCCTTCCGTCACCTTCGGGTCCTGCCCGAGAGCGGCGCCCGGCGGATTGCACCAGGTGCCCGTCCAGCCGTTGCCGTTGCGGGAGACGTCGATCACGTAGTGCTTCCAGCCGACCTTCGACGAGAGGCGGCCCGCGTAGTCGCGTTCGCGCTGCGTCGTGTCGAAGTTCGAGACATTGGTGAAGAAGCCGTGCGCCTCCTCGATGTTCGCGCGCTTCAGCCACGCGGCCTGGTCGTCCGGCGACAGCCAGCGGGCGTTCCCGCCGTCGAGGTAGGTGGCGACGCCCGCCCCCTCGAGGATGCTCACCGACGAGCGCAGCAGCGGAAGACGGACCTCCGCCGACCCCGCGCACTTCTCGGACGACAGCATGGCGAGCGAGTCAGGCTCCAGCAGGACGACCGCGCCGCTGCCCCGCAGAGTGGATGCCATGGTGCGGATCCACGGCAGGTACTGGTCGGCGGCGAGACCGCCTTTCGAGTAGCCGCCGCAGTCGCGATTCGGGATGCCGTAGGCGACGAAGACCGGGGTGGCCTTCTGCTCGCGCGCCTCGGCGATGTCCTTGCTGAGCTCTGTCACCAGGCGGTCACCCTGGAACCACTCGCCGAGCCAGACCGCAGTCGGCACTGCGGCGATCTCATCGGCGACGGCCGCACCGGCGGTGTCTCCGAGGCCGAGCAGGCGTTTCTGCGCCGCCGCTGCCTCGGTGTTCGGATCGAGGTACAGCCGTGGCGACGCGAACGCCGGCGCCTGGCGGTCGGTGGTCGGCGGTGGGCTGGAGTGAGTGCTCGCTGCCGGGGCCGGTGTTGCGGCCTTCAGGCCGACTCCCACGGCCGCGGCGACCGCGATGAGGGCGAGCGCCCCCACGACTGCTGCGACGACCGGTCTCCGCATCCGCTCCCCTCCCGCGCACTCCCGGAAGTCCACACCCTAACAGCGCCGGGTGGACCGCATCCGTGTCGCCCGGATTGGGGTACAGGATCGTGTCCTCCAAACGACCCACAGACCGGTCTTTCTGGCTATGCTCGCGGATGTCACACCCGAGTTACTGTCTTGAGCCCCGCGGGAGCCGACCCGAAACCGGTCCGCGGGAGAACCCGAACGCGCAAAGGACGTATCGTGCACACCACCCTGCCCTATAACCATGCCCACGACCGGGCCCAGCTGCTGGCCCGCCGTCACGAGCGCGACCTGCACTGGGCGAAGGAACGCCGTCGTCAGCACGAGCGCGAGAACGCGGAGGCGCGGGCGCTGCTCGCGACGCATCCGCTGCGGCTCGCCCGCGTCACGCTGGGGACGGCCGGCGCGGGCCTCGTGGTGATCGGCGCGGCCTGGGCGGTCGCCCTCGCCGTGACCGCCCCCGGGTGGCAGGCCGCCGTCGACGGCGCGGGCGCTGCTCTCGCCCTGGCCGTGCTGCTTGCGTTCGCGATCTCGCTCGGGCGTCTCCGGGCGCGTCGGGCGGCCGCACGCGCGCTGCTGCGCAGCAGGGACGCGCGCCTCTCGCACACCCAGTACCACATCCACGAGAGCGTGCACTCGTTCATCGACGCGCGGGTGGATGTGGTGAACACCCGGCAGCCCGTCTCGGCCTGACGGCTCCGCGGCTGGAGGGCGGCTAAGGCTTCAGCGCTGTCGTCGAGCCGACCACCTCATCCACGAAGCCGTAGTCGCGGGCCTCGTCGGCGGTGAACCAGCGGTCGCGGTCGCCGTCCTCGATGATCTGCTCCACCGGACGACCCGTCTGCTCGCTGGTGAGCTCGGCCATCCGCCGCTTGAAGTGCAGGATCTGCTTCGCCTGCGTCTGGATGTCGGCCGAGGTGCCGCCGAAGCCGCCGTGCGGCTGATGCATGACCACGGAGGAGTTGGGCAGGGCGTAGCGCTTGCCGCGCTTCCCCGACGACAGCAGGAACTGGCCCATGGAGGCGGCGAAGCCGAGCGCGAGCGTGGCAACGTCGGCCTTCACGAAGTTCATGGTGTCGAAGATCGCGAACCCGGCGGTGACCGACCCGCCCGGGGAGTTGATGTAGAGGAAGATGTCGCGGTCGGGCGCGATCGAGTCCAGCAGGAGCAGCTGGGCGCAGATGTCGTTGGCGACCTCGTCGGTCACCTCGCTGCCGAGGAAGACGATGCGCTCGTCGAGCAGCCGTTGCACGGGAGAGGTCTTGTCGGTGTCCATGAGCCCAGTGTGGGAGCGGCGCCCGCCTGTGTCTGCGGCTTCTGCCCGTCGCGAATCTGCGCAGGGCAGACCGAGCCGGAGGGCCCGCCGCCGTGCCAGCATGGTGGGGTGCGGAGGCGGGGGATCAGGGGGCATTCCGGTGCGGCCGGTGCGCTCGTCGCCGTGCTGACGGCCGCCGTCCTCGCCGGGTGCTCCCAGGAGGTGCGCGGCGAAGAGGACCTCGCCGCGCGGCCGTACACCGGGGCCTTCTACGACGACCCGCCCGCCGCCGCGGGGAAGCCGGGCGAGATCGTACGCTCCGAACTGGCGGCGGGCGGGCCGTTCGGTGCGACCGCATGGCGCATCCTCTTCCGCTCGACGGACCTCTCCGGCAACCCCGTCCTGAACAGCGGGATGCTGCTGGAGCCGGACGGACCTGCACCCGACGGTGGCCGGACCATCGTGTCGTGGGCGCATCCGACGACCGGGAGCGACGAGAAGTGCGCGCCGTCCCGCTCCGTCGACCCGTACGTCTGGATCGAAGGGCTGAAGGCGCTGCTCGACCAGGGCTACGCAGTGGTGGCCACCGACTACACGGGGATGGGGGTCGCCGGACCGAACTCGTACCTCGTCGGCGACACCGAAGGACGGAACGTCCTCGACGCGGCCCGTGCCGCGCGCGACTTCCTCGGGTCCGCCGCGAGCGAGCGCGTCCTGCTCTGGGGGCACTCCCAGGGCGGGCAGGTGGCGCTCTTCGCGGCCCAATTGTGGACCGAGTACGCACCGGAGCTCGACGTGCGCGCGGTCGCCGTCGCCGCCCCCGCGACGGACCTGGCGTCCCTCATGCGCGCCGACATCAGCGACGTTTCGGGGGTCAGCATCGCATCGTACGCGTTCGATGCTTACTCGGAGGTCTACGGGGCGCCGCTCGACTCCATCCTCACGCCCGCTGCGATCGCCGCCCTGCCGACCATGAATGGATTCTGCCTGCTCACCCAGAACAATGCCCTGCACGACGTCGCGCAACCCCTCGTCGGCCGGTTCCTGACGGGGGATCCGGATGCGACGGAGCCCTGGGCGGCCCTGCTCGCGGCCAACACGCCTGGCGATTCCGCCATCCCGGTTCCGCTGCTCGTGGCGCAAGGGCTCAGCGACAAGCTGGTGCGGCCGTCGGCGACGGCGGCCTTCGTGGATGAGCAGAAGCAGCGCGGCACGGATGTCGTCTACGACCCCATTCCGGGAGCGACGCACGGCACCGTGGCGGACAAGGCACTGCCGGCGGTACTGCGGTTCTTCGATCGCCTCGACGGATCGGGCGGCTGACGTTTCTATAATCGAACACATGCCTTCCGCCGATGCCGCGCAGCCCTCTGCCGAGACGACCGCGCAGACCCCGCCGCTGCAGACGCTGTCTCGCGGCATCCGGATGCTCGAACTGCTCGCCGACGCGGGGGAGCCGCTCAGCATCCCGGTGATCGCGTCGCGGCTGGGGCTGCACCGCTCGATTACGTACCGCATCCTCCGCACGCTCGAGGAGCACGGGCTGGTCGTGCGCGACGCGGCCGGTGCGGTCGAGCTCGGGCCGCGGATGGCGACCCTGGCACGGTCGGTGTCGCGCGACCTGCAGTCGGCGGCCCTCCCGCAGCTGACCGCCGTCGCCAACGAGCTCACGATGACGGCCTTCCTCGCGGTGCTCGACCGCCACGACGTGGTCACGCTGGTGACCGTCGAGCCGTCGCACGCGCACGCCACAGTCGCCCAGCGCCCGGGCACGCGGCATCCGCTCGCGTCGGGTGCGCCGGGGATCGCCATCCAATCCGCCCTGACCGAGGCGCAGTGGCGGGCGCTGCCGGGAGAGCATCCCCGCGACGACGCCGCGCTCGCGCAGCGCCGGGGATATGCGACCAGTCACGATGAGGTGATCGCCGGGCTCGCGTCGATCGCCGTGCCGGTCGTCGCGCCCGGGCAACCGGTGGCGGCGCTCGCCGTCGTCTACGTCGCGAACGACGTGGACGCCGCCGCGATCGGCGCGCGCCTGCGCACCGCCGCCGCCGCCATCGAGTCCGACCTCCGCTGACCCCCTCCCACCCACCGTCGAGTCCGCAAACTTTGCACGCTCGCACCGCGTTTCGTGTGCAATTTGTGCGGACTCGACGGTGGGGGAACGCCGAGAGAGAGGGGTCAGGGGGCGACGAAGTCGCGGTGCTGGGCGGTCTGCGAGAGGGCGGAGAGCAGGGTGAAGCCCGAGAGGGAGTCCCAGCCGCCGGTCCAGGTGAGGTCGCGCGCGATCTCCCAGACGGTGCCATCGGGATGCGCCGCGACCTCACGGGAACGGCGCAGGTGGTGCTCTCGCAGGGCGGCCGTGCGTTCCGCCAGCTCGGTGAAGGGATGCTCGTGCCCGGGCAGGGCGAGCCCGTCCAGTTCGCCGACGCGGCCGAGGCCGGCGAGGTAGTCGGCGATCGGGTTCGCGGCGGTCGGGCCGCCGAGGCCGAGACCCGAGTTGACGGTCGGCAGCACGTGATCCCCGGCGAAGACGAGCCCGGCATCCTCGTCGTGGAGGCACAGATGGCCGGGAGTGTGCCCAGGCGTCCACAGCACGCGGACGCGACGGCCCGGGATGTCGAGAAGGTCCCCGTCGGCGAGCACGGCGTCCGGCGCGGGCAGTCCCGCGGCCACGGGGGAGGCGACGGCCGCCAGCAGTTCCGGACGACGGTCGGCCGGGACGCCCCACGCGTCCAGGTCCGGCGCCGGGACCCCGCGGGCGAGCGTCGCGGCGGCCTCGGCCTCGCGCGCGTGCATCAGCAGGGCGCCGCCGCTCGCTGCACGCACCGCCGCGGCGCCTCCCGCGTGGTCGGCGTGGAGGTGCGTGACGATCGAGGCGATGTCGCGTGGGGTGCACCCCAGCACATCCACCGCGTCCAGCAGGGTACGGGTCGCGTCGTCCGTCGGAGAGCCGGGGTCGATGACGTGAAGGCGTCCGTCATCGTCCTCGATGAGGTACGCGAGGCTGTACGGCAGCCCGCCGCCGGGCATCGGGACGCGCACGGCATGCACGCCCTCGGCGATGGTCTCGAAGCGGTCCACGACCGTCAGGCTAGACCGCCGCCGTCCCGACGCCCCGTTCGGTTACGCTGTGGTGTTCGACAACACCGGCGGGGAGGGGCGGGACATGCGGCGTGTGGATTCGACGCCCCGAGCCGACTGGCGGTCGCGACTGGACGAGATCGGGTTCACGTTCTACGACCTGCCGTCCGAGGGCGGCCGGCCCTACTGGAACGAGACCGCCGCCTACGCGTTCACCATGGCGGAGGTCGAACTGCTCGAGGCGGCGACGCAGGAACTCTTCGATCGCTGCATGGATGCCGTCGAGCACGTCGTCCGCCAGCGCCGGTTCGCCGAGTTCGGGATCCCGTCGCGGTTCCACGATCTGGTCGCCGACTCGTGGGATGCAGACGATCCGACCGTCTACGGCCGCTTCGACCTCGCGTACGACGGCGCGGGCACGGTGAAGCTGCTGGAGTTCAACGCCGACACCCCGACGTCGCTGGTCGAGTCGGCGGTGGCGCAGTGGCAGTGGCTGACCGAGGTGCGCGGGGAGGGCTCCGACCAGTTCAACTCGCTGCACGAGCAGCTCATCGAGCAGTGGGAGCACATCCGTCGTGAGCGCTGGGGCCTGCCGGAGGGCTCCCGGCTGCACCTGGCCTCCCTGCACGACGCGGGGGACGGCGCCCTCATCGTGGAGGATTTCGAGACGGTCGCCTACATGGCCGAGACGGCCGCGGCCGCCGGCTTCGATCCCAAGCTCGTCTTCGTCGAGGACCTGCAGTGGGATGTCGACACGGCCCGCTTCCTCGACGCCGACGGCGAGCATGTCCGCCATATCTTCAAGCTGTACCCGTGGGAGTGGATGGTGAACGAGCAGTTCGGCGGCTTCCTGCTGCAGAGCCGCGAGACCACCCGCTGGGTCGAACCGGCGTGGAAGCTGCTGCTGAGCAACAAGCAGCTGCTCGTCGTGCTGTGGGAGCTGTTCCCCGGCCACGCGAACCTGCTGCCGGCGTTCGCGGAGCCGGCCGCGCTCTCCGGGGAGCCGGTCGTCCGCAAACCCCGCCTCGGCCGCGAGGGCGCCAACGTCACGGTGCTCGACGCCGAGGCCGCCGTCGTTGCGGAGCATGACGGCCCGTACGGCGACGAGGGATTCGTGTTCCAGAGGCGGGCGGACTTCGCGCCCATCCCCGGCAAGACCGCCGTCATCGGCTCGTGGGTCGTCGGCGACAGCCCCGCCGGGATCGACCTGCGCGAGACCAGCGGCCCGATCACCGGCGACCTGGCCGAGTTCGTCCCGCACTTCATCGAGGAGGACCGTGCGTAGCCAACGTCCCATCGCCCTCACCGGCATCGCCGCGGCACACCGCACCCTCCCACGCGTCGCCTTCGGTGTGACGACCCTGGCCGCCGCGACCCTCCTGCTCGCAGGATGCGCGCCCGACGATGAGGGCACCGTCCGCGTCGCCGCCGACGGGACGAAGTACGTGCTGCCCGACGACGCCCGTCGACCCGAGTACCGCAGCCGCGAGGACTGCATCGCCGACGTCACCGAGCAGCTGGCCGCACTCCGGGCGGAGGGCACCGAGGTGGATGACGACCCCGCCTCGCTCTGCGAGTCCGCCGACGCATACCCCGGGCATTACCACTCTCCGTGGATCGGACCGATCCTGTGGGGCTCCTCGGTGTGGAACAGCAACCGCGTCGCCGCCTGGTCGCCCGTCCGCAACGGCGGCTTCTCGTGGACCAGCGCGAACCTGCAGCCGGACGTCGTGCAGCGTGCACCCGCTGGGGCGGCGGCCGGAGACCGCGCACCGCTCAAGGGCGGGTTCGGCAGTTCCGGGAAGTCGGGGATCGGCGGCGCCCGCGAGGGCGGCAGCGTCGGCGGCTAGCCGGCCAGCTCCCGGCTGAGCAGAATCGGCCGGAAGAACGCGGCCAGCTCGTCGGTGGCCGTCAATGGCAGCACCGCGGACACGTACTGGTCGGGCCGCACGACGACGATCGCGCCGCCACGGTCGATCCCGCGGACCGCGAAGATGTCGTCGTCCGGGTGGGCGGCGTACACCTTCTCGTAGTCGATGAGGCCGAATGGTCCGACGCGCGGGAGGAAGAGCTCGGGAACCGTGCCGAGGTCGACCGCCGTGTGGTCCTGCTGGTAGATCACCTTGACGTCGAACCAGGCGTCCGGGTCGGCGCCCGCCGGCGTCGCGGCGAGCGGCGACTCGGGCGACGACGACAGCCAGCCGGCGAGGTCGGCGACCGCCGAGGGCTCCCCGGGCCGGGTGGCGTCGGCGAAGACGTAGATGCGCCACCGGCCGTCCGCGCGCGCGTGGTGGCCCAGGTGCACGAGGTTGCCGTCGCACACCCGCTCCACTGGCGCCGACTTGAAGCGCTTGCCGACGGGGAAGCCGGTCGCGAGCTCCTGGTGGCCCTGCCCTCCGACGATCAGCGACGGCGCGTACTGGGTCATGAAACCGGCGGGGAACTCGGCGGTGCGCACGTAGAAGTCCTCCAGCTCCGACGGGCTCTCGAACTCCTCCGGCTTCTTCGCCATCAGGGTCGACCACTGCTTGTCGAAGTCGATGAGGTCCTTCGCGACCACCTGCCGCTCGGCCGAGTAGGTGGCGAGCAGGCTCTCGGGGCTGCGGCCGTCGAGCACGTGCCCGAGCTTCCAGCCGATGTTGAAGCCGTCCTGCATCGAGACGTTCATGCCCTGGCCGGCCTTCGCGCTGTGCGTGTGGCAGGCGTCGCCGGTGATGAAGACGCGCGGGGTGCGCATCCCGAGCTCCTCCGGCAGCACGTCGTCGAAGCGGTCGGTGAGCCGGTGTCCGACCTCGTACACGCTGTGCCAGGCGACGTTGCGCACATCCAGCGTGTACGGATGCAGGATGCGGTTCGCCTGCTCGATGATCTGCTCGATGGAGGTGGCCCGGATCGCCCCCTTGTCCTCCGGGGAGACCTCGCCGAGGTCGACGTACATGCGGAACAGGTAGCCGCCTTCGCGCGGGATGAGCAGGATGTTGCCCGCCTCCGACTGGATCGAGCACTTGGTGCGGATGTCCGGGAAGTCGGTGACGGCCAGCGCATCCATCACTCCCCAGGCATGGTTCGCCTGGTCGCCGGCGAGGTGGCAGCCGATCGCCTCGCGGACCTTGCTGCGGGCGCCGTCCGCGCCGACGACGTACTTCGCGTGGACCACGCGCTCGGCGCCCTCATCCGCTCCGGCCGTCCGGCGCAGGGTGACGGCGACGGGATGCTCGCCCTCGCCGACCTCGAGCCGCACGAACTCGTAGCCGTAGTCGGGTGTCATCCGGGCCGGCGAGTTCGCCATCACCTCGGCGAAGTAGTCGAGCACGCGGGCCTGGTTGACGATCAGGTGGGGGAACTCGCTGACGCCGGTGGGGTCGTCGACCGGGCGCGCGGTGCGGATGATGCGGGAGGGGTCGGCCGGGTCCGGCTTCCAGAACGCCATCTCGGTGATGCGGTAGGCCTCGGCGATGATCCGCTCGGCGAAGCCGAACGCCTGGAACGTCTCCACGCTCCGGGCCTGGATGCCGTCGGCCTGCCCGATGGCGAGGCGGCCCGGGCGGCGCTCCACGATCCGGGTCGTGACATTCGGGAACTGGGAGAGCTGGGCTGCGGCGATCATCCCGGCGGGGCCGGTGCCCACGATGAGGACGTCCATCTCATCCGGCAACTCGGCCGGCCGCTCGATTCCGGTGCCGGCCGGCTCGTGGATGCGCGGGTCGCCGGAGACGTAGCCGTGGTGGTGGAACTGCACGAGAACCTCACTTCGTCGTAAGTCGTTCATTATGCGAACGCACCGTTCGCATATCGCGCGACCAGAGTACCTCATCCCGAAATGCCTGCACCGCGTAGCTTTGTGCAACAGAAGGCCTCCGGGCTGAGGCGGTGCCGCACCATAGGGGGATGTCGGAGTTCAGCACAGCCCAGGTGCACGCGGGAGAGGCCCGCGATGCCGCCCACGGCGCCCGGGTCACGCCCATCTACCTCACCGCGGGATTCGAGTTCGACAGCTTCGCGCAGGCGGAAGGCCGCTTCGGCGGCGACGAGCCCGGATACACCTACAGCCGCTCCGGCAACCCGACGACCGCCGCCCTCGAGCGCCGCGTCGCCGCCCTTGAGCACGGCCGCGAGGCGATCGCGGTCGGCAGCGGCCAGGCCGCGCTGACGGTCGCCGTGCTCGGGCTCGTGCAGGCCGGCGACCACATCCTCTCGGCTCAGAGCGTCTACTCGGGCACCCGCGGGCTGTTCGAGAACGGCCTGCGCAGACTCGGTGTCGAGATCGAGTTCGTCGACGACCCGACCGACCTCGCGGAATGGCGGCGCCGCATCCGGCCCACCACGCGGGTGCTCTTCGGGGAGTCGATCGCGAACCCCGGCACCGAGATCCTCGACATCGCCGGCGTCGCGGCCGTCGCGCACGAGAACGGCATCCCCTTCATCGTCGACAACACCCTCGCCACCCCGTACCTGCTGCGGCCGGGCGACCACGGTGCGGACATCGTGGTGCACTCCGCCAGCAAGTACCTCGGCGGCCACGGCTCCACGCTGGGCGGCCTCGTCGTCGATCAGGGCAGCTACGACTGGGCGACCTCGCCGTTCGCGCATCTGACCGGACCGGACGACTGGCTGGATGGCGCGAGCTACGTGGCCACGCACGGCGCGGCCGCCTACACGGCGTTCACCCGATCCGTCATCGCGTCGCTGTTCGGGCCGGTGCTGTCCCCGCTGAACGCCTTCCTCATCCAGCAGGGCATCGAGACGCTCTCGCTCCGCGTGCAGCGGCAGTCGGACACCGCGCTCGCCGTCGCCCGCTGGCTCGAAGCGCAGCCCGAGGTCATTGGCGTGGAGTATGCGGGCCTGCCGTCGCACCCGTCGCATCCCCTCGCCCAGCGGTACCTGCCGCGCGGTCAGGGGGCGGTGCTCGGCTTCACGCTCGCGGGCGGTGCGGCAGCGGCCGAACGGTTCTACGACGCCGTCGAGCTGTTCAGCCGGATGACGCACATCGGCGACGTGCGGTCGCTCATCCTCCATCCGGCGTCGACCACGCACGCGCATCTGCCGCGGAAGGTGCGCGACGGGATCGGGATCGGCCCGGGGCTGCTGCGCCTATCCATTGGGCTGGAGGACGCGGACGACCTGATCGCGGACCTCGCGCGAGGGATCGCCGCGGTCGCCGCGGCGGACGTGGTGGTCGAGGATGCGGCTGTCGCGGATGCGGTGGTCGAGGGTGCGGCTGTCGAAGATGCGGCTGTCGTCGCGACCGCAGAGCTGACGTCGGCGCCGCTGAGCGCCGTGGCGGGGAGGTAGGCGAGCATGGCACGACTGCAGCACTTCGGCTGGTTCTTCAGCCGCGGCTTCGGGCCCCAGGGATGGGGCCGCCCGTACTGGGAGTGGGACTACCGGTGGACGCGGCCGGATCTCTACCAGCAGTCCGCGCGCGAACTCGAGCAGGCCGGACTCGATCTGGTCATCATCGAGGACGCCCTGTCGATCGGCTTCCCGGAGACCGTCGACCTGCGGGTGCGCGAGGCGTACGGCGGGCCGAAGCACGACCCGCTGATCCTCTCGCCGTACCTGCTGGATGCGACCGAGCACCTGGGTGTCGCTCCCACGATCAACGCCGGCGCCTACCCGCCTTACGTCGCCGCCCGCCAGTTCGCGAGCCTGCACCACCTGAGTGGTCACCGGCTCGGGGTCAACGTGGTCACCGACGTCGGCAGCGCGCGGCACCTCGGCCTCCCGGCGCTCTCGCATGACGCGGCCTATGACCGCGCGGAGGAGTGGCTGACCGTCATCCGGCGGCTGTGGCACAGCTGGGATGACGACGCGCTCATCGAGGACGCCGCGACGCGCCACTTCGCCGACGGCTCGAAGATCCGGCCGTTCGAGCATGAGGGCGAGTACTTCCGGGTGGCCGGCCCGCTCAACGCCGTGCCGTTCACCGACGGCGACCCGGCGATCGTCTCGCCCGGCGGCTCGCCGCGCGGCATCGCGTTCGCAGGGACGCACTCCGACGTGCAGCTCGCCCTCGCCCCGCTGGACGCCCAGAGCATCCGCGACTACCGGGCCAAGGTGCGCGAGGCGGCCGTAACCGCCGGCCGCGACCCCGACTCGATCAAGGTGCTGTTCGTCTTCAAGCCGGAGGTCGTGCCGAGCGACGAGGAGGCGCGGCGGGTCGTCGAGGCGTCGAAGCATCCCAGCGACGCCGAGCTGTACCGGGAACTCGCCGGTCAGTCGAGCGACCTCGAGACCGACCTGACGCAGCTGTCGCTCGACGAGCCGTTCGACGTCTCGGTGTTCGGCGACCACGTCTCGCAGGGCAGCATCAAGGGACTGTTCGGCAAGCAGGGCATCCGCGATGGCGTCACGCTGCGCGACCTGGTCGCACCGAAGGTCGTCAAGGGACGCATCGCGGACCGCGAAGGATTCGTCGGAACGGCCGAGCAGATCGCCGACTTCATCGAAGAACTGGGGGAGGAGGCGTCGAACGACGGCTTCATCTTCTCGGGCGACCTGCACCCGGTGACGCTGCACCGCAACCTGGACGAGCTCGTCCCCGTGCTGCGCCGCCGCGGGATCCTGCGGCGGGAGTTCGGCGACGGCGGCATCCGGGGCAACCTGTCCGACTTCTGAGCGGGCCGACTTCTGAACGGACCGACTTCTGAGCGGGCAGCGGCTTGCGTAGGAGAAAAGTGCCCGAATCTCCGACCGACCGCGGCGGCGCAGGAGATTCGCGCGCGAACGCTCCGAATCGCCGACCGGGGAGGCCGAATCTCCGACCGCAGGAGCGGATCTGCGCGGTGTCGCGCTCAGCCGCCTCCGGAGGTCTGAGGCTACGGTCGGTGGCTTGCGTCGGACGAAGCTTCCCGAATCTCCGACTGGCCGCGGTGGGGCGGGAGATTCGCGCGCGGAGGCGCGGAATCGCCGACCGGGGAGGCCGAATCTCCGACAGGGGAGGCCGAATCTCCGACCGGGGACCGCATCTCCGGCGGGAGGGAGCGGATCTCCGCCGGTGTTTGGCTGGGCTGCTTCGGGAGGCCGCGGCTACGGTCGGTGGCTTGCGTCGGAGAAAAGTGCCCGAATCTCCGACTGACCGCGGCGGGACGGGAGATTCGCGCTCCGGTGTGCGGAATCTCCGACAGGGGAGGCCGAATCTCCGACTGGGGAGGCCGCATCCCCGGCGGGAGGGAGCGGATCTCCGCGGGTGTCGCGCTGAGCCGCCTCCGGGGGCGCTCGGCTACGGTCGGTGGCTTGCGTCGGACGAAACTGCCCGAATCTCCGACTGACCGCGGTGGGGCGGGAGAATCGCGCGCGGAGGCGCGGGATCTCCGACCGGAGGAGGCGGATCTCCGGCGGGAGGGAGCGGATCTCCGACGCGAGCGGACGGGGCCGGGCGGCTAGACGTCCTGCTCTTTGCGCGCGCGGAAGGCGACCATGTTCATCCGGTTACCGCAGCGCACGCTGCAGAAGCGCTTGGAGCCGTTGCGGGAGAGGTCGAGCAGGAGGCCCGTGCAGTCGTCGGCGGCGCACACGCGCAGGCGGCCGGTCTCGTCGGACCGGATCACATCCACCAGGGCCAGCGCGATCTCGACGCGGATGCGCTCGGCCAGCGGCGCATCCTGAGCCGTGGCATGCAGGTGCCAGTCGAACCCGTCGTGGCGCATCAGGTACGGCAGGGCGTGCGCTTCAGCCAGCATGGCGTTGACCTCGACGGCCGCCTCGTCGCGGTCGAGAGTCCACGTGCGGCGGATGCGGTCTCGCGTCTCGTGGACGGCCCACAGCTCCGCCTCGTCGCCGTCGACGCGGCCCGAGTAGCGGCTCTCGGTCATCAGGGCTACCAACTGCTCCGGGGTCGCGAGTTCGTCCTCGCCGCTCCGCGAGGCGTCCGGAACCGTGTTGCCGAGGACCACGGCGAATTCCAGGGCGTCCTCCGTGTCAGGGGCAAAATGCAAGTTGACTCCTTACTCTCGACGCGCGTAACGTCAGGACCATCATCGCTGACGACCCTGACAGGTGACCCTATGACGCATCGGCATCCGACTTCGCTCGGCCTGCTCATCGCCGTGCTCTCTGCGGCGACGTTCGGGATGTCGGGCGCGTTCATCAAGCCGCTGCTCGAGAGCGGCTGGTCGCCCGTCGCCGCCGTCACCGCACGCGCCCTCATCGGCGGGATCGTGCTGCTGCCGTTCGCGCTGATCGCCGTCCGGGGTCGCTGGGCTACAGTCTGGCGGGGCCGCTGGCGGCTGCTCGGGATGGCGCTCGTCGGCGTCGCCGGAACCCAGGTGCTGTACTTCGCGGCCATCCAGCGCATCCCGGTGAGCTCGGCCATCCTCGTCGAGTACCTCGCGCCCGTCCTGCTGGTCGTCGTCGTGTGGATGCGCACCCGGCGCGCGCCGCGCCTCGTCGTCCTGGCCGGGTCGGTCGTGGCGGTCGGTGGGCTCGTGCTGGTCGTATCGCCCGGTGGCGCGGGCGCTCTCGACCCGCTCGGCCTTCTGCTGGCGGTGCTCGCCATGGGCGGGTGCGCGGCGTTCTATGTGATCGCGGCGAGACCGAGCGACGGCCTTCCGCCCGTCGCCCTGGCCTCCGGCGGGCTCCTGATCGGCGCGATCGCCCTCGCCGCCGTGGGGGCGACGGGCGTTCTGCCGGTCACGGTGAGCTTCGCCGAGGTGCCGCTGTTCGGCCAGTCGGTGGCGTGGTGGGTGCCGCTCGCCGTGGTCGGCGTGTTCGCCACGGCGGTCGCCTACGCCGCGAGCATCACCGCGACGGAGCTGCTGGGGTCGCGGCTGGCGTCGTTCACCGGTCTGCTGGAGGTGGTGGCGGCGACCTTGTACGCGTGGCTGCTGCTGGGGGAGCAGCTCGGCCTGCTCCAACTGCTGGGCGGGCTGCTCATCCTCGGCGGGATCGCGCTGGTGCGCGCCGATCGCTCCGATCCGGCAGACGGCGTCGCACCCGACCACGCGGGCTCGCCGGAGGAGCCCGCGTCGCTCGGCGCCTCGCTGCCGGAGAGCAAACCGCGCTGACCCCTTGCCGCGGCTCCCGCACGCGCCGATGGTGGACACATGGATGCGACGAGCCGCGATGAGGACCGACGTGGGCACGACGAGGACAAATCGACGATCGACGTACGCCTGACCGGCGTGCGCGACCCGCGCGACCCGGATGGCCTGCTGACGGTTGAGCAGGATGCCGACCGCCCCGACCCGTCGCGGTTCGGAGTGCCCGAGACGGACACGCTGGAGCGGGAACGGGAGTACGTCGCCCGGCTGGGCGAGGACGGGTCCTCGGACGACCTGCCGCAGGTTCCTCCGAAGCGCGGCGTGACCGGCCGGGGCTGAGCACCCGCACGGCAGCGGCGAGAATGGGGTGATGGCCCTCCCCGCGACCGAGCGCATCATCCCCGTCCCGGTCACCCGCATCGAACTGGAGGCCGCAGTCGCCTTCGGAACCCTCCGCCGCGCCTTCGAAGCGGAGGTGCCCCCGCTCGATGTCGGGCAGCTGCGCGACCTGCTCGCGGACGACGCGGACTGGCGCCGGCTCACCCGCGAGACGGCAGGGCCCGGCATCCATCGGTTCGTGAGGTTCTGGACCGATCACCCGACGCCGGTGATGCGCGTGGGCGGCGCCGACATCCCGAGCGCCGTGTATCTCATCGGCGACTACGCCACAGCGGCGCGGATGTTCCGGCACGACCCCGGAACACTCCTGTACACGCCGATCCGGGTCGAGCTGCACGCTGCGCGCAGCGGCGGAACAGTGCTGAGTGTCGACCAGCCGAGCAGTCGGCTGGCGAGCTTCGGCAACAACAAGATCACCCAGGCGGGCTTCGAACTCGACCGGATGCTCGGCGACCTGCTCGAGGAGCTCGGCCTGCCCCGGCCCAGCGTGCTGCGCCGCTGAACCGGGGCGGGATCGTCAACTGCCGGGGATGCTGGCGATCGGCAGCGTCATGACGGTGAGATCCTTCTGGATCTCGGGATCGTTCAGGTGCTGCGTGAACAGCCTCTTCAGCTGGTCCTGGTCGACCGTGGGAAGACGCGTGCCACGCAGGTCCTCCACGATCGATCGATACCGGTCCGCCATCCGGGTGAGGGTCGCGTAGCAGTTCTCATTCAGCCAATCGACGGATTGACCGGCGTAGAACGCGCCGTTCCGACCGCTGACATAGCAGTACGGCTGCTCGCGCGGGAGGAAGGGGAACCGGTTGGATTCAACGGCTGCGGCATCGGCGGCGAACATGTCCCAGCCGCCGGTCGATCCCTCGGTGTTCGCCCAGGGCCAGGTCGCGTCGTCCCCCTCGGGGAACAGAGTCGCCCAGTTGCTGTCGCTGCCCAGACGACCGTCCTGCGAGGAGGTTCCGTAGACCACGGACCCGATCGTGGCGGAGGACAGAGGGAACACCTGATCCGTGATCTTCGTGACCATCTCGGGATCGGCGATCGCCTTCGTGATGGCGGCGGCGAACCCGTCCGTGCTCTGCGCGATGAACGCCTCGCGGTCCGCTGCGAGCTTGGCCTGGAGCGCCGCGTGGGCGTGCCACTTCTGCGTCGCCGCCTTGGCCACGACATCTGCACCGGACCGGGGGTCGGCGACCTCGGCCGCGAGCGCCGCCCGGTCGACCGCTGCATCCACGAGTCCCAGGTTGAACACCTCGGTCGCCTGCCACGCGGCGAACATGTCTCCTGCGGCTGCGGACATGGATGTGGTGAGCTTGTCGATATGGTCCGGCAACCACTCCTGGAACCGATTGTCGCGGATGTCCTTCATGTAGTCGAGCTGAATCGGCGAGGTGTCCCGGAACGCGGCGATGAACGCGCCGATCAGGGCGCCGATCAGCACGATCACGATCGCGACGACCGGGCTGGCGAAGGACACCACGAAGCCGGCCGAGTTGGCGAGCAGGGCGACCACGTTCTGGGCGATGTCGATGTCGTCGCCGCTTGTGATGGCGTTCGCCAGCCCGAGGGCTTCTGCGAGCACGGGAACCTGTCCGGCGAAGATCTCGGCCTTCTGGAGCTTCGAGAGATCGGAATCGAAGGCGCCCGTGACGTCGAAGATCCACCGCAGCGCCTCGACGCCGTCGAGAGCCTCGAGACCCTTGAGGTCGCGGAACTTGGCGGTGTGGGCGAACTCGTTCAGTTCGGCCCGTGTGGCGGGAAGGGCGGTGAACACGTTGCCGTCCTTCGCGCCGGCCCCGGCGAGGTCGGAGAAGTCCCCGCCTTTCTCGACCAGGGCGGCGAACTTCTGCCGGCCGAGGTCCAGGAGTTCGGGCGCGCTCAGCGCGGCAAGGGCCTTCCCGCTGGTGTCGACCGTCCCGGTATCCAGCATCCTGCTGAGTTCAGCTGTCACGCGACTCGTCTCCGGACCCGCCCAGGCCGGTTCGGCGCCCGTCGTGCCGGGGATCAGCGCAATGGCCACCGCGGCCACAGCCAGCTGGGCGGTCAGCCTGCGAATTCTTCTCATGTCGTCTCCCATCAGCCGGGCGTTGTGCTCGGCGGTGCTACTGATGAAGACGAAGCGGTATACCCCCTTCTGACGTGTGGCCCGGCGGGTCGGGTCTATGAACCTCTCAATGCATGTCGCTCTGCGGCATCCCCCTGACGATGTCGGTGCGGCGGCGTACTGTCTGCGGCATGAGCGACACCAGCGGCACCACGAACGGCTCCGGCGACGATGTGCTCGGCGCCCGCGGCGACGACAGCAACCCTGCGAGCAAGGACCCGTCGGAGTGGGTCACCGGCGATGAGCCCATGACCGCGTCCCAGCGCAGCTACCTCGACACGCTCGCCCGCGAGGCCGGCGAGGAGCTCCCCGCCGACCTCACGAAGGCGCAGGCGTCGGAGCACATCGACCGGCTTCAGCAGAAGACCGGGCGCGGGCAGTCCTGACGCGATCCGGTTGACGCAACACGCCGTCCCGCCTCGGGGGTGGACGGCGTGTCGCGTCAACCAGATGTCAGCGGGAGGCGGGCACCGCGTCGCGGAGGAAGTCCGCGACCCAGCGCGCACTGCGCTTGGGCGTGCGCTTCTGCGTCGTGTAGTCGACGTGCACGATCCCGAAGCGCCGAGAGTAACCCCACGCCCACTCCCAGTTGTCGATCAGCGACCAGATGAAGTAGCCCTGCAGTGGTAGGCCCTCGGCGACCGCATCCCGGGCCGCCTCGAAGTGCGCCTCCAGGTATTCGGCGCGCTGCGGGTCGTCGATCTCGCCGTCCGCGCCCACCCGGTCCGGGTACGCAGCACCGTTCTCGGTGATGTACAGCGGCAGGCCCGGCGCGAGCGCGTTGGCCTGGCGGAGCACATCCACCATTCCGTCGGGGTGGATCTCCCAGCCCATCTGCGTGACCGGAGCGCCCGTCTTGACGAAGCGGACGTGCTCGCTGCCCGGGTAGGCGCTGGCCGGGCCGCCCGTCGCCGGGTTCGACCCCGACGCGACGGTGTGACGGCTGTAGTAGTTGATGCCGAGGAAGTCGATCGGCGCGGAGATGCGCTTCAGGTCGTCATCGGTCGCGTTCTCGGCGAACCACTGCGTCTCGCCGAGGTCCTCGAGCACATCCGCGGGGTACGCGCCCTTCAGTACCGGGTCGAGGAAGAACCGGTTGCTGAGGCCGTCGATCCGGCGCGCGGCGTCCGCATCCGCCTCGGAGTCGCCCGCGGGCTGCACCGAGTACAGGTTGAGCGTTGTGCCGACGTTCGCGGACGGCACGGTCGCTCGCAGCGCCTCCAGTGCATGGCCGTGGCCCAGGAGGAGGTGGTGGGCCGCGTGCGCCGATCGGGAGCCGAGTGTCCGGCCGGGCGCGTGGTGCCCGCTCGCGTAGCCGAGGAAGGCGGAGCACCACGGCTCGTTGAGCGTGATCCAGTCGGTCACGACATCGCCGAGCTCCTCCGCGACGAGCGCGGCGTAGTCGGCGAACCGCATCGCGGTGTCGCGATCGAGCCAGCCGCCGCGGTTCTCCAGCGCCTGGGGCAGATCCCAGTGGTACAGGGTCGCCCACGGGGTGATGCCGCGCTCGCGCAGCGACTCGGCGAGCCGACGGTAGAAGTCCAGGCCCGCACGGTTCGCGGGGCCGGTGCCGTCGGCCTGGATGCGCGGCCACGCGATCGAGAACCGGTAGGCGTCGAGGCCGAGGTCGGACATCAGCGCGACGTCTTCCGGCCAGCGGTGGTAGTGATCGTCGGCCACGTCGCCCGTGCTGCCGTCGGCGATGGCTCCGGGGACGCGCGCGAAGGCATCCCAGATGCTCTCGCCGCGGCCATCCTCGTGGGTGGCGCCTTCGATCTGGTACGAGGCGGTCGCGCTCCCGACGACGAAGCCGTCGGGAAGGTCGCTTCTCTGCATGGTCACTGCTCCTTGGACGGGGCGAGCCAGTCGCCGTCGCCGTTCTCGTAGAGGGAGATGAGGATGTCGTCGCGCTTGATCCCGAGCGCTGCGAGCCGCTCGACGACCAGCTCCGCACCGCGCTGCTTCACTTCGGGAGAGTACCCGTTGTAGGCCAGGATGCTGATGAAGACGATGTCCGAGCGATCCGCGTCCGGGAAGGTGCGGCTGTAGAACAGGTCGCCCTGCTCGTGCAGCGTGAAGATCTGGAACAGGTCGTCGGCCGGCATGCCCCAGCCGTCCGCGAGCGCGGAGTTGATGGCCGCGCTCATCTGCGGTCGGAGGTCGGCCAGCGGGCTGTGCATGTCGATTCGGACGAGTGGCATGGTGTCTCTTTCGTGTGTTCGGTGGTGGGTCGGTGTCGGTCAGTCGGCGTCGAGCCAGTTCGCGGGGGAGGGCAGGAGCGACTCCAGCTCGTCCCAGAACTCCTGCGGTCGGTCGAGCGCGGCGGCGTCGAGGGTCTGCTGGATGCGCTCCGGCCTGCTGATCCCGACGATCGTGCTCGCGAAGCGGTCGTCGCGGGTCGAGAAGCGAAGGGCGGCGGCCGCGAGGGTGGTGTCCCAGCGGCGGCATACCTCCCGCATGCGCGCGATGGCGTCGAGGGTCTCCGCCGAGGCCGGCCGGTAGCCGTAGTCGGTCTTGCGGCCGGTCTCGTCGGCGAGGATGCCGCCGCCGAGCACGGCCGCATTCACGACACCGATCCCGAGCTCGGCCGCGCGATCGAGTAGGGGCCCGGCGCTCCGGTCGACGAGCGTCCAGCGATTGTGCACAAGCAGCACCTCGAAGACGCCGAGGTCGAGGTAGCGGCGCATCATCCGGACATCGCCGCCGGCGAGCCCGATGTGGCCGACGTCCCCGCGCTCCTTCGCCTGCACGAGCGCATCCACCGCCCCTCCCGGAGCGGTCATGGCGTCGAAGTCGTGAAACTCCGGGTCGTGCAGGTGCACGAGCGGCAGAGGACGGATCCCGAGCCGCCCGGTGCTCTCGGCGATCGACCGTCGTACGCGCTCACCGCTGTAGTCGCCGTCGCGCTGGTCGGTCTTTGTGATCACCAGGACGTCGTCCGGCAGGCCGCCGAACTCCGCGATCGCCTTGCCGATCCGCTCCTCACTGCGGCCGTCGGAGTACCCGTTCGACGTGTCGATGGTCCGGATGCCGCTACGCAGTACGTCCTGCACCAGCGCGATGGCGTCCGCCTCGGCGACCTCGTGGCCGAAGTTCTCGGGCATGCTGCCGAGCGGGGCGCCGCCAAGGGTCACCGCGCTGACGGAAAGTCCCGTCGAGCCGAGTGGACGCAGCGAGGTGGATGTGGTCATGCGTTCGCGACCGTGTACAGCAGGCCGTCGGGGCCGCTGTAGACCTCGCGGTCGCCGGCGGTGCCGACAGCCGTGCCCGGAGCGGTTCGGCCCTCGAAGGCGACCGCGACGAAGCCGGGCGCGTCGAGCTGCGGGCTGCGCTCCGCCTTCTCGGCCTTGTCGTAGGTGAAGATCTCGAGCGAGCTGTCGCCGTGGCGCAGGAAGTTGATCTCGAAGCCGCGGTCGTCGCTCGGCTGGTGGATGCCCGACATCAGCGAGTACCCGAGCTCGCCGTAGTGCTCCTTGGTCGCCTCCAGGTCGGCGACGGTCTCGGCGACGTGGTCGAAGCGGGGGCGGTCGGGGTCGCCGAGGTCCCAGTCCTTCTCGACCGCGTCGCGGTCGTAGACCTCGTGATACTGGAGCGGGCCCTCGACCAGTTCGAGCAGCGTGCCGTCCGGGTCGTAGAAGAACGTGATGCGCACATCACCCTCGGCGTGGATCGGTTCGAGATGGAAGGGCACATCCGCGTCGTGCAGGGCGTCAACGCGGGCGTCGAGGTCGGACACCTTGAAGCCGACGTGACGAAAGCCGCGCTGCAGGTCGTCGCCGACCCACGTCGATTCGGCGGGGGCGTCGATGCGGTTGAGCACGAGCTGCGCGGTGACCAGATCGAGCACCGCGTTGTCGGCCCCCGCCTCGATCACCTCGGCGCCGAGGTGGCGGCGGTAGAACTCGACCGAACGCGGGATGTCGGTGACGTTCAAGAGTACGGATTCGATGGCCAAGGTGGAGTCCTTTCTACGCTGAAAGCTCACTATCTCAACGTACGCAACTAAGTGCGTTTAGCCAGAGAAAGCGGCAGTAGACGACACCATACATGGCTATAGGGGGTTTGTGACAAAAAGGTTTGAACTGTTGCGCGCCTTTCGCATGCGTGTGTAGGCTCGCCCCGAACGTGCGCCGCAATGCACGAGATCAGCACAAAGAGGTGGAGGAATCACAATGATGCGTACGCGGTTCATTTCCGCGGCAGCGGTGGCTGCGGCCGCCGCACTGGCGATCACAGGCTGCACCGGCTCGTCCGGCGATCAGGCCTCGGATGTCAAGCCGGCCAAATCCGGAAGTGTCACCTGGTGGGGATGGACCCCGGACACCCCGGTGGCCGAGAAGTACATCGCAGAGTTCAACAAGCAGTATCCGGACATCAAAGTCACCTATAAGAACTTCGAGAACGTCGACTACCGCAACACGATCACGCCGGCCCTCGACTCGGGCAAAGGCCCGGACGTCTTCGACCTGTCCCCGGCCGGCGGCTCGCCGGATCTCTGGGGTCCGTACGCACTCGATCTGACCTCGCTCGCCAAGGACACCCTGGGCGACGGCTGGAAGGACGAGATCGGCGGCTCCTACGTGAAGCAGCTGACCAGTTCGGACGGACGCTTCGTCTCGCTCCCGCTGGGTGGCATGTCCGCAGGCTTCCTCTGGTACAACAAGGACATCCTCGACAAGGCCGGCGCGAAGGTGCCGACGGACTACAACTCGTGGGTGGACACCTGCAAGAAGGTGACCGCCATCGGCAAGACCTGCTTCACCATGGGCGCAGGCGGAACCGACACCTTCCCGACCGAGATGTATCACTCGATCGCAAATACGGTGGACCCGGACTTCTTCATCAAGGCCGCCACAGGTAAGGCGAAGTGGAACGACGAGCAGGGCAAGAAGGTGCTCGAGATCATCAAGAAGATGAAGGACGACGGCATCATCGCGCCGAACGCGCTCGACGGTCCGCAGTATCCACTCGCCAACAACGAGTTCATGAAGGGCGACGCCGCCATGGTCCAGATGGGCTTCTGGTACACGCAGTATGCGGGCGCCGAGTCGTGCAAGGCCTCGATGGAGGCGGCCGGTGTGACCAACCCGACGTGCTTCGTCCAGTTGCCCGCGCAATTCCCGGACGTCGCAGGCGAAGGCCACAAGAGCACGTACTTCGGTGAGGCCGATTACGGACTGGCGATCAATTCCGAGTCGAAGAACATCGGCGCGGCCAAGACCTTCGTCTCGTGGATGACCATGGACAAGACCGGCCAGCAGAACGTCGCCAACGCCCTCGACCTGCTGCCGGCCCTGAAGGGGACCACGCCCGACTGGTCGAACATCACGCTCGTGGACGAGGCTGTTCAGCGTCCGGCGATCGAGAATTTGATCAAGGAGAGCGGTGAGACCACAGAGTCCCGCCAGTGGCAGACCACCGAGAAGTCGCTCGACGCGATCGTGGTCGCCATCCAGCAGGTGCTCGACCCGTCGGTGAACAAGTCGATCGCGAGCATCGCCGACGACCAGCAGGCATCCTCCGAGGCCAGCAAGGTCGGCACGAAGTAATCCCCAACCGATAAGAACGGATCGATTCACTCATGACCGTCACGGATCTTGAGATCGGATCCGACCGACATGCACCCGTGGTGAAGGGGGGCGGGCGCTCCAGACGACGCGCCCGCCTCCTCCCCGGGGGCCTCCGCTGGATCCTTCCGGCGTTCGCCATCTCCGTCGGGCTGATCTACTACAGCATCATCTACTCGGGCTACCTGTCGTTCTTCTCCTGGCCCGGCGGCCGGGCGCTGATGACGCCGGTCGGCTTCGGCAACTACATCTCGGCGCTGGCCGACCCGGTGCTCTGGACCTCGCTGCGCAACACGATCATCTACTTCGTCGTGGTGTTCATCGTGCAGGTGGCGGGCGGGACGCTGTTCGCGGCGGCCATGCACTCCAAGATCCGCTTCGCGAACCTCTACAAGGTGCTCGTCGTCATCCCCGTCGTCGTGGCCCCGGCCACGCTCGCCCCGGCGCATGTCGAGGTCTGGCAGAGCGACGGCACGGTCAACAGCATCCTCGGCTTCTTCGGCCTTTCGGCTCTGCAGCAGCCGTGGATCGGCCAGTCGACCACATCGCTGCTCGTCGTCACGCTGGTGGGATGCTGGGGTGCGATCGGCTATGGCTTCATCCTGATCTACGCCGGGATGGCGCAGATCGACCCAGAGCTCATCGAGGCCGGGAGGCTGGACGGCGCGGGCAACTTCCGTGTGCTGTTCTCGATCGTCCTGCCGAGCCTGCGCCCCATCATCGTCTCGCTGGCCATCCTGAACTTCATCACGGCGCTGAAGCTGTTCGACAGCCCGTGGCTGATCACCCAGGGCGGTCCGGCGCACTCGTCCGAGTTCCTCGGCACCATGATCTACGCCGAGACGGCGAGCAGCGACCGCAACCTCGGTTACGCGTCGGCGCTGTCCATCCTGGTGCTGATCATCGCGATCGCCGTCTCCGTGTTCATGCAGTTGCGTGGACGCGAGCGCCTCACCCGCACGAAGCCGCGCCGCAAGGAGGCCGCCGATGTTTGAGACCCGCTCGCGACGCGCGCGCATCATCCTGCAGCTGGTGCTGACGGCGGCGGTCATCCCGTTCGTGATCCCGCTGATCGCGATGCTCCAGACCAGCTTCGAGGGGCAGGGTTGGGGCAACTACCTGGCGGTGGTGCAGGTCCCCGGCTTCCCGAAGTTCTTCCTCAACACGATCATCATCGCGGTCGCCTCGATCGTCATCGTCTACGTGGCCACCCTCGCGGCGGCGTTCGGCTTCTCGAAACTGCGGGTGCGTGCGAAGGAGTTGTACTTCTGGTTGATGATGGCGGCGCTGACGCTGCCCGAGGTGGTGCTGATCGCTCCTCTTTATACGACGGCGGTGAAGCTGGGCCTTCTCGGCACCTACTGGTCGGTGATCCTGCCGATCGCGGCGTTGCAGATCCCGTTCACGGTGCTGATCGCGCGCGGCTACGTCGACGGCATTCCGGACGCGATGTTCGAGGCCGCTCGCATCGACGGCGCGAGCACCTGGCGGGTGTTCTGGTCGATCCTTGTCCCACTGTCGCGCCCGATGGCCGTGGCGCTCATGGTGCTGGTGCTGATCTACGCGTGGAACTCGTACCTGCTGCCGAAAGTGTTCCTCATCGACGACGGGATGGGCGTGGTCACGCAGCTGCCCGAGTTCTTCCGCCGGCAGTACAACGACGACACCCCGAAGATCCTCGCCGCGTCCGTGATCACCGCGATCCCGACGATCATCGCCTACATCGCCCTGCAGCGTCAGTTCGAGCGCGGCATGGCGGCGGGCGCGATCAAGTGACGGAGGAAGTCGTGGCGGGAGGGCCGCATCCGGCAGACTTCCTATCTGGGGTCTCATGCGGAGCGAGGGGAAGGCGGTGAGCAGATGACGGATCAGGCGGCATCGATCGGCCTGGTGATCCGGCACGGCCGCGACCGCGACCCGGTCGCCTCCGCGATCGTGCGCGCGATCGCCGGCCCGCTTCTTGCGGCCGGCATGCGGTTCATCACCCGGTCGGTCGACGACGAGGAGTCGGAGCTGCGCACCTACCGGCTGTGGGCCCGTGTCGGCGGAATCGCCGGCGTCATCGTGCTCGGGGCGCGGGAGGAGGATGCACGCATCCGGCTTCTCCGTCAGATCGACATGCCCTTCGTCGCGCTCGCCCCGGCCGCGGACGATGCCGACTATCCGGCGGTGACAGTGGATGCGGCGGCCGCCTCGCGCGCGCTCGCCGCCTACCTCGACGGGCACCCCGCCCGACGCTGGATGTACGTGACGGCGCAGTCGGAGCCGGATCCGCTGGTGAGCGATGCAGGCAGCGCTGCGGGTGACGGCGGCCGGCGCATCGAGGTCGTTCAGACGGCGGATGTCGTCGCCGATGCGGTGCGGATCGCCGCCGAGAGCTCGCCGGAGGCGCCGACCGTCCTGGTGTTCGACAGCGACCACGACGCCGTCGCGGCGCTCGACGCTCTGGAGGAGCACGGCGTCGCGGTCCCTGACGCGGTGTCCCTGATCTGCTGGAGCGACTCTCTGGTGTGCCAGAGCGCGAGCCGTCCGATCACCGCGATCGACCGTCACGGCCGGGAGATCGGCGCGCTGCTGGGCACGGCGGCGCTCGCCGCCATCCACGACGGCGATGTGGGACCGGTGACGGCGCCCGAACCCGTCGTCGTCGTGCGGGAGACGACGTGAGCGCGGCGCGGCGGCTGGGGCCGTCGTCCGCGAACACCCGGAGCGCCGTGCTCGATATGGTGCGTTCCGGCGGCACGGTCACGCGCACCGAGCTGGCGGAACGCTCGGGGCTGACCGCAACCTCCATCACCCGCATCGTCAAGTCGCTCATCGAGGACGGTCTGGTCATCGAGACCGGCTTCAGCGAGTCGACCGGAGGCAAGAGAAGCAGCCTCCTGGAGCTCAATTCGACCGGGCGGTTCGCTGTCGGGCTCTCACTCGACGCCGGCCGCCTGACCTACGTCGTCACCGATCTCGCGGGCACGGTCATCGGCAGGCTGGTCTCGCCGGGCATCGAGCAGGCGGGCCCGAGCGAGGATGTGGTGCGCATCGCCCGCGAGCTCGGCCAGCTGCTGGTACAGCTCGACATCGCGCTGGAGTCGGTTGTGGGCGTCGGTGTCGCGGGCGCCGGTCTCGACCTGGGCGCCGGAGCGGAGCGCCTGTCGATCACTTCCACCGAGTGGGAGTCCTTCGCCCTGAACAAGGCGCTCGAACCGCGCATCGGACTGCCGGTGGTGCGCGACAACGATGCCGCCTGCGCCGCCCTCGGCCAATACTGGGCCGGCCGGGTGCCCGCGACGCAGGACTTCGCGACCCTCTACCTCTCGAACGGCTTCGGCCTGGGGCTGATGGTCGGCGGCAGCGTCGCCCGCGGGGCGTCCTCGAACGTCGGCGAGATCGGCCACATGGTGATCGACATCGACGGTCCTCCGTGCTGGTGCGGCGCGCGCGGTTGCCTGGAGATGCTGGCTGCGCCCCGTGCGGTGGTGGCTCAGGCGCTGGACGACGACGACCTCGTCCGGCAGCTGGGCCTCACCCGCGACCCGCAACGCTTCCGCGCCGACTTCGAGGCGATCGCACGGGCGGCCGCCCAAGGCGAGCCGCGCTGCTGCGAGCTGATCAAGCGCTCGGCGCGGTATGTGGCCGCGGCGGTGCTGTCGATCGTGAACGTGCTCGACCTCGACCGCGTCGTGCTGGCCGGGCCGGGATTCGCCGACGCCGGAGCCATCTACGTTCGCGAGATCCGCGCGTACGTCTCGCAGTTCGCCCGCACCCGTGCCATCCACCCTGTCGTCATCGAACTCGCCGACCCCGGGTTGGATGCGGCCGCCGGCGGGGCCGCAACGCTCGCGCTGCAACATGCTCTGACGCCGCACGCTGCGCCGGGGCGCTGACGGAGTACGACTGAGAGACGGCGCGTATAGGCCATAATCGTCGGTCATGGCGGATGTTCTGGTGCTGCACGGGTCTCCCGGGTCCGGGAAGAGCACGCTCGCGCGTGCGCTCGCCCTGGCGCTCGGGGCGGCGGACATGCCCTGGGGCGTCATCGACATGGACGAGCTGAGCCTCGTGCATCCCTACCCGGGCCGGTGGTTTCCGCGTGACAACCTCCGCGCGATCTGGCCGAACTACGTCGCCGCCGTCCCCGACATCCGGCTGATCATCCCGATGGTGTTCAACGACGAGGAGGAGGTCGAGCTCATCCGCGCGGCACTGCCGGGCGCGCGGCTGATGATCTGCGAGACGTCCGCACCCGTGGAGGTCCTGAAGAAGCGGGTGACGGATCGGGAGCCCACCGACGAGTTGGCGGCGGCGCTGCGAACGTGGGTCGACGTCTACCATGAGCGCTCCGATCACGAACGCATCCGGCACTTCCGGGTGATCACGCATCCCGCGACCGTGGAGGAGTCCGTTCGCGAGATCCTGGAGCTGACAGGCTGGCTGCGCGCGTAACGGCACACCTCTCCACACCGCCCCCGCGCTGGGATATGGTTCGGCCACGGCGGTCGTGGGCGGAGGCGAGCATCATGCGTGGAGCGGTACGGCACGTGGAGTGGGTGGGCGACGAGGACCCGCAGCGGCTGGAGGCCGCGGTGATCACCTTGGCGCCGGACAGGCTCGACGCCCTCGGCACCTCGCGGACCACCGACTACGTCACCAGCTGGGCGCTCGAGACCGGGCCGGACTGGGTGACCTCGCGGCTCTCGGTGTCGGTCGCCGGCCGCGGATTCACCCGCTGGCTCGTGCTGACGCGCAGCGCCCACGGCACGTGGGCGACCGAGACCTACGCGCACGGCGACGTGAGCTACCACGGCGAACCGATGCCCGATCCGGGCGCGGCACATCCGGAAGCCCTGGAGGACGCACTCGACTGCGACCTCGCGCTCTGCCCGGTGACCAACACGATGCCGATCCTCCGGCTGCGTGCCCGCGAGGGATTGGCGGAGACTGAGTTGACGATGGCGTGGGTGGACCTGCCGTCGCTCGCGGTCATCCCGAGCCGGCAGGCGTACAGCGCCGCGAAGCCGTACGACCCGGCGTCCGGTCACAGCGTGGTGCGGTACCGAAGCGTGGGCGACACCTTCATGGCCGATCTCACGGTGGATGAGGACGGCATCGTCATCGACTACCCGCGGCTGGCCAGGCGCATCCTCTGAGCACCCGCGACCGCACACGGAATCGGCGCCGCCAGCAGTCGTGACCGCTGACGGCGCCGAGACCTCGGACGGACGCGCTACGGCGTCGCCGTGATCGACAGTCCGTCGAACTGGTTGATCGCCGACTGCGTCACGTCGTGCGACGTCGAGAAGATTCCGGCGTCTTGCGTCGCTGCCGCGGAGGCGAGGGTGACCGGCGAGCCGATCGGCACGTAGTTGACGCCGTCGTAGGAGTACGACGCCGTGTACGACGTGCCCGTGCGCGCGAGCTTCACCCAGATCGGCCGGAAGACGTCGACCGACGCCTTCGCTTCCGTATCGAGGTAGCCGTCGCCGTTCGCATCCCACTCGAACACCACCCCGTTGCGTGCCGTCACCGCGACGACCGCGTAGCCGGCCGACGAGCCGGCCTTCGTGATGTCGTTGCGGACCATCACGCCCGACTTCGCCGAGGCGTTCGCGTCGTTCACCGACACGACCCGTGCCGAGACCGCAGAGTTCGCGGTGAACGACCCGGCCTTGTAGATCGCCCCGAACTGGTCGGAGTGCTGACCGCCCGCGCCCCACACGTCCGCTCCGGCCGCGGCGATCCCGTAGGCGTCACCGGCCTGTCCGAAGTACGAGCTGACCGCGGAGGAGCCGGCCGTCGACAGGCCTTTGACGGGCGCATCCACCGGGCAGCCGGTGAACCCGAACTGGTTGGCGTTGAGCGACGTCCGGTACTGCGGCGCCACACCGGCCGCGCAGATCACGTCACGGGCGCCGGCGGGCCAGTTGGCACCGGAGACCTTGACGTTGTTGACCAGCGTGTTGTTGTGGGCCGCGGCGTTCGGGGCCGAGACCCCTCCGGAGTTGTACCAGTTGTTCTGGATGGTGTTGTCGCTGGTGTTGTTCCTCAGGCTGTAGGCGTTCGTGAAGACGAAGGAGCCGCCCTGGACCACGTTGTTCTCGTAGGTCATGTACCGCGATCCCTCGTCGAGGTAGAGCCCGACGCCCGAGATGTTGAACAGGTAGTTCTTGTCGACGACCGATCCGGGGCTGGCGGACAGGTTGTAGACCGAGCCGCCGTCTGCGAAACGCGCCTTCGTGTTGTGCACGAGATTGCCCTCGACCCGGTTGTCCTTCAGGGTCGTCGGCGTCGTGTAGAGCGTGTTCCATTTGTAGTAGCCGCGGTCGACGTAGTCGTTCGAGCCGCCCGCGTCGTTGATGCCCCAGCCGTAGCCGGTGTCGATCCCGTCGTAGGGGACGTTGGACACCTCGTTGTGCAGGATCTGGGCCCGCGTCACGTAGGTGCTCAGAATCCCGCTGTTGTCCTTGTAGTCCACCGACACCCGGTCGATCGTGTTGTCCTGGATGCGGATGTCCTGGTTGACCATGCGGGGATCGCTCGGGTGGTGCGCGTCGGGGAGGACGCCTCCGACCGCGATGCCGTGACCGCTGTCCTCCATGAACCGGTTGCCGACGACGGCGATGTTGCTGGCGCCGTAGCCGACTCCGTTCGCCATGGCGTTGGTGTCGTTTCCGATGCCGAGAGCCGACGATCCGAGGTTCGCGAACGTGTTGCCGGTGAACGAGATGCGGCTCGCCGCCGACACCTGCACGGCTCCGGGCTCCTGGTACCAGCTGGTGCGGGCGCGCTCGAACATCTCGCAACCGCGGGAGCAGCTGGTGAACGCGTCGGCGGGCCGGTAGTCGTAGGCGCCCTTGATGAAGAGGCCGTTCTGCTGGTCGGCGTAGCCGTCGGTCGACGGACCCAGCCACGAGGTGCCCGAGAACTGGATGCCCTCGAACGACAGACCGCTCACCGGCTTGTCGTAGGTGCCGCCGATGCTGATCAGCGACTGCAGACGAGGCAGGTCGATGTCGAGCTTGTTGGGGTCGACCCCGTCGGCCGGCTTGTAGTACAGCTTTCCGCCGTGCGGGTCGATGTACCACTGGTTGGTCTGCGTGAGGAAGGCGAGCGAGTTGTCGAGGTACCAGCTCGGTCCGGCCAGGAAGGAGTTCTGGACGGTGTCCCAGCCCCAGGTGTTGTTGTCCCACGCCGGCTGCGCCATCGTGATCTCGGTCAGGCTGATGCTCTGGACCGGCGAGCAGCGGTTGGTGAAGTCGCCGAGGGACTCGAACTCGATGCGGCTCTGGTCGGGGAGCCCGGCGAGGTACGCGAGCGCCGGGTTCTTGATCGTCAGACCGGTGGCGGTCGGCGTCACGTCGGCGTTGGCCAGGCGGATGGATGCGCGCGGGGCGATCACGCCGTCGACGTAGAGCTGGCGGGTGTCGAGCCCCGCCGGGGTGTCGGCGACCCAGATCCCGGCGCCGGCATCCGACTTCGTCCAGCCGGAGACGTCGGATGCTCCGCTGATGACCGGGTGCGCGCCGGGGGCGGCGGACCAGTGGACCGTGTTCGTGCCTCCGCCGTCGTCGGCGTCGAAGGTGAGGGGCTTGCTGAGGCGATACGTGCCGTCGGCCAGCTGCACGGTGACGTCACCGTGCTTGACCGATGGGCGCAGCACGTGCTGGGCGCGCTCGAGGGAGCACGGCTGCGACTGGGAGCAGTGCCCGGCGTCCTTGCCGTCGGGCGCAGCGTAGAAGATGGTCGCCGGCGCGGCCTGCGCCTTGAGCGGGATCAGCGCGGAGGCGATGACGGCTGCGGCTCCGAGGACCGCAAGCACTGCGGGTCGTCCTCGTCTCCTGGCCATCGATCGTCGCGAGTCTGACGTCAATGTCATGTTCGATCGCTTCCTGTTCTGGAGGGCGTCGGTGCCCCCTGAACAGGGTTAGCATACGTATGATGTTTACTGCAAGAGACGTATGATGTTTGCGTGGACCTGAGCGATCATGCCGGATCGGGGGCGAGGCCCGCCGCATCCAACTCCTCCCAGAGGGCCTCCGGGATGTCCGCTCGGTAGCGCTCGACGGTGCTGCGCACATGGTCTTCCGTGCGCATCCCTGTGACGACCGACACGACGGCGGGATGCCGCAGCGGGTACTGGATGGCGGCTGCGGGAAGGCTGACGCCGTGATCGCGGCAGGCGTCCGCGATCCGCCGTGCGCGCTCGACCACCTTCGCGGGCGCCGATCCGTAGTCGAAATGCGCAGCAGGGTCGATCGTCTCCGAGCTCAGCAGCCCGGAGTTGTAGACCGCCGCCGCGACGACACCGACGCCGCGTTCGGCCGCCAGGGGAAGCAGGTCGTCGAGCGCCGACGGGTCGAGCAGCGTGAAGCGGCCGGCCACCATGACCACGTCGACGTCGGTGCGGCGGACGAACTCCGCGAGCATCGCGGACTGGTTCATGCCGGCACCGATCGCTCCCACCACGCCCTGCTCGCGCAGCTCCACCAGTGCGTCGACGCCGGTGGTGGATGCGGCCGCCCAGTGGTCGTCCGGGTCGTGCAGGTAGGCCATGTCGAGCCGATCGGTGCCGAGTCGAGTGAGTGACTGCTCCACCGAGCGGAGGATGCCGTCGCGGCCGAAGTCCCAGACCCTGCGCGTGGCGGCCGGGACGACGAAGCCGTCGTCGTCGAGCCGGTCGGCGGTCTCCGGGCTGTCGACCAGCAGCCGTCCGACCTTGGAGGAGAGCGCGAAACCTGCGCGCGGCGTCTCGCCGAGGGCGCGACCGAGGCGGCGCTCGGAGAGGCCCAGCCCGTAGTGCGGCGCGGTGTCGAAGTACCGGAGGCCCTCCTCCCAGGCGGCGCCCACGGCGCCCTGAGCCTCCTCGTCGGTGGTCTCGCGGAAGAGGTTGCCGAGCTGGGCGGCGCCGAAGCCGAGTTCCGTCAGGTCGGTGCCGGTACGGAGGGTGCGGGTGGGCAGTGTCGGTGTCATCGCAGGGCCTTCTTCGTCGGAGGAGCAGAATCGCTTCCTTTCAGCATACGTATTATGTTTGGATCATTCGAGACGAGGACGTCACGCCGCGTCCGTTCCGGACAGGCGAGGGACGAGGAAGGAGCGGCCGGCGATGTTGGCGGCGAACTACGCAGGCGAGCGCACGATCACGATCGAGGAGCGGGAGGCGGCGGAGCTGCGACCAGGCGAGGTGCGGATCGCCGTCGCGTACGCCGGGATCTGCGGCACCGACCTGCACATCTACCACGGCGACATGGATGCGCGGGTCACGCTGCCGGCCACGATCGGCCACGAGATGTCCGGCACGATCTCCGCGATCGGCCCGGACGTCGAGGGCTGGGCGGTCGGAGACGCGGTGACGGTCATGCCGCTGGCGTGGGACGGCACCTGTCCCGCCTGCCGGGCGGGCAACGAGCACATCTGCCAGAACCTCGACTTCATCGGCATCGACAGCCCCGGCGCCCTCCAGCAGAGCTGGAACGTCCCGGCCTCCACGCTCGTCCGCCTGCCGGACGGGGTGTCACTGCGGGACGCGGCGCTGGTCGAGCCGGTCGCGGTGGCCGTCCACGACGTGCGCCGGTCGGAGCTCGCCCCTGGCGACCGGGCCGTCGTGATCGGCGCAGGTCCGATCGGCGTGCTCATCGCCACCGTCGCCAGCGCCTTCGGAGCCGAGGTCGTGATCGCGGAGATCGATCCCGGCCGCCGGGCCGCCGCGGAGGAGATGGGGCTGCGGACCCTCGACCCGAGTGCCGTTGACCAGGTCGCGTGGGTCGAGGAGTGGACCGGGGGAGCCGGCGCGGACGTGGTGTTCGAGGTCTCCGGCTCGGCGGCGGCTGTGCTCGGCGCGACGTCGCTGGCGAAGGTCCGCGGCACACTGGTCGTCGTCGCAATCCACTCCCAGCCGCGGCCGATCGATCTGCACCGGGTGTTCTGGCGCGAGCTCCGCATCCTCGGAGCTCGCGTGTACCAGCGGCAGGACTTCGAGCGGGCGGTGGAGCTCGTCGCGGGTGGCGACATCCCCGCCGACCGGCTGATCACCCGGGTGGTTCCGCTCGCCGAGACGGCGTCGGCGTTCGAGGCACTGGAGGCCGGCGGAGCGATGAAGATCCTCGTGGAGGTCGGCCGATGAGCGGCTTCGACCTCTCCGGCCGGCTGGCGGTCGTCACCGGGGCGAAGCGCGGCATCGGTTTCGCGATCGCGGAGGCGCTCGCCGCGGCGGGCGCCGACATCGTCGGCGTCTCCGCGACCCTCGACCCCGAGGGCTCCGCGATCGGCGACCGGGTGCGGTCGCTCGGGCGGAGCTTCGAGGGGCACCGCGTCGACTTCGCCGACCGCGGCCAGGTCAGCGCGTTCGCCGCGGAGCTCGCCGCCCGCGACCGTCACGCCGACATCCTCGTGAACAACGCCGGCACCATCCGGCGGGCCCCGGCGGCCGAACATCCGCTGGAGTGGTTCGACGAGGTGCTCGAGGTCGACCTGACGAGCGGGTTCGTGCTGAGCCAGGCGCTGGGCGGCCGGATGCTGGAAGCGGGCGGCGGCCGGATCGTCTTCACAGCCTCCCTGCTGTCGTTCCAGGGCGGCATCAACGTTCCCGGGTACGCCGCCGCGAAATCCGGGGTGGCCGGCCTCGTCCGCGCCCTCTCGAACGAGTGGGCCGGGAGGGGCGTGACGGTGAACGGCATCGCTCCCGGATACATCGCCACCGACAACACCCAGGCTCTCCAAGACGACGAGGATCGCTCGCGGTCGATCCTCGAGCGCATCCCGGCCGGTCGATGGGGCACGCCGGAGGACATCGGGGGAGCGGCCGTGTTCCTCGCGTCCGACGCCGCCCGGTACGTCTCCGGGGCGATCCTTCCCGTCGACGGCGGGTGGCTCGGGCGATGACGGACTTCGAACCGATCCTCCCCGTCGTCGTGATCGACGACGCGCGGGATGCCGAAGCGCTGGGTCGCGCGCTCCTCGCCGGCGGCATCCACCAGGCCGAGATCACGCTCCGGACTCCGGCCGCTCGGGGCGCCCTGCGCACCCTGGCGGGGGTGCCGGGGTTGCGCGTCGGCGTCGGCACCGTCCTGGACCCGGAGCAGGCGGAGGCCGCGATCGACGCCGGCGCCACCTTCGTCGTGAGCCCCGGGCTCTCCGAGTCCGTCCTCGCGGTGTGCGAGCGGCGCGGAGTGCACGCCGTTCCCGGCGCGGTGACGGCCACCGAGGTGATGCATGCCCGGTCGCTGGGGCTGCGCACGCTGAAGTTCTTCCCCGCCGAATCGTCGGGCGGGCCTGCGGCTGTGTCCGCGCTGTCCTCCGTGTTCCCGGACATCGCGTTCGTCCCGACCGGCGGCATCGACGCATCCAGCGCTGCCGGCTACCTCGCGCTGCCCTCCGTGATCGCCGTCGGCGGGAGTTGGATGGTGCCGCGCGCCGCCATCGCGGCCGGAGACTTCACCGGCATCGAGGTGCTGTGCCGGGCGGCGGTCGAGGCGGCGCGATGAGCGGCCACGTGCTCACCTTCGGCGAGACCATGGGTCTCTTCCGTGCGACGGAGCTCGGCGGACTCGCCGACGTGGAGAGCGCGAGGATCGGCACCGGCGGCGCCGACAGCAACGTCGCCATCGGCCTCAGCAGGCTCGGGATCCCGGCCGCCTGGGTCGGACGGGTCGGCGCCGACGGACTCGGGCGGAGGGTGGTGCAGGACATCCGCGGTCAGGGGGTGGATGCGCGCCCGATCGTCGATCCCGAGCATCCCACCGGGCTGATGATCAAGGAGAAGCGCACTCCGCACACCACCAAGGTGTGGTTCTACCGCTCGGGAAGCGCGGGCGGCCGGCTGCGGCCGGCGGACATCGACCGCGAGCTGATCGAGACCGCCGCGCTGGTGCACGTCACCGGTATCACCGCATCCATCTCCGGGTCCGGTCGCGAGACCGTCCATGCCGTGCTGGACGCGGCACGCGCCGCGGGCGTCCCCGTGTCGTTCGACGTGAACCATCGGAAGGCGCTCTGGCCGAGTGGGGATCCGGCGCCGGTGTACCGGGAGGTCGCCGCATCCGCCGACGTGATCTTCGCGGGGGACGACGAGGCCGCCCTGCTTCTCGGCCTTCCCGCGGGCGACATCGCGGGCCTCGTCGACGGGATGCGCGCCCTCGGGCCGTCGACGGCGGTCCTGAAGCGCGGGGCGGCGGGCAGTGCGGCCTCCGACGGCGGAGCGCTCGTGGAGCATCCCGCGCGGCAGGTGCCGGTCGTCGACACGGTCGGCGCGGGCGATGCCTTCGTCGCGGGCTTCCTCGCGGCCCGCCTGCGCGGGGAGACGCTGCCCGAGTGCCTGGCCCTCGCTACGAGCGCGGGCGCGTTCGCGTGCCTCGGCTGGGGCGACTGGGAGAGCATGCCGCGGATGGACGAATTGGCGCTCCTCGACGACTCCGAGCCGGTGTCGCGCTGAACGCTTGGCAAACATCATACGTATGCCCTATAGTCTGAATCACGCCTCCTCGGAGTCGTCAACGAAGTCGACAAGACAAGGACATCTCATGGTCGGAATCCACACTGTGGTGCGTTCACGCCGTAGGCCGGCGCTGACCGTCGCCGCACTTGGCGCCGCGACGGCGCTCCTGGCCCTCACCGGTTGCAGTACCGGCGGGAGCTCGGCGAACGGGTCGTACGGCTTTCCCGAAGCCAAGCAGGACACCTCCTCGACGATCACCGTCTGGGTGGACGCGGACCGTCAGGCCGCGGCGAAGGCATTCGAGAAGGCGAACCCGGACACCAAGATCAAGGTCGTCACCTACGACGGGTCGGCCAACGGCTCCAACTCCTTCAGGACGAAGATGCAGCTCTTCGACCGCGCCGGCAGCGGCTGGCCGGACGTGGTCTTCTCCAGCCAGAACAACGACGCCGCCTGGGCGAGCCAGAAGAGCAACGGCAAGCAGGCCTTCGCCGCGGTGCTCGACAAGGGGCTCGTCCCCAAGGACACCCTCGACAACTTCACCGAGGGCGCCCTCAACCCCTGCACCGTCAACGGTCAGGTGTACTGCCTCCGCAACGACCTCGCCCAGGCCGTGCTCTGGTACGACAAGACCCTGATGGACAAGTTCGGCTACGCCGTCCCCACCACCTGGGAGGAGTACCAGGCGCTCGGCGAGAAGGTCGCGACCGAGCACCCCGGTTACATCATCGGAACCGCCGGTGACGCCTGGACGCCCGAGGTGTTCATGTGGGGCAGCAAGTGCCAGGCCAACGACATCACCGGCCCGAAGTCGGTGACCGTCAAGACCGACAGCACCGAGTGCAAGCGCGCCGCCACCCTGCTCGACACGCTCCGCGAGAACAAGACGGTCCCGGCCGTCAGCGTCTTCACCCCGGAGTTCGTCAAGAGCTACGCGGGCAGGGTGCTGATGATGCCCGGCCCGGCCTGGTACGCCGGCGCCATCTTCAACAACCCGCAGTCGCTGAACGTGCCCGCGGGCGAGCTCGGCGTCGCTGCCCCGCTGCCCTGGAAGGGCGAGGACAAGGCCGTGACCGGCAACGTCGGCGGCGGCACCTGGTTCATCTCCAGCCACTCCAAGAACCTTAAGGCCGCCGAGAAGTTCGCGCAGTTCGTGACGACCTCCGACGACTACCAGGTGGATGTCGCCCCCGGCTACCCGGCGTACGCGCCGGCGGCCAAGAAGTGGGTCGAGAAGCAGGAGGCCAGCAAGTACTACGCCACCTCGCTGCAGCCGGTCGTCACGGCCGCTTCGCAGGTGTGGGACGGCTGGGGGTTCGGCATCTTCAGCCAGGAGGCGGTCTGGGCCAAGACGATGACCCCGGCCATCACCGGCGGGAAGTCGATCGAGAGCCTGCTGCCGACCTGGCAGGAAGCCATCGCGAACCAGGCCAAGGTCGACGGATACAAGGTGAACTGACATGACCCTCGCTCCACCGAGCGACCAGCTGGCCGCCGGCGCCCCTGAGCGCCGGCGGTCGGCCCGGCTTCGCGGCCGGGCACCGGGACGCACGCCCATCGGCTACGTCTTCGTCTCGCTCTACGCCCTGCTCGCCATCGCCTTCGGCATCCTGCCCGCCCTGTACGCGGTGCTGCTCGCCTTCACCCGGGCGGACGGCGGATTCGCCGGCATCGACAACTTCATCACGGTCGTCACCGACTTCCGGTTCTGGCCGGCCGTGCTGCACGTGACGATCTACCTCGTCATCTGGCTGATCGGCCTGGTGGTGTTCGTCGTGCTGCTCGCGCTCGTGGTCCACGCCCTGCGCGTGCGCTGGGCGAGCACGAGCCTCCGGTTCATCTACTACCTGCCGGGGGCGCTCGCCGGCGCCTCCAGCGTCCTGCTCTGGCTGTTCGTGCTCGACCCGACGGCCAGCCCGGTCAGCGGACTGCTCCGGCTGATGGGCCTGAACAGCTTTGTGCAAGTCATCCAGCCCGGCAACCTTCCTGCCATCTTCGCCATCATCGCGTTCTGGACGGGCGCGGGCGGCTGGATCGTCATCATGTACGGCGCGCTCAACAACATCAGCACCGACGTGATCGAGGCGGCGCGCATCGACGGGGCCAACGCCGTGCAGATCGCCCTCCGCATCCAACTGCCGATGCTGCGCAAGTGGATCGCGTACATGGGGGTGATGTCGCTGGCGGCCGGCACGCAGCTGTTCGTCGAGCCCCAGTTGCTCAGCCAGGCGAGCAACGCCGTGGTCCCCAACGACTACTCGCTCAACCAGCTCGCCTACCAGTACGCGTTCCAGCAGAACGACTTCAACGGCGCCGCCGCGATCTCACTGCTGCTGCTGATCGTCGCGCTCCTGCTGTCCTGGGTGTTCGTCACCCGCGGCGGCCTGTTCGAGAAGGAATGACCATGACCGCACTCACCGCAGAGCGCCGCCGCGCCAGTCTGCGCGGCTGGAGCGGACGCTCCATCGCGGGCGTCATCCTCGCCGTCTTCGTGCTGTTCTTCGCCATCCCGATCGTCTGGCTGCTCTTCGCGGTGACCAAGTCGTCCAAGGCGCTGATCGTCGCCAACCCGTTCTCGATCGGCTCGTGGTCGGACTTCGTCGCCAACTGGAACCAGCTGTTCGGCTTCCAGGACGGCGCGGTGACGCTGTGGATCGGCAACTCGGCGCTGTACTCGATCGGCGCGCTGATCATCACGCTGATCGTCAGCATCCCGGCCGGCTACGCGCTGGCGCTGACCGAGTTCCGGCTCCGCAAGGCGCTGCTCGTGCTCACCCTCGTCGTCATGCTCATCCCGAGCACGGCGCTGGTGCTGCCGATCTTCCTGGAGCTCAACAGCGTCGGCCTGATCGGGAGTCCGCTGTCGGTGATCCTGCCGATGTCGTTCTTCCCGTTCGGCGTCTACCTGACGTACATCTACTTCTCGACGAGCATCCCGCGCGACCTGCTCGCAGCCGCGCGGATCGACGGCTGCACCGAGTTCCAGGTGTTCACCAGGGTCGCACTTCCGCTGGCCGCTCCGATCGTCGCGCTGGTGGCGTTCTTCAGCTTCGTGCAGAACTGGAACAACTTCTTCCTGCCGTTCGTCATGCTCCCCTCGAGCGACGGCTACCCGATCCAGGTCGGGCTGACCTCGCTGCTGTCGGCGACCCCGGCCTTCAACCCCAGTTCGGCGGGTTCCGACTCGGTCCAGCTGCCGACGTTGGCGCTGGCGACGATCGTGTCGATCCTGCCCGTCCTGATCGTCTTCCTGTTCTCGCAGCGGTTCCTCGTCTCGGGGATGACCGCGGGAGGGACCAAGGAATGAGCACGTCCGCACCGAAGGAGAACCACCGATGAAGATCACGGGCTATCGCAGTCTGAGCACCGTCCACGACTGGGGCCGGGTCACCGGCGACGTCAACGGCGTGCAGACGGGCAACACGACGCCCGTCCCCGTGCTGCTCATCGAGACCGACAGCGGTATCGAAGGGGTCGGGGTCGGAGCGCATGCCGACATCGCCCGGGTGTTCCCGGCGGTCGAGGGGGAAGATCCCCGATCGGTCGTCGCCCTCTACGACCGGATGCTCGACTGGGTGTTCAAGGCCGGCCACTCCGGGACCACGTTCGGCACGATCGGCGCCATCGATATGGCGTTGTGGGACCTCAAGGCGAAGGCGGCGGACGAGCCGCTCTGGCGGATGCTCGGTGCGCGCGAGCGGTTCGTGCCCGGGTACGCCTCCGGACTCGAGTACGGCCTGACCGACGACGAGCTGTCCGACCTCTACGGCCGGTTCGCCGACCGCGGGTTCAAGGCGGGCAAGCTGAAGGGCGGCCGCGACCTCGACCGCGACCTCCCGCGCTTGGAGTTGTTGCGCGACATCCTCAGCCGCAACTCACGGCATCCCGCACTCATGTTCGACGTCAACGAGTCGTGGAACCACGCGCAGGCCGCACGCTATGTCGGCGCCATCGAGGAGCGCCTCGACCTCACCTGGATCGAGGAGCCCCTGCGCCGATGGGATGCGGCGGGCATGTCCTCGCTGCGCGGCAAGATCCGCGCGGCCGTGGCGAGCGGCGAGAACCTGACCGGCCTGGAGCAGTACCGGCCGCTGCTCGACAGCGGAGCGGTGGATGTCGTCCAGGTCGGCAACGTCTGGGGCATCACGCACCTGCTCCGCGTCGCGACCCTCGCCCACGGGCACGACCTGCCGGTGAGCCCGGTCACCTACAACACCAACCCGGCCGCCCATGCCGCCGCCGCCATCCCCAACCTGCTCACGCACGAGGTGCAGGACCTCTCCTTCCCCGTCGGCCTCGACGTGGACCAGGAGTTCGACGACGGCGGCATCGTCCTCGGCGACCGCCCGGGGATCGGCATCATCGTGGACGAGGCCAAGCTGACGGGGGAGGGCGGAACGCCCGCTCCTCCCGCGACCGGTCCGCACATCCGCCCGGAGCGCGCCGCACTGCGGCTGGTGGCCGAGCCGGATGTCATCGACGACCCGACCGTGCCGCTGAGGCCGGTCTCGTGAGCGGCGAGCCGCAGCGCTTCGCCTTCGTCGTCGGCGTCCGGCCCGAGAAGCGCGAGGAGTACCTCGAACTGCACAGCGCCGTGTGGCCGGGCGTCGAGGCGAAGCTGACCGAGTGCAACATCCGCAACTACAGCATCTTCGTCTTCGGCGACATCCTCTTCGCCTACTACGAGTACGTCGGCGACGATCACGCCGCCGACATGCAGCGGATCGCGGACGACCCGGTGTCGCAGGAGTGGTGGACCCACACCGACCCGTGCCAGGTCCGGATCGCCGACGAACGCGACCCGGGCTCCCTCTGGCAGCCGATCGACGAAGTGTGGCACCTGCGATGACCGACCGGATCGACGCGCACGTGCACCTGTGGGACCGCTCCACCGATCCGCAGGACTGGATCGATCCGGTCACGATGCCGGCGATCGACCGCGACTTCGGCACGGACGACCTGCAGGGGATGCTGGCGGCGACGGGGATGGACCGCGCCGTGCTGGTGCAGGCGAGCAACAGCCTCGAGGAGAGCGTCCGGCTCTCGCGAAGCGACCCGCAGGTCGTGGCGGGCCTGGTCGCCTGGGTCGACCTCGCGGAGGACGTCGGCGCCCAGCTCGATGAGGTGCGTGCGGGATCGATTCCGGTCGTCGGCATCCGGCATCTGGCCCACATCGACCCGGACCCCGAGTGGATGCTGCGCGCCGACACCGCCGCCGGTCTCGCCGCCCTCGGTCGCGAAGGGCTGGTCTTCGATCTCGTGATCCGCGACTGGCAGCTGGAGCAGGCGGCGCGCGTCGCCGCCCGCAACGACGGCGTCTCGTTCGTGCTCGACCACCTCGGCGGTCCGCTCGCCGAGGACGCGGAGGCGTCGCGATGGGAGGCGGGGCTGCGTGCGCTCGCGGCCCTCCCTAACGTCTCGGCCAAGGTCTCCGGGCTCACGTCGGGGCTGGTGTCGGGCACGTGGACGGCCGACGACCTTCGCGGTATCGTCTCGACGGCGCTGGAGGCGTTCGGTCCCGACCGCCTGCTCTACGGCTCCGACTGGCCGCTCGCCGAGCTCGGCGGTGGCGCTCCCGCGTGGCGCGCGGCGTTCGACACGCTGGTCTCCGAACTGTCTCCGGCAGAGCAGGACGCCCTGCTGGGCGGCAACGCGGTCCGGGTCTACTCGCTCGCCTGAACCTCTTCGCGCGCCTGGTCCGGCCGGGCGCCGGGCGCGTGATCCGGAAGCCGGCGACGCTCCCACGAGATGTGGATGTGATCGTGCATGGCCCGCTCGGCGGCGGCCGCATCCCCGCTGGCGATGGCCTCGACGATGGCCGCGTGCTCGTCCAGGGTCAACGCAACGGCGTCCGGCGGGTTGATGCCCTGGTACCGGCTGGACTCGACGGCCCTCTTGTAGAGGTGCTTGGCGATGTTCTCGGCGAGGCGGTTGCCGGAGATCTCCATGAGCGCGTAGTGGAAGACCACGTCGGCCTGCCGGAAGGAGTCCGTCTCCGACTCGCTCTCGCGCATCGCCGTGAGCGCGTTCTCGAGGCGCCGGAGTCCGTCGGCCGTGTGGGAGCGGGCGACAGCGCCCGCCATCGCCGATTCCAGGCTCGCGCGCACGACGGTCAGCTCATCGAGCACGCCGAGGCTCTCGTCGTTGTCGATGAGGGCCGAGAGCACCACCGGGTCGAGCATGTTCCAGTAGCCGGGCGCCTGGACCTGCGTGCCGCGGCCCTGGGACACGATCACCAGGCCCTTCTCCTCCAGCCGCTTCACGGACTCGCGGAGGACCGTGCGGCTGACCCCGAAGTGCTCGCTCAGCGGGCCCTCCGGCGGCAGGAGGTCGCCCTCCTTCAGCTGGCCCGTGACGATGATCTCGACGAGCTCGGCGACGACGGCGACGCCCAGTCGCGCGGCGGGCAGCCGCTGCGGGATGAGCCGGGCTGCAGCGTCGGAGTCGGTCGCCATAGGTATGACCTTAGCGCTCAGACCTCCGTGTGGCCCAGACGCGGTTCCGGCACGAAGGCGGCGACGGCCTCGGCGGCGGACTCCAGCTCCAGCACGATCAGCTCGTTCGCGCCGGCGCGGAGGACGCCGCGCGGGACGAACAGCGTCTCCTGCGGTCCGCGCGTCCAGTACCGGCCGAGATGGAAGCCGTTGATCCAGGCGACGCCCTTGCCCCATCCCGTCGTGTCGAGGAAGAGCGGGCACGGCTCGTCCAGGCCGAAGACAGCGCGGGCGAACACGGGACCGGCCAGACGTTCGGGCGTCTGGGCGCCCGCGGCGTCGAGGGCATCGCGCACGGGCGCGAGCGACGACAGCTCGAGCGGGAGCACGCTCCACCGGCGCAGCTCCTCGCCGTTGAGCTGCACCGGGCCGATGAGTCCCTTGGGCTCGCCGATGCGGGGACCGTAGTCGACGCGGCCCTGGTCCTCGACGAGCACGGTGAGCGTTCCGCGGCTGGGGGAGAGGGCGATGGCCGAGTCGTGGTGGTCGCGGGCGAGCACGCCGAGGCGGCTGGTTCCGACCGAGACGTACGCGCGGTCGCGGACCTCACCGAACTCCAGCACCGCGGGCTCGGTCGTGTCGATCTCGGTGCGGTACAGGCCGAGACCGCTGTAGTGGCCCAGCTCGTCGAACGTCGGCAGCGAGTCCGTGTGCGACCACTCGCCCAGCCTGTCGGCGACCGACCAGAGTGGAACCGAGGAGCCGAACGGCACGGTGAACGCGGGCGCAGCCGCGGCCGCGACCGGCTCGAGCTCCGGCACCGGCGCGTACTGCGCGATCACATCGCGGAACGCCCAGAACTTCTCGGTCGGCTCGCCCGCCTCGTCGAGCGGGGCGTCGTAGTCGTAGCTGGTGACGATCGGCTGGTAGACGCCCTTGTCGTTGGCGCCGTTGGTGAAGCCGAAGTTCGTGCCGCCGTGGAACATGTACAGGTTGACGGATGCGCCCAGCGCGAGCAGCGCATCCAGGTCGGCCGCCGACTCCTCCACCGAGGTCGTGTGGTGGTGACCGCCCCAGCTGTCGAACCAGCCGTCCCAGAACTCCGAGCACATCAGCGGACCGGTCGGCTGGTGCCGACGCAGCGTCGCCAGCCGCTCGCGCGAACGGGAGCCGAAGGAGGCGGTCTTCAGCAGCTCCGGCAGCGAGCCGTTCTCGAGCATGTCGTCCTGCGGCTGGTCGACCGTGGTCAGCGGCACCGTGATGCCGGCGCCGCGGATGACCTCGACCAGCTGACGCAGGTACTCCTTGTCGTCGCCATACGCGCCGTACTCGTTCTCGACCTGCACGAGCAGCACCGGGCCGCCCTCGGTCACCTGCAGCGGCCGGACGATGTCCAGCACGTTCCGCAGATACGCGGAGAGCGCGGCGACGAACCGCGGCTCCGACCGGCGGATGCCGACCTCGGGATCCGTGAAGAGCCACGCGGGCAGACCGCCGTTGTCCCATTCGGCGCAGATGTACGGCCCCGGGCGGACGATCGCGTACATCCCCTCGTCGGCCACCGTCTTCAGGAACCGGGCGAGATCGAGCGCGCCGTCCGCACGCCACTCGCCGGGGCGCGGTTCGTGCGCGTTCCACGGCACGTAGGTCTCGATCGTGTTGAGCCCCATCAGGCGCGCCTTGTGGATGCGGTCCGCCCAGTCGTCCGGGTGCACGCGGAAGTAGTGCAGCGCTCCGGAGAGGATGCGGAACGGCTCGCCGTCGAGGACGAAGTCATCGCCCGCGATCTCGAAGGTGGTCATGGTTCTCCTGAAAGGTGGGAAGGCCGTGGCCGGCCGCGGCGTGCGCGACCGGCCACGGAGGTACTGCTCTTACTTGCCGGTGACCGTGAAGCCCTGCTGGTTGCCGTACTCCACCAGCGCCTTCTGCCAGGCCTGCAGGCCGGGGTTGAGGCTGGAGTTCGACGTGTAGGACTGTCCGACCGTGTCGCCGTAGATGCTGTTCGCGTAGACCTGGAACGGCAGGTACTGCCACCCGGTCGACACGTTCTTGGCGCCGTCCACCAGCACCTCGTTGATCTTCTGGCCGCCGAAGTACTCGGGGGCGGAGGCGAGGAACTCGGAGGAGTTGAGGTCCTTCGTGGTCGACGGGAAGCCGCCGGACTCGAGGAACACCTTGATGCTGTCCTCGTCGTTGTTCAGCCACTTGAGGAAGCCGGCCGCGAGAGCCTGGTTCTTGCTCTGCTTGAGCACGACCTGGCCGCCGCCGCCGTTCTCGGCGTTGACCGGCTTGCCGTCATAGGTCGGGATCGGGGCGACACGCCACTGACCCGCGCCGTCCTTCACCGACGACTCGAGCACGCCGGGCATCCACGCGCCGGTGATCAGCGTGGCGATGGAGCCGTTGCCGAGCGCCTTGAACCAGTCGTCGCTCCAGCCGGGGACGCTGGAGAGCAGCTTGCCCTCGACCAGCTTGTCCCAGGTGCCCGTCCACTTCTTGGTGCCCTCGTCCTGGAGGTTGATCGACACCTTGGTGCCGTCCACGTTGAACGGGCGGCCGCCCGCCTGCCAGATCATCGAGGTGGTGAAGCCGGAGTCGCCGGAGTCGCTGGTGATGTAGGCGTTCGGGTCGGCGGCGTGCAGCTTCTGCGCGGCCGCGACGTACTCGTCCCACGTCTTCGGCACGGCGATGCCGTTCTTGTCGAAGACGGTCTTGTTGTAGAACATCGCCATGGGGCCGGAGTCCTGCGGGAGGCCGACCAGCTTGCCGCCGACGTTCACCGAGCCCCACGGGCCGGGGGTGTAGTCGTCCTGCAGCTTGTCGAACCCGTACTGCTTGAGGTCGACGAGCGAGTCGGAGAGGGCGAACTGCGGGATGGCGTAGTACTCGACCTGCGCCACATCGGGGGCGCCCGATCCGGCCTTGATCGCGTTCTGCAGCTTCGTGTACTCGGTGGTGTTCGTGCCGGCGTTGACCAGCTTGACCTTGACCTTCGGGTACTCCTTCTCGAACGCGGCGACCTGGGCCTCCGCCGACGGGGTCCACGACCAGTACGTGATGGTCCCGCCCTGCTTGAGGGCCGCGTCGATGTCGGAGGCGCTTCCGCCGCCGGACGAGGTGCCGCCCGAGCAGGCGGCCAGGGAGGCGGCGGCGACGGCGCCGACCACCGCGGCGGTGACGACCCGGGCGATGCGCCGGGACGCGAGAGTGCTCTTCATGAGCTTCCTTTCACTTCTTCGTGGAATGAGATTGCGGATGGGGGATGGGGTTACTGCTTGACGCTTCCGGCGGCCAGACCCGACTGCCAGTAGCGCTGGAGCACCAGGAACGCGGCCACGATCGGGACGATCGTGATGAGCGATCCGGTGATCACGAGGTTGAAGATCGGCTGGGCGCCGACCCCGGTCGCCTGCGCGCTCCACTGGCTGAGGCCCACCGTGAGGGGGTACCAGGTGGGGTCGCTCAGCATGATGAGCGGCAGGAAGTAGTTGTTCCAGGTGGCGACGATCGCGAATAGTGCGACCGTGACGATGCCGGGCGCGAGGAGCCGCAGCGAGATGGTGAAGAACGTGCGGAACTCGCCTGCCCCGTCCATCCGCGCCGCCTCCAGCAGCTCGGTCGGGATGGCCTCGCTCGCGTAGGTCCAGATGAGGTAGAAGCCGAACGGGCTGATGAGCGAGGGCAGGATCACCGACCACGGGGTGTTGGTGAGCCCGGCCTGGCTGAACAGCAGGAACGTGGGGACGGCCAGGGCGGTCCCGGGGACCGCGATCGCTCCGAGCACGACGGCGAACACCGCCCGCTTGCCGGGGAAGTTGTACTTGGCCATGCCGTAGCCGGCGACCGTGGCGAGCAGCGTCGCCCCGCCGGCGCCGACGACCACGTAGAGCAGGGTGTTGCCCAGCCACTGCACGAAGATGCCGCCGCGGTAGGTGAACGTGTCGGCGATGTTCTGGAAGAGGTTGAAGTCCTTGCCGAACCAGAGCCCGAACGACGAGTAGAGGTCCGGCTGGGTCTTCGTCGCGTTGACGATCAGCCAGATGAGCGGCACGAACGAGTAGATGACGAAGAGCACCATCACGATCGTCAGCACCGGCGACTTGCGGATGCGGCGGCCGGAGGACGCGCCGTCCCGGACCCGCGCGGCGGCACGGGACGGGGCCTTGCGGGGGCGGGTGCTGCGGGTGTCGGTCAGGGTGGCCATCAGCGGGCCTCCTTCCTCGTGCCGCGCAGCTGCACCACGTAGGCGATGACGGCGGTCAGGACGCCCATCACGATCGCGACGGTCGCGGCGTAGTTGAACTGCTGGCCGGCGAACGAGAGGTTGTAGGCGTACATGTTCGGGGTGAAGTAGCTGCTGATCGCGTTGGGCGCCAGCTGCTTGAGCAGGTTCGGCTCGTTGAAGAGCTGGAAGCTGCCGATGATCGAGAAGATCGTCGCGATCACGAGGGCGCCGCGGATGGCGGGGAGCTTGATGCTGAACACGGTGCGGAACGCTCCGGCACCGTCGATCTCGGCCGCCTCGTACAGCTCGGTCGGGATGACGCGCAACGCCGCGTAGAAGATGAGCATGTTGTAGCCCATGAACTCCCAGGTGACGATGTTGCCGATGGAGGCGAGCACCCACTGCCCGCTGAGCGGCGCGAGCCCGGTGCCGAGCAGCTGGTTGATGCTCGCGGTCAGACCGAACTGGTCGCCGTAGATGAAGCCCCAGATCAGCGCGGCCACCACACCGGGCACGGCGTAGGGGAGGAAGAGCGCGATGCGGAAGAAGCCGGCGCCGTGCAGTCGCGCACTGTCGAGCGCGAGGGCGGCGACCAGCGAGAGGACCAGCATGATCGGCACCTGCACGACGAGGAACAGCGAGACGCGGCCGAGGGATGCCCAGAACTTCTCGTCCTGGAACACGGCGACGTAGTTGCCGAGGCCGACGAACGCGTTGCCGCCGATGAGCTGCTGGCGGAAAAGGCTGAGGTAGATCGCGTAGACGACCGGCGCGATGATCATCGCCGCGAAGACGACCATGAAGGGGGCCACGAAAGCCCAGCCGCGCCAGTCGCGGCGCGACCGGCGGCCGCGGCGGGGGGTGCCGGGCGCGGTGGCCCGCGTGAGGGACGTCGTTGTCATGTCTTCCCTGGGTTCGAGATCGGTGTGCGGATGTTTACGTCAACATCGTGGCGGCTACT